>JAKAFB010000104.1:4198-8094 GCA_021818105.1 Acidobacteriota bacterium
TAGAACGAGTCCGGACTGGCGGATTCGGAAAAAAGTGGGGGTGGGGTTGAATTCGTTGACCTCGCCCCCATTTCTTGTTATTGTGAAAAGGTTCCGCAAGAACGCCTCCGCGCGTGTGTCCTAACGGCGGAAGTGGTTGGACGTCCTGAGGCGACAGAAGCAGGCAGGACGCTTCCCAAAGCTGGATTGGTTTAGCCAGCGTTGAGCCCCCCTGAGTATGGCTCTTTTCTTGCGAAGGGCAGGGGCAACATCGCATCGGTGCTCGCGCGTTCTCCACCTTGGAGGGCTATGCGGGCCGGAACCGGCGAAACGGAGTGGGCCTTTTCTTTGAGGGAAAAGCGACCTGCCACCGTCCCGGCTCTCGTCTGGAAGTGGGAACGAAGGCAGACGCGAAGCAGCAACAAGCGGGCTTCCGTGCGTATGCTCGCCCTGGAGGGCGAGTGAGCGCAGGGGAGGCCCTAGAGTTCTGCGCGCTGCCGATGAATTGAAGTAGCAGGTTTTTGCGGTAAGGAGTTTCAGTTTGCCTACATTCAATCAGTTGGTTCGCAAGGGGCGTACGGCCCCGCGGTACAAGACGGCGTCACCTGCGTTGCAGGCCTCGCCGCAGCGGCGTGGGGTGTGCACGCGCGTATATACGCAGACGCCCAAGAAGCCGAACTCGGCCCTGCGCAAGGTGGCTCGCGTACGGCTGACCAACGGCATTGAGGTGACCACCTACATTCCGGGCATCGGCCACAACCTGCAGGAGCACTCGATTGTGCTGATTCGCGGGGGCCGTGTGAAGGACCTGCCGGGCGTCCGCTATCACGTGGTCCGCGGCACCTTGGACTCAGTGGGCGTGGCCAACCGCAAGCAGAGCCGGTCAAAGTACGGGGCCAAGCGCGCCAAGGGCGGCACGGCGCCGGGCAAGAAGTAAGCCGATGAGGAACGGTTCCCGGACGGAGTGCTGGAGCCGGGACTGGGGCAGCAGAAGCAGCGCGCAAGCGCGAGGAATTTGAGGATTATGCCAAGAAAAGGGCACATTGCGAAGCGGGAAGTGGTGCCGGATCCGGTGTATGGGTCGACGCTGGTCACCAAGTTTGTGAACTCATTGATGTGGGGCGGCAAGAAGTCGACGGCGCAGGGCATCTTCTATAAGGCAATGCGCAATCTTGAGGAAAAGGGTGGCGGCGAAGAGGCCATCAAGATCTTCAAGAAGGCAGTGGAGAACTGTAAGCCGCTGCTTGAGGTGAAGACCCGCCGCGTGGGTGGCGCCAACTACCAGGTGCCGATCGAGGTGAATCCTGACCGCCGTACATCGCTGGCCATCCGCTGGCTCATCACCTACGGCCGTGGCCGTGGTGAAAAGGGCATGGTGGACAAGCTGACCAATGAGTTGCTGGACGCGGCCAATGGTCGCGGCGCGGCGATGAAGAAGAAGGAAGACGTTCACCGCATGGCCGAGGCCAACAAGGCCTTTGCTCACTACCGCTGGTAGCGCGGAGCGTAAATAAACGAGGATTGAGGTCGGCGAAGCGATTGGCCGACGCAACGAGGCCCGAAAGAGCGGGCCTTGGAACTGAAACAACAGCGGGCGGAGATGCCCGCAAGGAAGAATTGCCGTGGCTCGCACCATCCCTCTGAACCGTTGCCGGAACATCGGAATTATGGCGCATATTGACGCCGGGAAGACGACGGCGACAGAGCGCATCCTGTTCTATACGGGCATTACGCACCGCATCGGCGAGGTGCATGAAGGCACTGCCACCATGGACTACATGGAGCAGGAGCAGGAGCGCGGCATCACGATTACGTCGGCCGCGACGACCTGCATGTGGCGCGACTTTCGTATCAACATCATCGACACCCCGGGCCACGTGGACTTTACGGCCGAGGTGGAGCGCTCGCTGCGCGTGTTGGACGGCGCGGTGGCGGTGTTTGACTCGGTCTCCGGCGTGCAGCCGCAGACTGAGACGGTGTGGCGCCAGGGCGACAAGTACAAAGTTCCGCGCATCTGTTTTGTGAACAAGATGGACAGAAACGGCGCGGACTTTGAGTACGTTCTGGAAACCATCCGCAAGCGTCTCGGCGCTCGCCCGGTTGCGCTGCAGATTCCCATTGGCGCAGAGGCGAATTTCAAGGGCGTTGTGGATCTGATCGAGATGAGGGCCATCGTTTGGCACGACGAGACGATGGGGGCCAAGTACTCGGTGGAGCCGATTCCTGCCGAACTGCAGAAGAAGGCCGAGGCCTTCCGCATGCAGCTGATTGAGGTCATCGCCGAGACAGACGACGTGTTGCTGGAGAAGTTCCTCGAGGGCGAGATACCGACGGTGGAGGAACTGAAGGCGGGTATTCGCCAGGCCACGATCGATCTAAAGGTCTTTCCGGTGATCTGCGGCAGCGCCTTCAAGAACAAGGGCGTGCAGACGCTGCTGGACGCGGTGGTGGATTATCTGCCCAGCCCTCTGGACAAGCCTCCCGTGGAGGGCTTGGATCCGTCGCAACCGACGGAGACGCTGACGCGCAAGGTGGATGACAATGAGCCGCTGTCAGCGCTGGTCTTCAAGCTGATCAATGATCCGTACGGCAAGCTGTCCTTTATCCGGGTCTACTCGGGCACGCTGAAGACCGGTGACATGGTGCTGAACCCGCGCACGGGCAAGACGGAGCGTGTGGGCCGCCTGGTGAAGATGCATGCCAACAAACGCGAAGATGTGACGGAGATTCTGGCCGGCGATATCTGCGCTTGCGTGGGCCTGAAAGACCTGAAGACGGGCGACACGCTGTGTGCGCCGCAGCATCCGATCGCGCTGGGCGCTATTACCTTCCCTGAGCCGGTGATTTCGGTCGCCATTGAGCCGAAGACCAAGGCTGACCAGGAGAAGATGGCGCTGGCACTGTCGCGGCTGGCCGATGAGGATCCCACCTTCAAGGTGCGGACCGATGAGGATTCGGGGCAGACGATTATCAGCGGCATGGGCGAGCTGCACCTGGAGATCCTTGTGGATCGCATGAAGCGCGAGCACAAGGTGGAGGCCAATGTGGGCGAGCCCAAGGTGGCCTTCCGCGAGACGATCCGCAAGGCGGCCGAGGCGGAGGGCAAGTACATTCGCCAGACTGGTGGCTCAGGCAACTACGGGCATTGCTGGATTCGCATTGAGCCGAACGAGCCGGGCAAGGGCTATGAGTTTATCAACGACATCAAGGGCGGAGTAGTCCCGAAGGAGTACATCAAGCCCATCGATCAGGGGATCCAGGGCGCGATGGAGCTGGGTGTTCTGGCTGGCTACCCCATGGTCGATGTGAAGGTGAGCCTGTTTGACGGCAGCTACCACGAAGTGGACTCGAACGAAATGGCCTTCAAGTTTGCCGGCTCAATTGCATTCAAGGAGGCTGCCAGGAAGGCCTCGCCGGTGCTGCTGGAGCCTGTGATGGCCGTGGAAGTGACGGTTCCTGAGGAGTTCATGGGAACCATCATCGGCGATATTAATTCACGCCGCGGACGCATTGAGGGTATGGAGCATGCGGCCGGATCGCAGGTGGTTCGCGCAATTGTGCCGCTCAAGGAGATGTTTGGCTACGTGAACGACATTCGTTCCAAGACACAGGGCCGCGCCTCCTACTCGATGCAGTTCGCGCGCTATGAGGAAGCTCCCCGCATGATTGCCGATGAGATCATCGGCCGCTCGCAGGGGAAGTAGGGAACGATTTTTGGGGCTGGAGCCGGAACGCCGGCGCCCCGGGTTGAAATCGGCAACACAAGAGACGAAAGGGATTTGGGGCTTTTATGGCGAAGGAAAAATTTGATCGTTCGAAGCCGCATGTGAACGTGGGGACGATCGGGCACATTGATCACGGGAAGACGACGCTGACGGCGGCGATCACGAAGGTGCTGGCGAAGCACAACCCGAAGA
>JAKAFB010000029.1 GCA_021818105.1 Acidobacteriota bacterium
ACGACGTCCTTTGGAAAACGATTCGCGTATTTGCCTCGAACCGCATGCGTAAAGTCGTATTCTTTGCGCATGTCTTCGCCCTTCGCCACCTGCTTACGGCTGCTGCTCATAGCGTCTCCTTTCCCTGGGCTCAGCCTTGCGGGCGCTGATGATGCGGATAGTGTTTTCATTCTCAGTATGCACCACAACCAGCAGAAGTTGCCGGGCTGACTTTCCGAGGGCAATCCAGCGCTCCTCATCAAGAGAATGCACCACATCAGGCTGAACCAGCAAGAGTGGATCGCGAAAAACCGTCGCCGCCTCTTCGAAAGCCACGCCGTGCTTCTCCTTATTGAGAAGGGCTTTCACGGGGTCCCAGACAATCGATTGGGGTTGATGCACCTACACTCCCACCGGGAACGGCTTGGGGCTGGATTCCTCGTCGGTGTTTGCGCCGGTGCGCCAGCGCTCAAAGCGGCCTTGCAGCAGGCTCATCAGGCCGGTGTACCAGTAGCCCACGACAAACAGGATGAGAAACGGTGCGGTGAAGTAGTTCTGATTCGAGAAGGTGTAGAGGATGCACAGGAAGAAGTAAGCGCCGATGATCAGCTCAATCCATGGGGCGAGGACAAGGCGCTTGCGATATTTGGCGGCCTGGGACTTTTCGCCCTTCTGCGCCACCCGGTATTTGGGCGTGCGCACAAACGCGCTCTTGATGCCGAGCAGGGCTTCCATCACGGCCTTGGTATTGGTCACAGTGAGCCCGATGCCTAGTGCCATCAGGAGCGGCAGATAGAGGATGGTCTTCATCCAGGTTTTAGGGAATAACTCGCGCTGGCTGACGACATAAAAAACGGCGATGGAGAAGCTGGAGGCGGTAAAGAGCGGCACGTCTATAAGCAGCATCTGGAACCAGCCCTGGTAGAAGCGCACGATCATGGCCGGCATCAGCAGTGCAGTCATGATGACCATGAGCGGATAGCTGAGGTTTGCGGTGAGGTGGTAGACAGCCTCAACCTTGATGCGCCGCGGCACGTTGGACCTGAACATCATGGGCAGCACTTTAATGCTGGTCTGGATGAGGCCCTTGGCCCAGCGTGCCTGCTGGGTCTTGAAGGCCGTCATCTCGATGGGCAGCTCAGAGGGGCATTCAATCTCCGGCAGGTACTTGAACTTCCACCCCGCCATCTGCGAGCGATAGCTCAGGTCGGTGTCCTCGGTGAGCGTGTCATGCTGCCAGCCGCCGCCGTCAGTGATGGCCTGCCTGCGCCACATGCCCGCAGTGCCATTGAAGTTGAAGAAGTCGCCTGTGCGGGCGCGCGCGCCGTGTTCGAGCACAAAATGCCCGTCCAGGAGGATGGCTTCAATCTTTGTGAGCAGACTGTAATTCCGATTCAGGTGCGACCAACGCGTCTGCACCATGCCGATTTCCGGCTCGGCAAAGTGGTGGATGACCTTCATCAGCCAGTCAGGCGGCGGCACAAAGTCGGCGTCAAAGATGGCGACAAACTCGCCCTTAGCAACCTTCAGGCCGGCATCCAGTGCTCCTGCCTTGAAGCCGTGCCGGTTGGTGCGATGGATATAGACGATGGGATGCCCCATTGCGGCGTAGCGCTCCACGATGGCAGAGGCCACTTGCTGCGTTTCGTCGGTTGAGTCGTCAAGAACCTGGATTTCCAGCTTTTCGCGGGGATACTCCATGGAGCAGACGGCCTCAATGAGGCGGTCAATCACAAACTGCTCATTGAAGATGGGCAGCTGCACCGTGACGCGCGGCATCTCCTCAAACTGGCGCGGCGGGTGAGGATTGTAGTTTTTCCGGTATTTGAAGTAGAGATAGCAGAGCGTGTAGCGGTGAATGCCGTAGATCGAAAGCACGATCATGACGGCGAAGTAGGGAATGAGCAGCGCCAGATCAAACCAGTTCCAGTGGTAGAGGCCCTTGAACGTGGTGTCGGCATACTGCATCTTCAGGTAGTGGCGCAGGCCATTCTGAGGCGCAAAAGCCATCCATGCGGCGAACCGCATGGGCAAACCGCTGAGCAGGCTGGCGGAGAAATCAAGGCTGGCGTCAAGCGCGGCGAACAGAATGTGGCCTCCACAACCGTGATATCGAAATTGTACGCGATGCAGCATGGTCGCGCGTGGCAGTGCATGAGTTGCCGCGGGCTGAGCCACAGGCGTAAGGTGGGCAGAGTCAGGAGGCTGTTGCTGCAATGCCTACGCTTTCATCCTCTTCTGTCCTTGCTGCTACGGGGGGCAGCTTTCTGCTTGAAATACGGGACCCATCCGACGTCTTGACTCCGGAGGACCTGACCGAGGAGCAGCGCCAGATTGCCGCCACGGCGGCCGAGTTCGCCCGCGAGGAGATTCTGCCAGCCGCGGCCGATATTGAGACCAAGAAGCCCGGCGTGGTGAAAGCGCTGCTGCGCAAGGCCGGCGAGCTGGGCCTGACCTCGGTGGACGTTCCCGAGGAGTACGGCGGCATGGGGTTGGACAAGGTGAGTTCCACACTCATCACGGACCACCTCAGTGTGCTCGCCAGCTTCTCCACGGCCTTCGGCGCGCATATCGGCATCGCCACGCTGCCGTTGGTGTGGTATGGCACGCCGGAACAGAAGCAGCGCTATCTGCCGCGGCTGGCTACGGCGGAGTGCGTGGGTGCATACGGATTGTCCGAGGCAAGTTCCGGCTCGGACGCCATGAACATCCGCACGCGTGCCACGCTTACTGCCGACGGAACGCACTACGTCCTGAACGGCGAGAAGATGTGGATCACCAACGGCGGCATTGCAGGGCTTTACACCGTCTTCGCGAAGATTGACGGCGAGAAGTTCTCCGCCTTCCTCATAGAGCGCGATACTCCGGGGCTGACCGTGGGAGCGGAGGAGCACAAACTGGGCATCCGCGGTTCGTCCACCTGTCCGCTCGTGCTCCAGGACTGCAAAGTGCCCGCCGCAAACCTGCTGGGAGAGCCCGGCAAGGGGCACCACATCGCCTTTAACGTGCTCAACATGGGCCGCTTCAAACTGGGCGTGGCCTGTGTGGGCGGGGCTCGGCACACGCTGGCGGAGATGATTCACTATGCCAAGCAGCGTATGGCCTTTGGCAAACCCATCGCGGAGTTTGGCCTGATCCAGCGCAAGATTTCCGCCGGCGCCACACGGCTGTTTGCTACGGAGAGCATGGCCTATCGCACCGCCGGCATGATGGACGCGAACCTCGCGCAGCTTGCCCCCGGCCAGGCACACGATGCGCGCGCCATTCAGCGGAGCATTGAAGAATACGCGGTCGAGTGCTCCATTCTGAAGATCTACGGCTCAGAGATGCTGGCACTGATAGCAGACGAGCTGGTGGCAACCATGGGTGGTTACGGCTATGTGGAGGATTATCCGGCCGAGCGCACCTATCGCGATGCACGCATCAACCGCATCTTTGAAGGCACCAACGAAATCAATCGCCTCATCATCACCGGTTGGCTGATGAAACGCGCCATGAACGGCCAGTTGCCGCTGCTTGGCGCGATCAAAAAGCTCATGGACGAGGTGATGCAGCCCCCCTCCTTTGGCAGCGCGGAGAGCGCAGGGGAGCCGCTTGAGCGTGAGGCTGGGGTGCTGGCCGCGCTGCGCAAGGTCACGCTCTTTGCCGCGGGCGTGGCGAGCCAGCGCTACATGACGGAGCTGCAGGACCAGCAGGAGGTGATGGCCGACCTTGCCGACATGATCGGGCAGGTCTTCGCGCTGGAGTCCGCGCTGGTGCGTGCGCAGAAGTTGGCCGCCGCGCGCAAAAGCTCCGCGGAGGTGGCCGCCGTCATGACGGCACTGCTGGCAGATGAAGGCATGGCGCTGGCAGAGCAGGCGGCGCGGCGCGTGCTGGCGGCCTGCGGCGAGGGCGACGAACTGAGTACGCAACTCGCCATCCTGCGTCGGCTAGCGCGCTTCACGCCGGCGGATACTGTTGCCCTAAGCCGGACCGTGGCCCGGCACTGCATCACTGCGGAAAAGTATCCGCTGTAAGAGCTGTGTGGTCCGGCGTGCACTGGTTTCCTGACAGCAGGTGGAAAAGATTGCCTTGCAGGGCCCCCTGCATTGGTAACATGGCTAGCGGTTCAGGAGAAACCGATGACACCTCGCTGTACCCATTTGTTCATTTGCATCACTGCATTCGCCGCAATCACACTCTCTGCCTCCACGGCGGCCCAGCCGCCCACAACCTCTGCGCCTACGCGAGTTGAGCTTGATGCCGTTACCGGCGCAACCCCCCTCGAAAACGGAATTCAGATTCAGGCCGGGGAAGCGCAGATGCGTATCACGGCTCTGCAGGATGACATTGTGCGTATCCGCGTGGCGCCGGGAGCGCAGTTGCCCGAGGACGCCTCGTGGGCTGTGCTGCCGGCCGCGCGAACCGCATCCGTTCGTGTGCAGCCCGTGCATGATGCGGATGCAGTGGGTTTTCGCACGGCTAAGCTCGACGTGCGCGTGGAGCGCAAGCCGCTGCGGCTGGTGATCAGCGATCTTACAGGCCATGTGCTCTGCGCTGACGCCGTGGGCCGGCCTACGGACTTTAAGCTTGGCGGCTTTTCGGTGCACAAGCAGATGCCAGGCGACGAACAGTTCTACGGCCTTGGCGATAAGGCCGGCCTCTTCAATCGCCGTGACCAGGCTTACACGCTTTGGAATACCGATGTAGGCCCGCAGGAGGCTACGGACCCGCTCTACAAAAGCATTCCGTTCTTTCTTGCCATTACGAACGGGCGCACGTATGGGCTGTTTCTCGACAACACCTGGCGCACATGGTTCGACTTTGGCAAGCAGACACGCGATGCTTATGCCTTCGGCTCCGAGGGCGGCCCGCTGGATTACTACTTCATCTATGGACCCTCGACCAAGCAGGTGGTGGAGCGGTACGCCTATCTTACGGGCAAGCCGCCTCTGCCGCCGATGTGGGCGCTCGGCTTCCAGCAGTCGCGGTACAGCTACTCGCCGGAATCGCAGGCACGCGAGATTGCAGACCGCCTGCGCACGGACAAGATTCCGTCGGACGTTCTGTATCTTGACATCGACTACCAGTACCGCAATCGGCCGTTCACCGTGGACCCTGAGCGTTTTCCAGACTTTGCCGGTTTCGTCGCAGACCTGAAGAAGCAGCACTTTCACCTGGTGACCATCACGGATCTGCATATTGCGCATGTGGCTAATCAGGGCTACATGCCCTATGACACGGGCCACTCCGGCGATAACTTCGTCAAGAATCCCGATGGCAGCGAATTTGTTGGCATTGTCTGGCCCGGCCCCGCGGTTTTTCCGGACTTTACCCGTGCCAGCACACGCGCGTGGTGGGGAGGGCTCTATAAGCAGTTCGTGAAAGATGGAGTTGCTGGCTTCTGGAATGACATGAATGAGCCCTCGGTCTTTGACGGACCGGGCAAGACCATGCCTCTCGACACGGTGCACCGCATCGAGGAGCCGGGATTCAAAACGCGTACTGCTTCTCACGCCGAGATTCACAACATTCTTGGTATGGAGAACGAACGAGCCACGTTCGACGGGCTGCTCAAACTGCGTCCTGATGAGCGGCCTTTTGTGCTCACACGTGCCACCTTCGCCGGCGGTCAGCGCTACGGCTTCACGTGGACCGGCGACAACTCGTCTACGTGGAATCACCTGCGGCTTGCCACGCAGATGCTTCTGAACCTGGGCATGAGCGGTATATCCATGGTAGGTGATGACATTGGCGGCTTTAACGGCTCGCCGCAACCTGACCTGCTGACGCGCTGGATCGAGATGGGCGCGTTCAATCCCATGTTCCGCGACCACACCACGCTTGGCTCGCTGCCGCAGGAAGTCTGGGTGCATGGGCCCGCGCAGGAGGCCATTCGCCGCCGGTACATCGACACACGCTACCGCCTGATGCCGTATATCTACACGCTTGCCGAGGAAGCCTCACGCACGGGCCTGCCGATGGTGCGGCCGTTGTTCATGGAGTTCCCTAACTTCTTCGACGCCGCGGACTCGGAGTTCCTACTGGGCCGAGATCTGCTGGTTGCTCCCGCTTCCCTCCCGGACACGATGGACGACTACGCCGTGGCCTATCCGCCGGGCCCGTGGTTCGACTTCTGGACCGGCGAGAAGATGCAGCCACAGCCGCGCCAGCCGGACATCGTGGAGATTGCGACTGCGGTCAGAAAAGGCGAGTCGATGTCGAAGTTCCCGCCGCCGCATCTGATCCACCCCAGGCTCGACACGCTGCCCGTATACGTGCACGGCGGCAGCATCCTCCCGATGCAACCGCTGGTGCAGAATACGGAAGAGACACCCAATGGGCCGCTCGAACTGCGAGTCTACCCGGGGCCGCAGTGCGAAGGCTCGCTCTATCTTGACGACGGGCACACCTTCCGCTACAGGCAGGGCGACTACCTGCGCCAGTCGTTCACCTGCAACGAAACGGACCACGCTGTGACGGTGAACTTCAGCGCGCGGCAGGGGAGCTGGACGCCGTGGTGGAAGAATATCGAGGTTGTCGTGTACGGCTGGCCCTCTGCCCAGGCCAGGGCAAAGGTTGCCGGCTCTGCGCAGATGTTGCAAACCACCTACGATGCACAGGCACATGCGCTGCACGTTGTCATTCCCGATGCGGTAGACAAGCAGCAGTTGCAGATCGTCGAATAGCCAAAGCAAATTGGCCCGCCTCTCATTACGAGGGGCGGGCCAATCTTAGCTGCCTGTTGTTGAGGTCTATGCTTTGGCTGAAGTCAGCGCGCCGAGGTCGGCGGCCATCTTCTCCGTGGAGAATGCTTCGAGGATGTCGCCCTGCCTGATGTCACTGAAGCTGGCCACGCCGATGCCGCACTCCATGCCGTTGGTGACTTCGCGCACGTCATCCTTGAAGCGCTTGAGCGAAGCAATCTTGCCCTTGAAGATCTGCTCTCCGTCGCGCATCACCTTAATCTCCGAATCCCGGCGGATGACGCCATCCTGCACGCGGCAGCCGGCGATGGTGCCCACCTTGGGAATCTTGAAGATGTTGAGCACCTCGGCGCGTCCCACGTAGTTCTCCTTAAACGTGGGTTCGAGCAGGCCCATCATGGCCATGCGGATTTCATCCTGCAACTCGTAGATGATCGAGTGCAGGCGGATTTCCACGCCCTCCTGCTGTGCCAGTTCGGCGGCCTTGCGCTCGGGGCGCACATTGAAGCCGATGATGATGGCGTTGGAGGCGGTCGCCAGCAGCACGTCGCTTTCGGTGATGGAGCCGACGCCGGAATGGATGACCTTGATGCGCACCTTCTCCGTGGACATCCTCGCCAGCGAGTCGGCCAGCACTTCCACCGATCCGGTGACGTCGCCCTTGATGATGATGGGCAGGTCCTTCACGCCAGCCTGGCGAATCTGCTCTGAGAGTCCTTCCAGTGACACGCGTGAGCTCTTGGCCAGTTGTGCTTCGCGTTCCTTCATCTTGCGATACTGCGCAATGCCCTTGGCCTTGTCGCGATCGGCAACGACGAGGAAGGTGTCGCCAGCATCGGGCAGTGCCTCGAGGCCCAGCACCTCCACAGGCGTCGAAGGGCCGGCTTCCTGGATGGCGCGACCACGATCGTCGAACATGGCGCGTACTTTGCCGAAGGTGTTGCCGACGATGTAGCTGTCGTTGAGCCGTAGCGTGCCGTCCTGCACCAGCACGGTGGCCACAGCACCGCGTCCTCGGTCCAGTTTGGCCTCCAGCACGGAGCCAACGGCCTTACGGCCGGGCGTTGCCTTGGGAGCTTTGATGTCCGAGACGAGGCAGATCATTTCCAGCAGCAAGTCAAGGTTCAGGCGCTTCTTGGCCGAGACTTCAACGAATACGGTGCTGCTTTCGCCGCCACCTGCCCACTCCTCAGGAATGAGGCCGCGATCGGCAAGCTGTTTCTTCACGCGGTCGGGATTAGCTTCGGGCTTGTCAATCTTGTTGACAGCCACGATGATCGGCACTTCGGCTGCCTTGGCGTGGTCGATGGCTTCCAGCGTCTGAGGCATCACGCCATCGTCCGCAGCAACCACAATGACAACGATATCCGTGACCTTGGCACCGCGGGCACGCATGCGGGTAAATGCTTCGTGGCCCGGCGTATCGAGGAAGACAATCTCGCGGCCCGAGGCTGGTGAGCCTTCCTTGGCAAAGCGCACCTTGTAGGCGCCAATGTGCTGCGTAATGCCACCGGCTTCGCCTGCCGCCACGTCTGTCTCGCGAATGGCGTCGAGCAGTGAAGTCTTGCCGTGGTCCACGTGGCCCATGACGGTAACCACGGGCGCGCGCGGCACCTCGAGCTCGTCGGCGTTTTCCGCCTCCAGCACTTCTTCAATCGCCTCGTTGGCCAGTTCTTCTTCGTAGCTGATGACACTGGCTGCGGCGCCGAATTTGGCGGCCACATCTTTCACCATCTCGGCGTCGAGAGACTGGTTGACGGTGACCGGCACGCCGCGCATCAGCAGCGTGGCAATCAGGTCCTTGGCGCGAATGCCAAGCTTTTCAGCAAGGTCCTTCACGCTGATGCCTTCGGTGACCGTAATGTCACGTGTGATGGGCAGCGGCTCGTTGCTGATCTGTGCTCCGCCAAAGCGCGGCGGAGGCACAAATCCCTTCATCGGGCCTTCCTTGGTTTTGGGGTACTGCTGGCGGTTTCCACGGCCTTTGGCGGGGGTGCGGGAACGCGGAGCCTCGCCCGGGGGCGGCGGTGCCGCGCCTATGCCGGGGCGTGCGCCAAAGCCGGGGCGCGGAGCACCAAAGCCAGGACGCGCACCAAAGCCGGGACGGGCACCCGGAGCGCCGGGAGCGCCTGCGCCGGGGAAACCGCCGGGTGCAGAGCGCGTTGGGTGCTTGGGCCTGGGACCGCCGGGGAACTGGCCGGTAGTGCCGGGCGTGCGTTGGACAAAGCCGCCGGGCGCGCTGGGTGGCCTACGGTCAAAAATGGGGCGTCCGCGTTGCAGACCGCCGGCCTGTGCCGTGGGAGCGGGCGCGCCGGGGGCGACGGGTGGCGCCTTGTACACAGGACGCGGGCCAGTCTGCGGCATGACGACGCGACGCACAGGCGCGGCGGGAACGGCCGTCTCTGCCGCGGGCTTTTGCGCAGGCGCTTCGACCGCAGCTGCGGGCTTCTGCTCGACAGCTTCCGCCGGCGCCGGTTTCTTTTCTTCCACCGCGGCAGCTGCCGTAACGGCAGGCACTGGATGTTCTGCGGGTGGCGCGGCAGGAGCTGGTTGGGCGGCCTCGGCTGGAGCCGCAGGTGCAGCTGCGACAGGCGCGGGCGGTGCCGCAGGCTTGGCAGGCGGTTGCTCGGCGGCAGGCGGCTGGGCCTCGCGCGCGGGCGGCTTGACCACAACGGCCACGGCAGGCGGAACGACTGCCACCGCAGGCCGCGCGGGGGACGCTCCCACAGGGGCCTTGGCCACCACGGGTCCCGCCGGGGGCTTGCTGGCGATGGCCGGGGCATGTGGTACGGAAATAATGGGTGGAGCGGGCCGAACAGGCGGAACTATCTTGCGCGGCTCCGGCTTGGCGGGTGCCGCTGGAGATGCCGCCTCCGGGGCGGGAGCTGCGGTCTTTGCCGGGGCCTTGGCTACAACCGTGGCAGAGGGCTTGGCAGGCGCATGGCTCTTGCGCGCCTCAGCCTCTGCTTCCTGCTTCTTGGCCAGAACAGCTTTGAGTACGTCACCGGGCTTGGAAACGTGAGAGAGATCAATTTTGGGCGTAATCGTCTGCGCACTGCGCGAAGGCGCAGCGCCTGCCGCTGCACGCGACCCGCGCGCAAAGTGTGCGCGCACCCGGTCGGCCTCATGCTCCTCAATTGAGCTGGAGTGCGTCTTACCTTCACCCAGGCCAAGCTCTACCAGCACATCAAGAACCTGGCGGCTCTTGACCTCCATCTCGCGCGCGAGATCATTGATTCGAACCTTGCTCATCCGCCTCTTTTCAAAATGCTACCCAAAGCCCTTAGTCGCGCATAGCTACCTCATGGCAATGGCTGCGTATGTTTCTATTATCCTCTGAATGGGCTTGAAGAGGGCAGCGCATGTTATGCGTTGTCCTCTTGGCCCGACTGCTCGCTTTCGTTTTCACTTTCCGACTCACCGATTTCCCCGCCCGGCACGGCATCGGCGTCGGGCAAGCTTTCCACCACCGCTTCTTCAAGCGTGATGGGCTCGGCGCCTGAGGCAACGGCGGCCACGCTCTCAACTTCCTCAAGCACCACGCGGGCATTCTCGGCTTCAGCCTCGGCATCGGCCACAGCAGCGTCCGGTGTCGGGACCTCCGCTGTTCCTGCCTCGGCTGCGAGTCCAGCCGATATCGCTTCGCCCTCTTCAAAATGCCCAAAGTAGTGCCGCACGGCCACGCTGATACGTTCCAGCGTCTTTTCACCGATGCCGGGAATCTCTTCCAACTGCTCTGGCGTCATATCCGCCAGCGCTTCCACGGTTGTGATGCCCGCGGCTACCAGCTTTTGGATGATGCCTTCGCCCAGTTCCGTCACCTGTTCAATGGGCGTCGAAGGACCGCCGGAGAGAGCCTGCATCTGCTGCTCCACCTCCTGGCGCTTCTCCTCTTCGCTCTTGATGTCAATCTTCCAACCCAGCAGCTTCGCCGCCAGGCGCACGTTCTGGCCCTTCTTGCCGATGGCCAGCGAGAGCTGCGTGTCGTCCACAATCACTTCCAGCTGCTTCTCACCCAGGTCCGTGATGGAGACGCGGCTCACCTTGGCCGGCTGCAGCGCCTTTTCGGCAAAGGTCGTAATCTCATCGCTGTACTCGATAATGTCAATCTTTTCGCCGCGCAGCTCGCGGATGATGGACTGCACGCGCATACCTTTCATGCCCACGCAGGCGCCTACCGGGTCCACGTCCTTGTCGCGGCTTTGCACGGCAATCTTGGTACGCTCGCCGGCTTCGCGCGCAATGGCCTTGATGACCACGGTGTTGTCGTAGATCTCAGGCACTTCCGACTGGAACAGGTTCACCACCAGCTCCGGGGCGGCGCGGGAGACGATCACCTGCGGTCCCTTGGCGGCGCGGTCCACCTTAATGAGCACCACGCGCACACGTTCGCCGATGGAGAACTGCTCCAGCCGCGACTGCTCGCGTTTGGGGCAGCGGGCCTCAGCCTTGCCTAGGTCAAAGATGATGTCCTGGCCCTCGATGCGCTTGACCGTGGCTGTCAGCACTTCCTTTTCCCGGTGCGCATACTCCTGGAAGACCGTATCGCGCTCGGCCTCGCGGACCTTCTGGAAGATGACCTGCTTGGCCAGTTGCGCGGCAATGCGTCCCAGCGGGCTGGTGTCCTTGTAGAGCCGGATCTCGCTGCCCACTTCGACGCCGGGGGCTAGCTGGCTGGCCTCTGCCAAGGTAATCTGGTTCACAGGATCCTCGACCTGGCTTTCGTCGGCCACAACGGTCTTGTACACGTAGGCCGTAATCTCGCCGGTCTCCTTGTTGAGCTCCCCGCGCATGTTTTCCTGGGTCTTGTAGTACTTGCGCGTGGCCAGGGCAATTGCCTCTTCCACGGCTCCAACCACAATTCCAGGGTCGATGCCCTTCTCATGGCTGAGGAGTTCGATAGTTTGGTATAAAGCGCTGGCCATACTCTGCTTGCTCTCTCGTAGGTTCAGTCGGCGCGGCCTTCTGGGCCATGCCGTTGGGTTCAAATCGTTGTCCTGCAGCGGTGCCGGACTTGCTCGGCATTGCTTCGGCGCAGGCCGATGCCGGGCCTTCGTCTGCCTGCCTTCTGGAGCACCTAAATCTCCGGAATTAGTTGCGCCTTTTCGATATTGCTCAGCGCAATCTCCACTGCGCTTACGCCGGTTTTCCGGCTCTTGCTGTTCTGCCGCACCGCAGCCAGATCCAGCGTGATGGTCTCGCCTGATGCGGCCCTCAGTCGCCCCTGCCAGTGGCGGTTATTACGGATCGGCTCGAAGGTCTGCACCTTCACGAGGCTCCCCGCAAATCGTTCAAAATCAGCGGGCTTGGTCAACTTGCGATCCAGACCCGGCGAACTGGCCTCCAGCGTGTACTCCCCACCGGGAACCAGGTCTTCCACATCCAGCAGCACGCCAAAATCGCGGCTGAAGGCCTCACAATCCTCGTGGGTGACCCCGGAAAGCTGCTCCACCCGCAGCTTGCCCTCGGCCAACCGCTCCGGCAAACCCTCGGCTCCGGCTGCGATTTCGGCCTTCAGGCGCTCTCGCCCTTCGGCATTCTTCTCCAGATACACCCGGAGAACGCGTTCCTTTGCCGGGCCAGCCAACTCAACATCCACCACGTCCAGACCATGCGATGCGGCCACCCGCTCCGCCGCCTGCCGGATTTGGTCCAGATGCGTCGCCATTCTTCCTTTGCCACCAGTCCAAGGTGCAGATTTCAGGCTGGTTAATCTTGAGAATTACACCCAAATAAAAAGTGGGCTGTAAGCCCACTCATCTCTCCGCCAGCCGGCTAACTCACAGCAACTCAGGCGAACAAACGTGTCTGCCTTCTTAGAATACCTCCAAATTGGGGCAGAATTCAACGTGAGGCCCGGCAAGTGGTTTTCGAAGTGCGGGATGGAAGGGAGTTGGCCAGCCATCCCATCCTGGCACCGATGCTACACTCAGCCATGACAGCAGTGGCTATACCTCCCTCCTCATCGAACGCCCAAGTCGCCGGCTCCCGCACACATGGACTCAAGGATGCGGCCCGCGCCGCCCTCCATTATCTGGAAACGGTGGATGGCCGCGCTGTTGCCCCCTCGGCGGAGGCTGTCGCTGCCCTGCACCAGCTTTGCGGCCCACTGCCTGCGGCGCCCGCGAGCCCTGAGGAGATCGTCCACCTGCTGGATGCTTACGGATCCCCGGCCACGGTGGCCAAGAATAATGGCCGATTCTTTGGCTTTGTGAACGGCGGCTGCCTGCCCGCCGCGCTGGCCGCGTCCTGGATGGTGAGCGCCTGGGACCAGAACGCCGCCCAGTGGGTACAGTCGCCCGTGGCCGCAGCGCTGGAGGAGACCGCCCTCGAATGGACGCGGCAACTGCTCAACCTGCCCGCAGGAACAGGCGGCGCGGTGGTGACCGGGGCCACCATGGCGAACTTCACGGCTCTTGCCGCAGCCCGACACGCCCTCTATGAGCGCCTTGGCTGGGATGTGGAGAACGACGGCCTTGTCGGCGCGCCGCCCATCACTGTGGTGTTGGGCGAAGAGGCGCATCCCTCCGTGAGCAAGGCGCTGGGCCTGCTGGGACTGGGGCGCAATCGCGTGCTGCGTGTGCCTGCGGACAGCCAGGGCCGCATACGTGCCGACGCGCTGCCGCATTTGGACGAACGCACAATCCTTTGCCTGCAGGCGGGCAATGTGAATACGGGAGCGTTTGATCCCGCAGCGGCCATCCTCCCTGAGGCGCGGAAGAGCGGTGCGTGGATTCACATAGACGGTGCATTCGGTCTATGGGCCGCGTCCTCGCCTGCCTATAGCCACCTGACGCGCGGCTTTGAGCAGGCTGACTCCTGGGCGACGGACGGCCACAAGTGGCCGAACATTGGCTATGACTGCGGCATTGCACTGGTGCGTCAGCCGCAATCTCTGCGCGCGGCCATGTCCATTCAGGCGCCGTACCTGGTGCAGGGCGAGCGTCGCGAGCCTTCTGACTACAACCCTGAGCTCTCGCGCCGCGCGCGCGGCGTGGAGCTATGGGCAGGGCTGCGTTCGCTGGGCCGCGCAGGCATGGCAGCCATTGTCGAGCGCACATCCAGCCATGCTCAGCGCTTTGCCGCAGGCCTGCGCGCCGCAGGCTACGAGGTGCTGAACGAGGTTGTCATCAACCAGGTGCTTGTCTCCTTTGGTTCGCCTGAAAAGACGCTGCGCACTATCGCGCGCCTGCAGCAGGACGGCACCTGCTGGTGTGGATCCACCGTTTGGCAGGGCCGCACCGCCATGCGCATCAGCGTCTCCTCATGGGCCACTACGGAAGACGACGTTGACCGCAGCCTGGGTGCGATGTTGCGTGCCGCGCAGGATTAACGGCGAGCTCCGACGCAAAATCTGCTTTTACGACAGGCAGCCTCAGGCGCGACAATAGCGGAATGATTGCGCTCCGCTCCGTAGTGCTCACCTTCTTGTCTGCGCTTGTTCTACTTCCTGCTTTGCAGGCTCTTGAGAAGCAGCCCGCCAGTATGTATCACGCGCGGCGCGTTGCGCTGGCGGCGGAGTTACACGGCGGAGTGGCAGTGCTATTTGCCGCGCCTGAGCCGCTGCTGGACTTCATGCCCTATCGCCAGGACTCGGACTTCTATTATCTGACCGGCTGGGATGAGCCCGGCGCAGCGCTGATGCTTGTAGGGCCCACTGACAACTCCAGCGCGATGCGCGACTACAAAGAGATCCTTTTTCTGCCCACACGCAACCTGCGCATGGAGTTGTACACCGGAGTAAAAATAGATGCCGCTACGCCCGGCGTAACGCAGGCCACCGGCGTGGATGCCGTGGAGCCCATGACGGCGCTGCCCACCGAGCTGAATAAAGTCATAGCAGCGGACCGCAAGCTAGCCTCGAACCTGTGGACACAGCCTGACTTGCAGCCTGCTGCTGCGCTGGTGCGCTTCAACTCTGTGACGCTTGGCATGGATTCCACTCCATCGGCGCACGATGTGACGCAGCTGACCATGCCCCTGCGCGAGGTAAAGGATGGCGGAGAAATCGAGCTGATTCGTAAGGCAACAGAGGCGTCTATCGCCGCGCAGCGCGCCATGATGCTGGATGTGCACCCTGGCAAGACTGAGCGGGCCATCGCGGGCGAGATGACTGCGGTCTGGATGGAGGACGGCTGCGAGCGGCCATCCTATGCGCCGATTGTGGGTGCGGGCATCAACTCCACCACACTGCACTACGCCGAGAACTCCGCGACCATCAAGGACGGTGACGTTGTGGTGGTGGACGCAGCATGCGAATACTCCATGTATGCCGCTGACATCACCCGTACGGTCCCGGCGAACGGCCACTTCACCCCGCGCCAGCGCGAGATTTACGACCTCGTGCTCGGTGCGCAGCAGGCGGCCATCAAGGCCTTCGTCGTGGGCAAGTCCACCATCAACGATCTCTATCGCAAGGACCCCAACTCGCTGGACACCGCGGCCTACAACTACATCAACACGCACGGCAAGGACCTGCACGGCCAGCCGCTTGGCAAATACTGGCTGCACGGCCTCGGCCATATGGTTGGCATTGATGTGCACGACCCAGCGGACTATCCCGCCGTGCTGAAGCCGGGCATGGTCTTCACCATCGAGCCCGGCGTCTACATTCCCGAAGAGAAGATTGGCGTGCGCATTGAGTGTGACTTTCTCGTTGGGCCGGACGGCAATCTCATAGACCTGGACGCCGCGCTGCCCCACACTGCCGACGAAGTGGAAGCCGCCATGCGCGCCCACTAACAGAATCCGAAATCCGCCAAGGAACACGCCCAAGGAACATATATGGACCCGCGCGACATAATCGACCCCGCGCAGCTTGAGGTGCTGAGCCGTGTCTTTGCCGATCAATTGCTCGCCTGCCTGGAGGAGTGCGCGCGCGGCCGCCGCGGGCTCTTCTCAGACGTTGAGTTGTTGAGCGAGGACGGCGCGGCCTGGCCCGAGGCCGCGCGCCTGCGCGAGTTGGCCTTTGCCCTGCAGGCACTTGCGTATCAGGCAGGCGAGCCGAATGTGCTCTGCAATGAGTTTCTTGATCTCTGCACCATGCACGGCGAAAGCCACCCCGGCGAGCCGCGGCTGGCGCGGGTCTTTCTCAGCCGCATTGAACGAGGTGAAGTGGGCGCGCCCACGGAAGCGGAGAAAAAGCCTTGGTGATGCTGCACACTTTCGTGGCGCTGGGCGCGGGCTTTGCCGCAGTGATGCTGTTCGTGCTGGCTCTGCGGGCCGTGCTGCGTGGGCTTGCTCCGAGCCTTGCCGCAGACACTGGAAAGCTGACTGCCAGCTACACCATTGTGAACCTTGGCGCGTCGTTCCTGGCAGGAGGAGCAGGCGGCTACATCACCGCGTGGATTGGCACGGCCGATCCGCTCGTCCATGTGCTCGCGCTGGGCATCATTGTGCTCGCGCTGGCCGCACTCAGTGCCCTGCAGGCTCGCGGGCAGCAGCCCATCTGGTATCAGCTTGCGCAGGTGGCCATTGCGCCGCTTGGCGTGCTGGCGGGTGGGCTGATCAGGCTACGCGTGCTCGGCATCCTCTAGAAACACATTGCCCCCGGCCTTCTTGCCCACTCCGCTAGTTGCCGGAGCGGCAGAACCGCCGGGGGCCTCTATGCTGCCTGCACAGAATTACCACCGCACCCCGAAGGTCACGGGAATCACTTTGGTGCCAGCGCCGACTGAGGTAGTGCCCAGTCCGTTGGGTGCCGTCGTCATTGCCGGCGAAAGCACATCCAGGAAGCGAGCCTCGGCAAACAGCTTTACCTTGCTATCGCCATACTGGCCACCCATGCGATGGCTGAAGCCGCCGCCAATGTTCCATCCACCCTGGTTGCTGGAGAAGTGACCCACCACCTGGTTTGCGTAGCCGTAGCCGCAGTAGAAATACGTGCAATACTGCGTCGGCACAGGATTGGTGAAGTTTGTCACTTTGCGATAGAAGCCGCCGCCGCCGGTGATGTAGACGTCATTCGTGTGCGACGGGAACAGCTCATACACCGGAGCCAGAGTGAACGACCAGATGTGAGCGTTGCCACCCGTGGCGCCGGTCTGCGCAATGATGGCTCCCGGCAGCTTGTCGTCCATGAACTGGTACTCGATCAAAGTGCTGAAGTGTGGGTTGAAGCGGTAGCCCGCACCGAGGTTGAGTTGGCCGCCCCAGGTAATGTACCTGGAGGACTCGCTGGTAGGCGCATTGAAGCCGCCGCCCACTTCGAAGGTCATGCGGCTCCAGATGCTCTGTGACTGGTAGCCGCCGCTCTGTCCACCCGAAGCGGCACCCTCTGGTGAGGGCGCGGCCGGCAACGCATCTGAGCTGGTGTTGGCTGCCAGTTCCCATGCCGTGGAGCTGGACTCATTCGCCGACGGTGTTCCATCACTGGTGCTGGAAGGCGGTGCAAACTGGGCACTCGATGAGCCGGCTGCAAGAAGCACTGCAGCCGCAAGCAGGGTTACATGCCGCAATAACCGGCTCGAACTCGAAAATGACATATTGTTACCTCGTGGGTCGAAATTTTCTTCTTTACCTGCGCGCTTCCATATAAAGCTTCTGAACTCTTTAGACACTGGATACCCTTTGCGGGTTGTGTTGAAGTTCCTCTAATGAGCAAAAGGCCGGAGTCACCCTCCGACCTTTTGACGTTACTACAAAAGCAATGCCTTAGCCCTGGATGTCGAACTGCTCCGGGTGGAGGCTCGGGTCGCTCTTCACCAGAATGTTCTTGCCCACAAGCTCCTCGAACTCCACCAGCCAGCGGGCATTATTGGCTTTCAACACCTTCACGGTCTCCGGGTTCACGCGCAGCAGCACGTCAGCGCTTTCAAAGTGCCGGCGCATCTTGCGCAGCTCGATGTAAATCTCGTTGCACACCGTCGTTGGGCTCTTGACCATGCCCGTAGCCTGGCACACGGGACACGGCACACTCAGCGTCCGCTCCAGACTCTGCTTTACGCGTTTGCGTGTGAAGGCCACCAGGCCGAAATCATTGAACTGCAATACCTTGGTGGGCGCGCGGTCACTCTTCAGCGCCTCCTCAAGAGCCGCCATCACCTTGAAGCGGTTCTTGCGCTCATCCATATCAATGAAGTCGACGATGATGATGCCGCCCAGGTCGCGCAGGCGAATCTGGCGCACGATCTCGGGAATGGCGTCCAGGTTCGTTTTGACGATGGTGTCCTCAAGCCGCGCCGTCTTGCCCACGTACTTACCGGTGTTGATGTCGATGGCCACCAGCGCTTCGGTCTGGTTAATCACAATCGAGCCACCGCTCTTGAGCCACACCTTGGAACGCAGTGCCTTGGAGATTTCGTCTTGAATGCCGAAATGCTCGAAGAGCGGCGTCTCCTTGGTGTAGAGCTTAACGCGGCGTACCAGCGAGGGCGAGAAACGGTTGAGGAAGCGCACAATCCGCTCGTAGTCCTGCTCGGAATCCACCCAGATGCTCGAGAAGTCCGCGCTCACCTGATCGCGGAGGATGCGCTCAATCAGCGACAGGTCGTGATAGATCAGAGCCGGAGACTTTGAGCTCTCCGAGCGCTGCTTAATCTCATCCCACAGATGAATCAGGAAGCGCAGGTCTGCGCGCAGTTCCTCCTCTGACGCGCCTTCGGCCGCCGTACGCACAATAAAGCCGCCCGAGGCCTCGCCGCGCTCGCTGATCAGGATTTTCTTGAGTCTCTGGCGCTCCTCATCGGATGCAATCTTGCGGCTCACGCCCACATGCGAAACCGTGGGCATGAACACGAGGAACCGGCCCGGCAGTGCGATGTGGCTGGTGATGCGTGCGCCCTTTTTGGCGATGGGCTCCTTGGCAATCTGGACGAGAATTTCCTGCCCCGGCTTCAGCAGATCGCTGATGATGGGCAGGTCGGTGGTCTGTGCCGAACGGCGCGAGGGTCCGCGACGGCCTGGCTGGCCGCCACGCTCACGTCCGCGACGCCCACGGCCGCCACGTTCCCGGCGCGGCTGGCCCTCGGCAGCGGGTTCCTCCTCCGGTTCTCCCTCCATGGCTTCTTCTTCAACAACCTCTTCAACGCCCTTCTCGTCAAAGTCCATCTGGATGCGGTGGTCGAGATGAGCCTCATGGAGTAGCTCGCCCAGATCGCCGGAGCCGATCTGCGTCTGTATCGTCTCCTCTTCATACTCATCCAGATCATGCTCTTCCATCCGCGCGTGGATAGGGTGTCCTGGTGTCTCGAACTCCTCGCCCTCAATCACCTCTTCTTCCACCAGCCCGGCTCCTGGAGCAAAAGCGGAGACGGAGGAGACGGATGCCACTTCGCGCTCACCCGCTGCTGTTTCTACCCCGGTAGAAGCCTGCGCGGGCTCATCCCCGGCTCTCTTCTTCTTGCCGCCCAGGCCGAACAAACGGAACGTGCTCGGGGGCAATGGGTCTACGTGATGCGAGGCCTTCGCGTTGGGTTCCGGCTCATCGGAGGCCTGCTCTTCTGCCGCGGCCTCTGCTTCCTCCGTGTGCTTGGCTTCCCCGGGAGCCATGCTGCTTTGCTCAGTCCATTCCTCTTCCACTGCCGGGTCTTCCGCCGGGGCCAGCTCCGGGGCGGGCTCAGGTTCGGGTTGCGGCTCCACCAGTTCTTCCACAAAGGTGGCTTCCGCGGGAGTTGTCTCGACTGCGTCGGCAAACGTACCTTGCGGCTCTGCGTGCACTTCAACCGGCGCACGATACCGCGAGAGCGATTCGCCGGGGAGCGGGCCGGTCCCGTCCCACACAATGGGTGTTTCGATCAGCGTGGAGGGCTTGGTCGTCCTTGTCGGCGCGGTTGGCTGCGTTGGCCTTTCTGCCCTGGCAGGCTCCTCCGCCAGCTTGCCGCCGTATTTGGACAATTGCTCGCCCGGCAACACAAAGGGTGACGGCGCGTGTTCCGCGTGCCGGGCCGGCACCGCAGTTGCCTGAATTTCATGCGTTTCCTCGGGCTGCACTTCCGCTGTCTCTGCGGGCTCGGCCTCAGCAGACTCAAATGCCTGCGGCTGGTCCTCGCGAGTTCCTGCGCCGCCGCGGCCGCGGCGACGGCGGCGGCCGCGCCAGCGCTTCACGCTCGGTTCGCCAGGGGCCTCCGGCCCAGCTTCAGTCAGTTCCTCGGCTTCGGTGAGCGGCTCCAGCGGAGCGGCTGCCACCTCTTCAGCCTCAATCGCGGCTGTCTTTGTGCGCTCGCGGGTGGGCCGCTCACGCCGCTGGCCGCCACGCACCTCCCGCGGCGCCTGCGCGCCGCCACTGGTCGCGGCCTTCTCTAGTTCCTCGGCCTCTTCCTGGTCTTCAAGTTCCAGAAAGTCTGTGACATAGAGGAACGCATCGCGCTCCAGTCCAATGTCCACAAAGGCTGACTGCATGCCGGGAAGCACGCGCGTGACGCGTCCGTTGTAAATGGAGCCTGCCAGCGTGTATTCGTTTTCGCGTTCGTAGTAGATTTCCGCGAGCTGGTCGTCTTCCAGAATCGCAAGCCGCGTCTCATGCGGCGTGCTGGAAATACAAATCTCTTTTGCCATCTTGCCTTTCCGTCCAGCGGCCTGTAGCGGCTGGAGCCTGCGGCGGGGTCAGATGGAGCCAAACGAAACCGGGCGGGATGGAGATGGGCAAAAGGGATAACCTGCGCGTCGCTGGTACGCCGGTGGCCGCGCGGCTGCCCGCCCGTGCGGGCGGCAAACCGAGGCGGATGTCCTGCTGAACAAGCTGTCCGAAAGAGGGATCCAATTGCAGAGAGTTTGTGGCCAACCATGCCCTCACACTGGGCGAGGCCGTTACCCCGCTGGCATCTGCGCGGCCTGCCTGCGGCACGGGGGCGGGGTCTCGGTGCCCCACTGCATTCCACTCCCGCAACCAAGTCCAGTCGCCGGAGCCCCCGGATGCTCTCACGCATGCCGTGCAAGTTGTACGCTGCCAACGGTCTTCCCGTCTCTGCGTGCTCATGAACTCAATCCTGCCGGACTCGGTTCCCATCGGATACCGGCCGACTATCTGCTTGAAAATATGTCTCTCGTGGTCCAGGAAACCCTGCGGCGCACAAGAGGTAAACCTGTGCTCTGTCTGATCCGCGGCCTTTACGGGCCGGGGACCTCAGTTTACGAACCGGCGCATGCGCACGTTCATCGCCACGCCAAGCGCCAGGTAGGTAAACAGTACCGAAGATCCTCCGTAACTCATTAACGGTAAAGGGATTCCGGTGACGGGCATAAACCCGATGACCATGCCCACGTTGACCGCAATCTGGAAGGTCAACACAGCCACAATCCCCATAATAATCAGGGATCCGGGCAGGTCCGCGGCTGTCTGTGCGTTCTGAATCAAACGCATCAATATTAGAAAGTATAGCAGCAGCACAAAAATTGCGCCCACAAAGCCATGCTCCTCGCTGTAGGCGGCAAAGATGAAGTCCGCATGCGGGATGGGCAAAAAGTCGCCTTGTGTCTGTGTACCCTTTTCTGCGCCCTTGCCCCAGATGCCACCCGACCCCACCGCAATGAGCGACTGGCGAATCTGGTATCCGCTGCCACGCGGGTCGCTGTCCGGGTTGATGAAACTTGTAAGCCGAGCCTTCTGGTAGGGCTTGAGCACCTTGCCGCTGGACCATGCTCCCACAACCAGCACCAGGCCGGCTGTTATCAGAATGGCTGCCTGTCGCCAGTTGATGCCGCCCAGAAAAAGCCCGGCAAACAGGATTGGCGCATAAGTGAGCGTCGTGCCCAGATCGGGCTGCTTGAGCACCAGGAGCATGGGGACGCCCACCAGCGCAAAGGCCTTGAAGATCTCCTTCCACGTCAGGCTCTTTGCCCCAAGGTTGGCAAAGTAGCGCGCCACAGCCAAAATCAGCACCACTTTGACCCACTCCGACGGCTGAAAGAGCAGCGGCCCGATCTTGATCCAGCGTCGCGCACCCAGGGCCTTGTGCCCAATGCCCGGAACCAGCACCGCCGCCAGCGAGAGCACGCAAAAACCATAGGCCCACGGCACCCAGTCCAGCAGACGGTGGTAGTCAATTCTGGAGAAGACGAACATCGCCACCAGCCCGCCCGCAATCCAGAAGACCTGTTTGCTGTGAAAGCCTGTGTACTTGGTGTGCAGGGTGGCAGAGTAAATCTCAAAAACTGACAGAGCGCATAGCAGCAGCACCATGCCCAGCAGTGTCCAGTCAAAGTCTCGAAAGCTGAGGAAGCGCCGCATCTGGCTCATGGCTTCTTCCAGTTCCAGGGCAGTTCAGGCAGGGCCACGCCCAGCGTGGTGGGTCCTGGTGCCGGCTGTGGCCGGTGTGCCGGCAGATTCACTGTGTCCTTCCGGGACAACACCGGCCTGGAGTCGGACAAGGCGCCCGGCCCCGGATTCACAAAGAAGTGTCCGGCGCGGATACGCGTTGTCCTGCCGCTGTCCTGCGGGTCCGGAACGGACCATACAGCACCCACCTCCACCGGTGGCGGAGGTGCCTTTGTAGGTTGTAGGTTGTGTGCCAGCTTCCGCTGCTTCTCCACGTAAGCCTCTACCACCTTTGCCCCGATGCGAGCGGGATAGTAGCTGAACTCGCCGTTCTGCCATAGCACGGCCACCACCAGCTCCGGGTTGCGCCGCGGTGTCACGCCCACAAACCACACGTTGGGGTTCGTGGAGCGCGTCTTGGCCACATGGCTCAGCGCCTCATGACTCATCACCTGCGCGGTACCGGTCTTGCCGGCCAGGTCA
The DNA here is from genome assembly GCA_021818105.1 of Acidobacteriota bacterium. Lineage (GTDB taxonomy): Bacteria > Acidobacteriota > Terriglobia > Terriglobales > Acidobacteriaceae > Telmatobacter. The sequence continues at coordinate 22,342 of JAKAFB010000029.1, forward strand.
ATGCCATCCAGGTGCGCAGAGCCTGCGGTATGAAACGCTCCGGGCTCCGTCACCTGTGCCATGCCATCGGTGATCGTGATCCAGTCCTCCGGCGGAATGGGGATGTTTGCCTCGCCCGATCCGGGAAAGCTGTCCTGGATTGCATGGCGAAAGTCCGGGGGAAGCTGGTCCGGGAAGACGACATGCGGCCGCACCAGATGCCCGTCCGATGCGATGCCTGCGATGATGCGCGCCAGTTGCAACGGCGTGGCTTCCACCGCGCCCTGGCCAATGCCCACTGAGATCGTCTCGCCGGCATACCACTTTCGGTGGTAGTTCTTCATCAGCCACTGCGGTGAGGGCATCAGCCCGGCCTGTTCGCCCGGCAGATCAATGCCCGTTTTTTGCCCGTAGCCAAAGCGCTGCGCGTAGGCGGCGATGCGATCAATGCCCAGCTTGTCGGCCAGCGTGTAATAGAACGTGTCACAGGAGTCAGGAATGGCGTTGTGGATGTCCACCGCGCCGTGCTTCGCGTCGCAGTGGTAGTAGTGGCCATAGAAGTCCGCGCCGCCGTTGCAGTAGACGTGCAGGTTCTGCGCGATGCCTTCTTCCAGTCCTGCGACCGACATCAGAATCTTGAACGTGGATCCCGGCGCCAGTTGCGCCTGAATCGCCTTGTTCAGCAGCGGATGCGAGGGGTCCATAACGAGCTTGTTCCACGCGGCGCGATCGATACGCACGGCAAAGGCGTTGGGGTCGAAACTGGGCCGTGACACCAGGGCCAGAATCTCGCCGTTGCGCGGGTCCATGGCCACAATGGCGCCATCGCGGTTGCCCAGCGCCAGCTCCGCGGCACGTTGCAGGTCGTTGTCGATGGTCAGGCGCAGGTCCTGGCCGGGGATGGCATGCTGAGTGCGCAGGTAGCCCACCTCACGCCCATGGCTGTCCACAACCACATCGCGCGAGCCGTCCTGACCGCGCAGGACCTGGTCGTAGCTCTCCTCCACGCCTGATTTGCCCACCACATCGCCCGGCTCGTAGGCGGCATAGCGCGGATCATTCAGCATCTCTTCGCTGACCTCGCCTACGTAGCCGATCAGGTGCGAGGCAAAGCCATCCCGCGGGTAAAGGCGGCGTTCCTCGTCGATGGTTTCCAGCTCCGGCAGCTCATTGCTGTGCGCGGCAATGAAGGCCTGCTCGTCGGCCGTAATGTCCTGCTTGATGGGGATGGGCTGGTAGCCCGGCGCTCTGCGATAGCGCTGCAACGTGGCGCGCAACTGGTCGAGATCAAGGTGCAACCCGCGCGCAATCAGCGGCAGGTCGACGTCCACGTCGTGTCTCTGCTCGCGCACCAGGAAGCACGAAACGGACGGGTAGTTGTCGACGATCAGCCGGTTTTCGCGGTCAAACAGCTTGCCGCGTCCGGCGAGGATGGGCACCTTGCGGATGCGGTTCTGCTCAGCCAGCACACGGAAATTGTCTGCGCCCAGCACCTGCAAGCGCCACAGCCCGGCGGCCAGAGCCAGCATCATCAGCAGAATGGCGTACTGCACCGAGGCCAGCTTGACGCTGGGTAGCTTTTCGCCTCGTGTGACCTTGTCAAAAACCATCTGCCTGCTTGTCCCAGAATACCGCGTTGTCCATTGCCATCCGAGCGCGCCCGCGGCCTGGGAGCGCCCTCAAAGGTTTAAGACGGCCCGCCGCGTTCAATCGCTTATCTTGAACCGGTCGAGCAGGGGGAACAGCACCAGCGCGATGACCGTATTGCCCAGCGCGCGCAACAGTTCCGTGAGGGGGGCCCATGCCAGACTCAAGCCCAGCAGTATCTGGAAGACGAAGACATAAAGTACGCTGGCAATCAGCGACAACAGAAACGTGAGGACGACACGAATCGTGTGATTTTCCACGTCAATGCGAACGCCCAGGGATGCGGCGAGGAAGCCCACCACCGTTTTTGCGATGCCGTTGATGCCGATGGCATGCTGCGTCAGTGCATCCTGAAAGATGCCCAGAGCCGCGCCCAGCAGCGTTCCCTGGATGGGGCTCTGCCGCCCCAGCGCGAAATACACCGTCACCACCAGCGGCAGATCAAACCATGCAAATCGGCCCAGCACGCGCGGCAGCCATGCCTGCAGCACCAACGCCACCAGTGGCACCAGGGCATACACGAGCATAGGGAAGCGGTGCACCTCCACGTCGCGGCGGGTATGAGCCATCAGCACCGGCATGCTCAGGGATTCCTCCGCTGCGGCGTATTGGGAGATTGGCTCGTGGCATTTCCTGTGCTGCTTTCAGGAGCAGGGTCGGCCCCCGGCGTGAATCGGTCCGGGTGGGTGGGCAGCGGCGTATGCGCAACGGGCGGAGGTGGCGTGCTGTCCAGCAGCGGCTGTTGTTCAGGAGGCAGCTTGGGGTCAATCAACCCCGGCAGGCGCTCGGCCATAATCTCAGAGGCCTTCTTCTGTGCCTCTTCCGCCTGCACCTCGGCGCCTTTTAGCGTCTCGCTGGTGGCCATGTCCTGCTGCTGCTCCGGCGGGAAGCGCGGCTCTGTGGAGGTAATCACCAGGACCTCGTCCAGTCGGTCCAGCGCCACGGCAGGCTTCACAATCACGTGAATGTAGGAGTCACGCTCCGGGTCAGGCACCACCTTCTCCACCACGCCCACTGGCAGCCCGCGCGGATATATCTCGTCGCCTCCCGCCGTCAGCACCTTCTCGCCCGGCTTGATGCGGTTGTCGGCCATGATGTTCACCACCTGCGGCTGGCCTGCCGCGTTGCCGCGCAGAATGCCGCGAATCCGTGTCGTCTCCAGAATCACGCCTGCGCCGCTGGTCTGGTCATTCATCAGCAGCACCTGTGCGGAGTGGGGAAACACCTCGCGCACCTTGCCTACAATGCCGTCCGGTGTAATCACTGCCATATCGCGTGCAAGGCCTTCCGCAGCGCCTTTGTCCAGGTACACCACGTGTGACTGCGGACTGCCGCTGGTACCGATAATCTGCGCCGCCAGCGTCTTGTAAATGTACTTCTCCTGGAAGTGCAGCAGACCTTGCAGCCGCTGGCCCTGCCGCGCGTCTTCCAGCAGGGCGGCCTGCTCCAGGCGCAGCCGGTCGACGGTTTGCGCAAGCTGCCGGTTCTGCTCGCGCACGTGGCGCAGGTCAATGTAGTTTTCCCACAGGCCGGCGATACCCTGGCTGGTTGCGTGGAAGATGCGTTCCGGGGGCGACACCAGCGCCTCTGCCCATAACCGGAGGAGCCGCACTCCGCGGCCATCGTGCCGGTCCATGCTCATACGTCCGCTGTCCGTCTGGTGCACCTGCATGGCCAGACCGAGAATCTGCACCACCAGCACGGCCAGCAGCACCACAAGATTCCGGTAGCGGGCGAAGAATGTTTCCATGGCGCGTAGGGCTCAGGGTTTAAAAGTCAACAGGTACAGGGTCGCAGCGGCTGACCCCAGCCTGCGAGCCCCTGCTTCCTGCTTAGTCGATCTTGATCTTGCGCAGCAGGCGGAAGTCTGACAGCATCTTGCCCGTGCCCAACACCACGCTGGCCAGCGGATCATCGGCAACCGACACCGGCAGACCTGTCTCCTCGCGGATGCGCTTGTCCAGGTTCTTGATGAGTGCGCCGCCGCCGGTGAGCACAATGCCGCGGTCGCTGATGTCAGCCGAGAGTTCCGGCGGTGTCCGCTCCAGCGCCACGCGAATCGCGTTCATGATGACGGCGATGCACTCGCCCAGAGCCTCGCGAATTTCGCTGTCGTCAATGGTGATCGTCTTCGGCACGCCTTCAATCAGGTTGCGGCCCTTGATCTCAATGGTCAGCGGCTTGTCCAGCGGAAACGCGGAACCAATCTCCATCTTGATCTGCTCTGCCGTGCGCTCGCCTATCAGCAGATTGTACTTGCGTTTCAGATAGTTGGTGATGGCCTCGTCCATCTGGTTGCCGGCCATGCGCACAGAGCGCGAATATACAATGCCCGAAAGCGAAATCACCGCGATGTCCGTGGTGCCGCCGCCGATATCGACCACCATGTTGCCGCCCGGCTCGGTGATGGGCAGGCCCGCGCCGATGGCTGCCACCATGGCCTGCTCCACCAGGTACACCTCGCTGGCCTTGGCACGATAGGCCGAGTCCTCGACCGCGCGCTTTTCCACCTGTGTAATCTCAGAGGGCACGCCAATGACAATGCGCGGATGCACCAGCATCTTGCGGTTGTGAGCCTTCTGGATGAAGTAGTTCAGCATCTTCTCGGTGACCTTGAAGTCGGCAATCACGCCATCCTTCATGGGCTTGATGGCCACGATGTTGCCTGGGGTACGCCCTAGCATCTCCTTGGCCTCTTTGCCTACGGCTTCCACCTCACCGGTGTTCTTGTTGATGGCCACAATCGATGGCTCGTTGACCACGATGCCCTTGCCGGCCGCGTAGACCAGTGTGTTGGCGGTGCCGAGATCAATGGCCAGGTCGCTCGAAAACATGCTGAAGAGTGAGCGCAGGCCATGCGATCGCGAGGAGCGCGAAGGATAACCGTTCGATGACATTGGAAAATTGAATCTACCTCATTCGTATTGTACGGCCAGCGGGCCCTTGCTGCCTGTGCAGTTAGCGCCTCGAATTTGAACTTTTGTCCTGTCACAAAGCCGTCCCCGCCGGTTGCGATACACTCATGTGGTTGCACCGGGCAGGGCATCCGGCTGAACTCCCGGGCTTTGCACTTATCCAGAGGACCGTTATGAGCTATCCCACATACCACAATTTGATTGGCGGCGAATGGCTGCCTGCCAGGAGCGGCAAGACCATCCTGAATTTGAACCCGGCCGACCACTCCGACATCGTCGGCGCTTTTCCTTCCTCCAGCGCGGAGGACGTAAACCTGGCTGTAGCTGCGGCCAAAAAGGCTTATGCCAGCTGGCGCCTTGTGCCTGCGCCCAAGCGGGCGGAGGTGCTGCTGCACGCCGGCCTCATCCTACAGCAGCGCAAGGAGCAGTACGCGCGCGACATGACCCGCGAAATGGGCAAGGTGCTGGCCGAGACGCGCGGCGACGTGCAGGAGGCCATTGACGAGGCCTTCTACGTGGCTGGCGAAGGCCGCCGCCTCTTCGGCCAGACCACCCCCAGCGAGTTGCAGAATAAGTTCGCCATGAGCGTGCGCATGCCGCTCGGAGTCGTGGGCCTCATCACGCCGTGGAATTTTCCCATGGCTATTCCCAGTTGGAAGCTCTTCCCGGCCATCGTCTCCGGCAACGCCTGCGTCATCAAGCCCGCCACGGACACACCGCTTTCCACCTACAACCTGGTACAGGCTCTTGTGGATGCGGGCCTTCCGCCCGGCGTGGTCAACATCGTTAGCGGCAGCGGCGGGTCCACGGGTACGGCGCTCATCGAGCACCGGGACGTGCGCGCCATCAGCTTCACCGGCTCCAGCGAGGTGGGTTCCTTTGTGGGCCAGCGCGCCGCTGCGACCTTCAAGCCCGTCTCGCTGGAGATGGGCGGCAAAAACGCGCAGATCGTGCTCAACGACGCCAACCTTGACCTCGCCTTGGACGGCGCGCTGTGGGGCGCTTTTGGCACCACTGGTCAGCGCTGCACGGCCACAAGCCGCATCCTGCTGCAAAAGGGTATTGCCGCCGAGTTCACTGAGAAGTTCGTTGCCCGTGCCAAGTCGCTCAAGGTGGGCAACGGCCTCGATGAATCTGTGGAAGTGGGCCCGCAGGTGAACGCCGGTCAGATTGAGACATCAAAGCAGTACGTCGAAATCGCTCTCGGCGAGGGCGCCAAACTCCTTGCCGGAGGCCACCCACTCACCGACGGTGACTACAGCAAAGGCACCTTCTTTGAGCCCACGATTTTCGGCGGAGTTACGCCTTCCATGCGTATCGCGCGCGAAGAGGTCTTCGGCCCCGTGGTCTGCCTCATTGAGTTCGATACCTTCGAGCAGGCCATCGAGATCGCCAACTCCATTGACTACGGCCTCTCCACCGCGCTGTACACCAAGAACGTGAACCGCGCCTTTGCCGGGATCCGCGATCTGGAGGCGGGTATCACCTACATCAACGCGCCTACCATCGGCGCGGAGGTGCACCTGCCCTTCGGCGGCGTCAAGCACACCGGCAATGGCCATCGCGAGGGCCTCGGCGCCATCGACTTCTTCACCACCTGGAAGGCGGTGTATGTCGACTACTCCGACAAACTGCAGCGCGCGCAGATAGACAACGCCGAGTAAGTGCGCAGCGGGCCCAAACGCACAAAGGGGCAAGGTCGCCTGACCTTGCCCCTTTTTCCTTGCAGCTTGGAAACCTGAAAGGCTGCTTGCCTATTCGTTCAGCTTGCCGTAAATAAAGCTCGTCGAACCTGCATGCATCAGGGAGCAGTTGGCATGCTGGTCACACTTGTAGTGAATCAGCGACGACTCAGCAGCCCAGGCGATGGCCGTGCCCTGGTCAGCTTTGCGGGGGATGTAAAAGCTCTTCCCATCATTCATCGCTAGCAGCTCACGAGAGGCGTCGAATAGAGAGGCGCGGTCTTCGCCCAGTATGTAAAACGCCGAGTTGCCCCGCGCGGCCTTCTTGCGGTTCGCTTCCCGTCGCGCCTCCAGTTCCCTGGCTTGCTCACGATGATGTAGCAGCGCATCCTGCTCTTCCACCGTGGGGAAGTTTGTGGCGAAGTCCCAATAATCAATCTTCTTATACTGGTCGCGCGAGCAAGGTAGCGCACCCTGCACGTTCACCGCCACCACGCTGCCATCATCGCCCAATTCATTCTGGAAAATGTCCTGCCCGCTCTCGCGCGCCTGCTCCTGCGCCTGAGCGGAGGCCAGGGCGGCCTTTTGTGCGGCCTGCTCGCGCGCAATGCGATCGGCCACAGCTTTCTTTGCGTGCGGGCCCGCATCCGGAATCGGTGCAGCGGCATTCTTTGCCGGATTGTAGACAAAGAGCACTTGTTTGCCGCACAGCGCAAATCCCGCCTGGTCCAGCATGCGGATGTTTACGTAAACCGGTCCCGGCAGATTCGCCGTCGCATAGGCAAACTGCGCCTTTTCCCGCGGGTCGACCGTGTCGATCTTCAACTGATATTGCGCTGTTCCATTCCAACGCGTCACCAGGTGCCCGCGCAAATCAGACGCATGGAACACCGCCATGCCGCGGTCATCCGCGTCGGTCTTCGGACTGGTGTGCGTCATCATGACCAGCACGATGAGCCCCACCACCAGCAGCACAAAGCCAGCCAGCAGCATCAGCATGCCGCTCTGCGGCGCCTTCTTCTTCTGCTTTTGCTTTGTGGATCCTTGAGGGTTGACGTCAAGCCCCGGCAACTCCAAGGCACGGTAAGCCGTCGAATCGAATCCGCCGCTGGGGCGGTTGCCACCCCCGTCGCTTCGGGCAAACTGTTGTCCAATCCCCCCCATGACTGCTGAACCTCTTCCCCTGCTTCTTTCTCAGTTTCCTCGCGGAACCTGTGCTCATTGGAGCATGCGCATCCGGGGCTGACAATGCGAAAGTGCTTCCGCGCACGCCAATCGCCTCAGCCTCGTCAATTGAAATCGCGTTTGCGTGCTCAGTTGTGCCCGTCCAGCACGTCGCGCAGCGCAAAGCTAGTCTCCAGCCGGATTACCCCCGGCAGCCTGGACAGCTCTGTCTGATGCAGCCGCCCATAGTCGTCAATGTCGCTCACGCGCGCAACCAGCATGTAGTCATATTGGCCCGCCATCAGGTGGCAGCTCACAATTTCCTGGCAATGGCGCACCGCTGTTTCAAACGCGCTCAGCACGGCTGCCGATTGTCGCTCAAGTGTGATGCGGATGTACACCGTCATACGCTTGCCCAGCATCCGGTCGTCAATTACGGCGCGGTAGCCGCGAATGGCCTTGCACTCCTCCAGCGCCTGGATGCGCCGCGAAGCTGCGGAAGCGGACAGCCCCACCGCCTCACCGACCTCGTAATTGGTGGCTCGCCCATGACTTTCCAGGTAACGCAGGATGGCGCTGTCTAGTTCATCCAGGACGACGGTTGGCGGCGGAGCGAATATATCTTGCGAAAGGTGGTTGTCCTGCTCACGTTTTGTTCCCATAGGGGAGTTTTACCACGATCTTTGCACACATCGGTAGCTGCCTCCGCCGTAGCATGGCACACAGTTGGAAGTGCTCCATTTGGCCGCAGCCCGGCAGCCCTCCTTGCAAGCAATAACTGCCGGCGCGGCCACTTTCTCGCGGCTGAGCCCGCCGGGCGCGCATCCAACCCCCGAAGAGGAGCAGCTCCCATGATCATCGGCGTTCCCAGAGAAATTAAGGACAATGAAGCTCGCGTAGGCGTCACACCCGCGGGCGCCAAGGCGCTCGTCGAGGCCGGCCACACCGTGCTGGTGGAAACCCAGGCCGGTATGCAATCCGGCTTTCCTGATGCCGAGTACCAGAACGCCGGCGCGGAGATTGTCGGCGATGCCGGCTACGTCTGGGGAAAGTCCGAGATGGTCGTCAAGGTTAAGGAGCCCATCGAGCAGGAGTATGTCTACTTCCGCGAGGGCCTCGTTCTCTTCACCTATCTGCACCTTGCGCCCCTGCCCGTGCTGACCAACAAGCTGCTGGAGTCCAAGGTAATCGGCATCGCGTATGAGACGGTGCGCGACCGGCATGGCATGCTGCCCCTGCTGATGCCCATGAGCGAAGTCGCAGGCCGCATGAGCGTGCAGGTGGGCGCCAGCTATCTTGAGAAGGAGCGGGGAGGCCGCGGCATCCTGCTGGGCGGCGTACCCGGCGTTCCCCCCGCGCATGTCACCATCATTGGCGGAGGCATTGTGGGCACCAATGCAGCGCGCATCGCGCTGGGCTTCGGCGCCAAAACCACGCTGATTGACGTGAACATGAACCGCTTGCGCGATCTGGACGACATCTTCAATGGACGGCTACACACGCTGGCATCTAATAGCTACAACATCAACCAGGCCACACGCGAGGCTGACCTTGTTATTGGTGGCGTGCTGATTCCCGGCGCCACAGCTCCAAAGCTCGTTACGCGCGCTATGGTATCGCAGATGAAGCAGGGCGCGGTCATTGTGGATGTGGCCATTGACCAGGGCGGTTGTGTGGAAACGGCCCGGCCCACGTCGCACTCCAACCCGAGCTATGTGGTGGATGGCGTGGTGCACTACTGCGTGACCAACATGCCGGGCGCGGTGCCGCATACGTCAACGCTGGCGCTCACCAACTCTACCTTCCCTTACGTGATGCGGTTGGCGCATCTGGGCGCGCGCGAGGCGCTCAAGCAGGATGCAGGGCTGGCGGAGGGACTGAATACCTGGCTCGGCACGCTCACCCATCAAGGCGTGGCCGAAAGCCAGCAGCGCGCATGGACGGCGGCGGCAAGCGTGCTGGCGTAAGCGCACAGAACGGCACAGCAACGCAGCCCCGGCGGCTTTGCCGCAGTTCTGGTAGCAGACCGTAAACCCTGCCCGGCACTATAATCGCCGCATGCTTTCCAGGGACGATGGGCGGCGGCGGTTGATGGTCCTGCTAGGTGTAGGCGCGCTGCTGGTTTTTGCCCTGCTCGGCGCGCTGCAGGCCTTCAACACCTCCAACGTGCCCTTCCTGAATCCCGACACTGCCGGGGAGACGCTGGTCTTTACCGGACTTACGGTTGTCGTCTTTCTCCTCCTGCTTCTGCTTCTCATCCTGCTGCTTCGCAATGTACTCAAGGTCTACGCAGACCAGAGCAGCAGCGCTCTTGGCGCGCGGCTGCGCACGCGCATGGTGCTGGGTGCGGTGCTCATCGCGCTCACTCCTGCGGTCTTCATGTTTCTTTTCAGTTTCCAACTGATGAACCGCTCCATTGATCGCTGGTTCTCGCCCAACACATCCGAGCTGCGCGAGGATTCCACCCGCGTGGTGCTGGAGTTGGCGCAGTACGTGACCAACAATGCCCGCGTGGAGGCAGAATCCATTGCCGCCTCCGGCTCGCCCGACCTGCCCGTACCCGAGATTGAGAGAGCGCTCACCGCGCATAGCATTACGCTCGCCGGAGGCTTTGCTGTTGTCTACAACAGGGATATGCAGAAAATCGCCGGTTTCCAGGCGCCGCCGGAGAACACGCCGGTGAGCCTGCTGCCCTGGCTCAACGACAACGGAGACAGCGAAGAAAGGCTGCTGAGCGGGCCGTTCTCTGTAAGCGTGTTGGCCACTGCGCAGCGCAGCGGCCTGCCGGTGCTCAAGATCGCCGGGCAGGAGTACGCGCTGGGCATGGCCTCCGCTCCTTCCGGCAAAACGGTCGTCGTCGGTCTGCTGATGCCAGAAGGCCTCAACCAGACGGCCCGCCGCATCCGTTCCGGCGCCGCGGCCTACTGGGATCTCTTTCGCTCGCGCAACCGCATTCGCTCCACTTTCTTCCTCATGCTGCTGCTTATCACCGTGGCTGTTTTTTTTGCCAGCGTGTGGCTTGCGCTTTTTCTCTCCAAGCAGATCACGCGGCCCGTGGAAGCGCTGGCCGATGCGATGAATGAAATTGCGACAGGCAAATATGAACACCGCGTCTCGCTCGTCAGCAGCGGCGAGATGGCTGAGCTCGTGCGCTCTTTCAACCACATGGCCGCTGACCTTGACGCCAGCCGGCAGCTTGCCGAGAGCTCTTCCGCGCAGCTCACCGCCGCCAACCTGGCTCTGCAAGAGCGCCGCCGCGAGCTGGAAACGATTCTGGAAACCATTCCCAGCGGTGTGGTCACGCTGGATAGCGCTGGAAATGTGTTGCAGGCCAATCGCGCCTTCGCCGCGCTCATTGGCCGGCAGGAGGGCTCCGCGCTGCGCGGACAGGCCATCGCGTCACTGCTTCCCGCAGAGTGCGTTGAGGATGTGACGGGCGTCATTCGCCGCGGACAGCGCATGGGCGCGGCGTCTACTGAGCTGGAGTGGCACCTTCCCGGCCGCGTGGTGCATCTCTCCGTCACCAGCGCGCGCCTGGAGTTTGCGCACAATCAGGTCGGCACCGTGCTGGTCATCGAAGACACCTCTGAGCTGTTGCGCGCGCAACGCCAGACGGCGTGGAAGGAAGTTGCGCAACGGGTTGCGCATGAAATCAAGAACCCGCTCACCCCCATCGCACTCTCTGCTGAACGCATCGCGCGGCATCTTGACCGCGGCACGCCGGACTCGCCCGCGATTATTCGCAAATGCAGCGAGGTAATTCTGGGCTGCGTGGGCACGATGCGCACGCTTGTCGATCAGTTCTCCGCGCTGGCGCAGTTTCCCACGCCGCAGCCGCGCGCCTGCGACATGAATCAGGTTGCCGAAGAAGCGCTAGCACTGTTTACGGGCCGTCTGGAGGGCATCACGGTTACGTGCAAACTTGAGGCCGGCCTGCCGCTCGTGCTTGCTGATCCGGACGCAATGCGCCGCGCGCTTGCCAACCTCATCGACAACGCCGCTGAGGCCATGCAGGGCAGCCTGTTGCGCGTGCTCGACGTGAGCAGCAGTCTCAGTGAGGATGGAACGGCCGTCGAAGTGATCGTCTCAGACACCGGTCACGGCCTAACACCGGAGATTCGCGAGCGGCTTTTTCTGCCCTTCTACTCCACCAAGCAGCGCGGCACGGGCCTCGGCCTTTCCATCGCCTCCAAGATCGTGCAGGAGCATGGCGGCACCATTCGCGCTGAAAGCAACATTCCCAAGGGCGCGCGCTTCCTTGTACGCCTGCCGATCATGGATCAGGTGCCGCTGCAAACGGTTGAAGCCGGCGCTTCTACGCCACTTACGGGAGCAGGTTCATGAATCACATTCTGGTGGTGGATGACGAGGCGGAGATTCGAAGTTCGCTCGAAGAGATTCTGCACGAGGAGGGCTACGGGGTGGCCAGCTCTGCCACGGCGGCGGAGGCCATGGTATTGCTGGACGACGCGCAGTATGACGTGGTGCTGCTCGACATCTGGCTGCCCGATCGCGACGGCCTCGATGTACTGGCGGATATTCACGCGCAGGCAGCCGAAACACGCCCCGAGGTGATCATCATTTCCGGGCACGGCACCATCGAGTCTGCAGTAAAGGCCACCAAGCTCGGCGCGTATGACTTTCTTGAGAAGCCGCTCTCGCTGGAGCGCACGCTCATCGTACTCAAGAACGCAGTGGAAGCGCGCCGCCTGCGCGCGGAGAACATCGAATTCAAGCGTCAATTTGCCGCTGCCAGTGTGCTCACCGGCGAAAGCATCCCCATGAAGGCGTTGCGCCAGCAGATTCGCCTGATGGCGCCCACGAATGGCCGTGTGCTCATCTACGGCGAGTCGGGCACGGGCAAGGAACTGATCGCGCGCTCCATCCATGCTGAGAGCCTGCGCCGCGACCGCGTCTTTGTCGGGCTCAACTGCGCCGCCATCCCCGAGGCGTACATTGAGGCGGAGCTCTTCGGCTATCGCCATGGCGCGCACCACGGCGGGCCACCGGAGCAGCGCGGCACGCTGGAACGCGCCGACGGCGGCACACTCTTCCTGGATGAAGTGGGAGACATGAGCCTGAAGACGCAGGCCAAGGTGCTCTCCGCTCTCGACGAGCAGCTCTTTACGCCCGTCGGCGGTACACAACCGCTGCGTGTGGACGTGCGCCTCATCGCCTCCACCAACAAGAACCTTGAGGAGGAGATTGCGAAGGGCAACTTCCGCGAGGATCTGTTCTATCGCCTCAACGTTGTGCCGTTCTTTGTGCCGCCGTTGCGCGAGCGCAAGGAGGACATTCCGCTGCTGGTGCGCGATTTTCTCAACGAGTTCGGCCGCCAGTACGGCCGCGCGCGCATGGAAATCAGTGACGAGGCCCTTGCCGCGCTGGCGCACTACCACTGGTCTGGCAACGTGCGCGAGCTCAAGAACGTCATCGAGCGCGTGCTCATCCTCAACCCGCGAACAGTGCGCATTGAACGCAAGCACCTGCCTCCGCTTACCCACAAGGCCGGCACGCGATCCACTGAGGAGTTCTCCACGCTGCAGCAGGCACGCGACGCCTATGAGCGCGAGTACATTCTGAAGAAGATTGAGGAGGCGCGCAACAACGTGAGCCGTGCCGCTGAACTGCTCGGCCTGGAGCGCAGCCACCTGTATCGCAAGATGAAGGCCCTCGGCATCAGCGTGCGCGAGTAGCACACATCATTGCAGAATGGGCGCCATCGAGCCCGGATTGTCGCCCAGCGTCGGGTCCACGCGAAAGTCCCAGATGGATTGGTTGATATCCGTGGGCGAGAGGATTTCCACCAGTGCGTATTCGCCAATTTTGAGCGGCTCCTGCGGCGTGAGCTTGAGCCAGTGCTTGCCGGGCAGCACTTCGACTTTGGTAGCAACTACGTCTTCGCTCTGCGTCACCTTGCCCAGCGGGCTCACCTGGATTGCGCCTACAATGCGCACGGCGCGCCGCTCGTCCACACGTACAATCGCAAACCCTGACGATACGGACTGTGCGCCGCGTTTCGCATTCGCCACCTGCTTCGCGCCGCCAGTCTGCACGGTCAGCGCGTCGCTCGCCACGGCGGGCACGTTGTCTTGCCCATCCAGTGAGAGATAAATCTCCGGATCGTTCACGTGCAAATGCACCCTGGCATGCGCGCCATCCAGCTCAAGATTGGCGCGCGAGCCAGCCATTGGATTGAACGTGTTCAGGCCGCGCCAGAGATGCGTCTTGGTGTGTACGTCTGTGGGCTTCAGCTCCACCAGCTCCGGCGTACCCCGGAAGGTGTCCAGCACAAACACGCCGTCGGAGTCGGGCAGTTGCAATCCCTTGGCCACCTCCGGCATGCGGTTGCGCTCATCGGCGCGCGCGGCGGCCTCTTCCTTGTCCAGTTCCTCGGCTTCCTTCATCGCCGGCGAAGATTCCATCGCGCTTGTGTGATCGCGCTCCCACTTGCGGGTTGCGTCCCAGTCCACCAGGTCTACAGGCAGCTCTTCCCATCCGTCGGCACGCTCAATGGAGAGGTAGCGCACACGGTCGCCGACAATCTCATACTGACGCACGAGCTGGTAGCTGCCGTCCTTCAGAATCAGCCGGTGATTCGTGCCCATGCCCGGCAAATCCGGTTTCAGCACCAGCGGCTTGCCGTGCTGGCTTTCGTCCTGTCCAGTTTGTTGCGCGGAGTCCTGCGCCGCCGCCAGGACGCCTGCAAGCACGGCACATGCCAGCGCCGCAGTTCCCAGCCGCCACACCTGTCGCCAATGCCTCATGGGTCCATAGTTTAGACGCAATTTATGCTCAGGGGTCGCTGCTCCTTGCGTTCAAATCCGCCGTCTCACTGCGACCTCGCGCGCCTTTTCGCGTCCAAGTTTATGTATCCTAAGAGGACAGAGGTCGATTTGATCACCGGATTCCAGGCACATTTCCACCGCAGCCGTCGTCCCGCAAGGCCTGTCGCCTTTGCGGTCATGATGCTCGTGTGCCTGGCTCTGTTGCTGCTGCTCTCCGTGGTACAGGTGGCGCACGTCCATGCCTCCGCACAGGGCGCAGACCACTGCCCGCTGTGCATGGTGCTGCACACGGCGGCTCCCGTGGCGGCTACGGCCGGCATTATCATTCTGGTACAGCTGACCACAGCAGCGCCGGTGTTGCAGGCGCGCGCAGCAGCGCGTCCGTGGCATGCGCAGCTTTTCATTCGTCCTCCACCCGCCTCCTTGTAAACTGCGTTTCCACCCCCGCCTGCTTCTGCATTTTCAGTTTGTGTTTGCGAAGCAAGCGACCTGGTTTCACGCATCAGACGGGCCTTTGAACGCAAGCAGAAGCGCCATGGCATATTCGCCAACACTGGCTTGCTTGCATGTCCGTCAGCCAATCGGAGGCATTTATGCCGTTCAAACGCGGCACAATATTCGGCTTTCTTCCCGCTCTCGCACTGCTGCTTGCCGCTGCAGGCGCCTGGGCGGCACAGGGCGGCAATGCCGCCTCGGTGCGCGGCACCGTCACTGACCCCACGGGCGCCGTCATTCCCGGCGCGGTAGTGCATCTGTCCAATGCGGCCAGTGGCCTTGACCGCAGCGCGACCACAGATGCCACGGGCCATTTTGAAATCAACAATCTTCCCTTCAATAACTACAAGGTGAGCGTCACGGCCGCAGGCTTTGCGTCGCTCAACCAGAACATCGTGGTCCGCTCCGCCTTGGCTACAACACTTAACCCGGTCCTGCAGGTTGCCGCTGCAGCCTCGACCGTTACCGTGGAGGCTGCGGGCGATCTGGTCGAAGACGACCCCACCTTCCACACAGACGTGGACCGTGACCAGTTTATGAAGCTGCCGCTGGAGAGCCAGTCTTCGTCGCTCAGTTCGCTGGTTACGCTTACCTCGCCCGGCGTCTCGGCTGATTCCAATGGCCTCTTCCACGGCCTCGGCGACCACGCCTCCAACTCATTCTCCGTTGATGGCCAGGCTATTACCGACCAGCAGAGCAAGGTTTTCTCCAACCAGCTTCCGTCCAACGCCATCCAGTCCATTCAGGTGATCGCCGGCGCGCCCCCGGCGGAGTACGGTGACAAGACAAGCCTTGTCATCGTGGCCACCACGCGCTCGGGCCAAGGCGTTACGAAGCCTACAGGCAGCATCTACTCGTCCTATGGATCCTTTGGCTCAGCGGCGGGCGGGGTGGACCTTTCTTACGGCAGAGCTAACTGGGGCAACTTCTTTGAGGCGGATGGCCTGAACACAGGCCGCTTCCTCGATCCGCCGGAGTTCAAGGTCTTCCATGCCAAGGGCAACGAGGAGAACTTCTTTGACCGCATGGACAAGAGCTTCACCTCGGCCGATTCCGTGCACCTGAACCTGAACTACAGCCGCTCCTGGTTCCAGACGCCGAACTCCTACGACAACCTGAACGTGATGAACGTGGTGAGCGGCGGCACTACGGCCAGCCCTACCTTTGCCAACGTGGGCAACGCCGACCAGCGCTCGATGATTAACACTTACAACATCGCGCCAACGTATACGCGAGTTATCAATAATGATTCCGTGCTGAACGTGGGAGCGTACGCGCGCAAGGACTTCTACCACTACTACCCCAGCGGCAATTCGCTGGCAGACCTTGGCCCGGCGAATCTGCAGACTTCGTCCATCGGGCAGTACCGCACGCTGCTGAACACGGGCGTCCACGCGGATTTGACCTATGCGCGGGGCATCCACAATGCCAAGGCCGGGGTTACTTACGAACATACATTCCTGCGCGAGCATGACAGCCTGGGCATTGTGGACGCGACGTACAACGCGCCGTGCATCGATGCGAGCGGCAATCCACTGGCGGGCTACTCTGCCCCGTCGGACTGCATCAACAACGGCGCGGCGGTGAATCCCAGCTACTTTGCAGTGCTGCGGCCCTATGACCTGACGCGCGGAGGCGGCTTCTACAACTACTTCGGCCATGCGGACATCAAGGAGATCTCGGCCTACATCGAGGACCAGATCAAGGCAGGCAACTGGCTGTTCAGTGTGGGCCTGCGCGGAGACGTCTACAACGGCCTGACGGCGGCCAGCCAGGCGGAGCCGCGGCTGGGCATCGCTTACAGCGTAAAGCAGACCGGCACGGTGCTGCGCGTGAGCTACGCACGCACGCTGGAGACGCCATTCAATGAGAACCTGGTGCTTTCCAGCGAAGGATGCCTGAACGCGGTGCTCTCACCGCTGCTAAGCTGCACGCCGGGCGTCTCCGGCGTGGAGGTGCCGGGCTTCCGCAACGAGTTCCATGCGGGATTGCAGCAGGCACTGGGGCAACACGTCGTCATCAGCGGCGAGTACATATGGAAGTACACGCACAATGCCTTTGACTTTGCCGTGCTGGGCAATACGCCCATCACCTTCCCCATTGACTGGCACAACTCGAAGATTCCCGGGTATGCGATCAATGTGCAGGTGCCGCAGTGGCACAACTTCTCAGCCTATGCGG
>JAKAFB010000105.1 GCA_021818105.1 Acidobacteriota bacterium
CGAAAGCCCAGCGCGCACGTCGCCAGAAACGGCTTTGCACCCGCGGGCCGCACCATCACCTCCAGCGCGCCGCGCTCCACCTCTTCCGCTTCAGCCGGATACACAAACCGTCGCGGCGGCAGAATCAGCGGTCGCGCCGCCAGCACCTCCGCCTGCCAGCTTCGCGCAAAGCTGCCATCCAGCGGCACGCCCGCCACCGTGTCAGACCCCCACAAAGCGCCACACGCGCTGTTGCACGCTCGGCACGCCCAGGTTCAGCCGTCCACCCTGCTCCAGCAGCGGCAGCACCTTGTCAAACTCCGGCCCGGAGTGCGTCCCCGTAATCGCGATGCGCACAGGATGAAACAGATCCTTGCCCTTCACGCCCGTGGCCTCTCTGATCTCCTTCATCCACGCCTTGAAGACCTCTGGCGTCACAATGCCGCCAAAGGCCCGGCACCGCGCGGCCAGTTCCGCCAGCACAATGCGCGAAGAATCCAGCGCCAGGATTGCCGCGTTCTCCGGATTGCGTCGCGCAGCATCCGGGTCCGTGCCGAAGATGAAGATCGCCTTGGTCATCAGCTGGTCCAGGTGGTCCACATAGGGTGCAAACAATGCAACCACATGCGCAAACCATACCAGAACCGCATCGGAGGCTACTTCCTTCGCCGGCAGCAGCCCGCCAAAGTACTCCCACGCCAGTGCCGCCAGCCGCGCCGGCGATGACTGCTTGATGTAGTACCTGTTCAGCCAGTTCAGCTTGTCAAAGTCAAAAATAGCCGGCGAAGGCGTCACGCGCTTCAGCGAGAAGGCCTTGGTCAGTTCCGGCAGCGTGAACGTCTCCGTCTTGCCGTCCTCCGCGCCCCAGCCCAGCAGCGCCAGGTAGTTCACCAGTGCCTCCGGCAGGTAGCCCATCTCGCGAAAGCTGGAGATCGAAGTGGCCCCATGCCGCTTCGACAACCGCTCGCGGTCCGAGCCCAGAATCGTGGAGAGATGCGCAAACTTCGGCACCGACCACCCAAACGCCTTGTAGATGGCCACCTGTTTCGGTGTGTTGGAAATATGGTCGTCGCCGCGGATAACGTGCGTTATCCCCATCAGCGCGTCATCAATCGTCACCACGTAGTTGTACACCGGCATGCCCGGATGCTCGTCCGCGCTGGATCGCACCAGGATGGGGTCGCTCACCGCCTCTGCCGGAAACTCCACCAGGCCGCGCACCATGTCGTTGAAGCGCAGCGGCTCCTCGCCAATCTTCAGGCGAACAGCAAAGGGCATGCCCGCCTGGATATTTCTCTTGATCTCCCGCACGCTCAGCTCACGGCAGCGGCCGGAGTAGACCTGTGGCAGGTGATCGGCCTGCGCCTTGGCACGCTCGGCCTCCAGCATCTCCGGCGTGCAAAAGCAGCGGTATGCCTTGCCCTCTTCCAGCAGCCGCAGCGTGTGCTCCAGGTAAATCTTCTGCCGCTCGGACTGCCGGTACGGGCCGAACTCACCCTTTTCGGGGCGGTCTTCCTCGTCCGGGCCCTCGTCCCAGTCCAGGCCCAGCCAGTGCAGGTCCTCCATCAGTTGCCGCTCATAGCGCTTTTCAGAGCGCTGGATGTCAGTGTCCTCGATGCGCAAAATAAAGTCGCCGCCCGCCTGGCGCGCAAACAGCCAGTTGTAGAGCGCCGTCCGCGCATTGCCAACGTGCAGTAATCCCGTCGGCGAGGGAGCAAAGCGTACGCGAATCTTCCCAGTCGTCATAGCAAGTCTGATCATAGACGGTTTGCTTTCCAGCGCAGAGCAGCCATTTTCGTGTCCGGCACAATCAAAGGTCCAATGTCCGCAGCGACCATGCGACAGACCACGCCGCCTCATTCAGTCGGAGCCTTCCAGCCTTGTCGCTCTCAGGCAAAGTGCTCCCAGCCGTGCGGTTCCAGGGGCTGGGCGCCCTCCGGCGTCTGCAGCGTGATTGCCGGACCTGTCCGTGGCCTGCGCACCATACGGCCGATGCGCGTCACGGGCACTCCCGCAATCCGCCGCGGTATCCGCATGCGCGGTGCGGCCGTGAACAGCAACTCGTAGTCTTCGCCGCCGTGCAGCGCCTGCGCCAGCGTTGCAGCCGGATGGACGGGCAGCGCCGCTTGCTCCACCTCTGCGGCCACGTCAGACTCCTCGCATAGGTGCATCAAGTCAGTAGAAAGGCCGTCGCTCACGTCCAGCCCTGCCGTGGCAAGCCTGCGCCGCTGCAGCCAGAGTCCCTGGGCAATGCGTGGTTGCGGAAAAAGATGCGCGGCCAGAGTAGGCAGCAGAGATGTTGGAATCGAAGGAGGCCTGCGCCTGCCCGCCGCGGCCATCGCGCCCAGCCGAGCCAACCCGGCAACCGCGCCACCCAGCGTACCCGTCACGTAGAGCCAATCCCCCGGCTGCGCTCCTGAGCGCAGCAGCGCCCGCCCGCGCGGCACTGCCCCAACCACCACGATGTCCGCCAGCGCCAGCACGGACTCCGAGAGGTCGCCTCCTGCCAGCGGAGTCTTGTGCGTATCTGCCAGCGCCAGCAACCCATCGTAAAAGCGTTCAATCCACGCACAGCCGCGGCCCTTTGCGCGTGTCAGTTCTGCCGGCAGTCCCAGGGAAAGAAAGGCTGCTACGGGCCGTGCTCCCATGGCGGCAATGTCGCTCAGCCCCCGCGCCAGTACGCGATGTCCCACCACCTCCGGCGGGTGCCAGTCCAGTTGGAAGTGCCTGCCCGCGATGCTCAGGTCGGTGGTAACCGTCACCTCTTCGTCAGGCCCAAAGCGTAACAAGGCACAGTCATCGCCAATTCCCACGCGTAGGGCTGGGGTTCTCCCTAGCCCTGCGCGGCCGCGAATCTGCCGCAAAAGCGCCAGTTCGCCCGGCCTCACGGATTTGTCTTGAGCAGGGTGCATCTCCTAGAGGATAGGGCATTTTCGCCTCTCGCCGACTGGCGGAACAGAGTTTTTACCACTTTTTCCAAAGGATTTTTGAGAATGTTTGCGTTGACCCGCTCTCGCTGCGTTTGTTAGCCTAGTTCAACGTTCAATTAGGTGCGCCTCACTTGGGGCTCATCGCACGTCCAGGGCTCTTGCGAGCCCTCTATGCCTTTCGCTTTACCTTGCGTATTTGGCGAATTGCAGCCTCCCCAGACGTCGGGATGTGAGAAGGATTATGCTGCGGAAACGCTACTACATTCTCTTTGTAGCCAGGGACGAGGATGGGCGAGTGCGCAAGGTGCCCCTGCCTCTCCACTACGTATATGGATTTGTGGCAGCCGCTTTGGTGGGTGCGTTCACCATCGTCGGCCTGGCCGGATCCTATACGCGCATGCTACTCAAGACTGAAAGCTTCAACCAGATACGCCAGGACCGCGAAACCCTGCGTCGCAACTATCAGCAGATGGCGCAGATCGCGCATGACCGCGACGTGCAGGTGGCTTCGCTTGGCGCGCTGGCCAGTGAGGTAACCGCGCTCTATGGCCTGCGCCAAAACCGCCTGATTGCCAGCAAGCAGACGGCGGGCGCGAGCCCGGCATCCGCGCCCACACCCAAGAGCCTCGCTGCCGCTGACCACCTGACTCAACAGGATGTGAAGCTTACCATCGACCAGTTTTACGCGCTGCGGGCCCAGGCCATGTCCGGGCAGGTAACGCGGGCCCTTGCAGGCGGGCTTACGCCAAACTTTTCCGGTGACTGGACCCAGTTCGCCGATGCACCAACGCTCTGGCCCATCGAGGGCCGCGTGACCTCCAGTTTTGGCGAGCGCGAAGACCCCATGAATGGGGAAGGCGCTTTTCACCCTGGCATTGATATCTCAGCACCCTATGGAACGCCTGTGCGCGCCACAGGTGATGGTGAAGTCAGCGGCGCCTCAATGGGCGCAGGCTATGGCAAGGAAGTGGTGCTGGACCATGGCCACGACCTGCTGACCGTTTACGGCCATCTCTCCTCCATTGCTGTGTTGCCTGGTCAACACGTTACTCGAGGCCAGGTCATCGGTTACGTGGGCCAATCCGGGCGTGCCACGGGGCCGCACCTGCATTACGAGGTGCGCATCCACCACGTGCCGGTGAACCCGCACAAGTATTTGCGCAGCACCTATGAGCAGGCTTTGCTCGATGGTGCAGCCATCAAGTCGGCCGGTAAATAGTCTTCTCTGTGCGCTGAATGAACGGCTCCCCGCGGGGAGCCGTTCATTTTGGGGTAACGAGTAATGAGGCTTGGAAATTGTGATGCCGCCCGGAGCTCCATCGCCCACCGCTAGCATTGCGGTCAGGGGAGAGCTCCGTCGGCTGTTGTGGGCAGCCCGTGGATCCATCAGCGACTATGGGAAGCGCGCTAGTTGGCTATTTGGATGCTTCCGGTCCATTTTGGTTGCTCGGCCCGTTGAAAGAATTTTCTTCTTCCGCGGCACGGGCCAGTTGGTCGGAGGAGAGGGTTGCCGTAACCACCACCCGATCACGCTTTTGCGTCACTACCGCAGTTCGCAGCAGTTCCTTCAGCGCATTGTTTGCTGCGGTGGGGGCCAGCGGAGCCGTAAAGCCCTGTGCCATGGTCACCAGTGCCGTCAGTGTTCCTGCCTGGCTGGCGGCGGTCTGCTCATCCGGCGTAATCTCCTCCACCCGGACGCGCAGTGCCCCGGCCAGTGACAGGGTTGGCGTAACGCTGGCCAGAATGGTCGTTCCGTCCTGCAAGGGCAGGGAAAAGCCAAAGATGCTGATGGCCCCGTTCTCTGAGGAAAACGGCAGCCCGATCTGCCCCATGCCCCAGGCCACAGAGAGCAGCGGAATCTCGTGATAATGGCGCGCCAGCAGCGTGGAGCCAGCAAATGGCAGGGCGGCCGCGCGGTGCCGGTCAATGATGGAGTGAATCTGCTCCGGCGTGGGCGTGTTGGAAACGGCTACCGTGTCATAGCCAATCTGCGCCACGCGCACCGTGCGGCCCTCGGAGGGAATATCGTAGATGGTCTTGCCGGCGTAGTTTTCGCGCGAGGCGGCATGAGCGGCCAGCCAGGTATTCAGCTTGTTGCCGGTCAGTTTGCCGACGAGCACCAGCGAGTACGCCGCCGGACCGTTGGGGCCGTTCGGGTCGGGCATGCGGTGCAGGGCAATGGCCACCTCATCCAGGTCGCGCTCCCAGTCAATGCCCGTAGCGTCCACGAACTGCTGATACTCCGGCACGCGCTGCGGTGGCGCCAGCTTCTTGTGGATGAAGGTACGGATGGGCTTGAAGTTAATGTAGATGATGCCGTCCGACTCCGGCAGCAGCCGCGCGGCCTCGGGCGGCGCCTTGGAGCGCAGAAATACCGCAACAGCCAGGAGCACGATGACTCCGGCAACGACGTAAAGCGTTCTGCGCGTGCGTCGGTGCATAAAAATTGGGGAGTCTTCACCCAAACATCATTGAAGACTCCCTCAACAGCATACCGAACTTGCCCATTAAGTTTATGGTTTACCTGCGACCCGAGGCAGTATTCATAGGCTGCAGATGCGTGCTATGAGGCACATATACTGGCTCCAAGGTTCCTACTTCGCCCCTATGCCTCATTCAAATGGACAAAATGCCTGTCTGATTTCGTTCAATTCTTGACGGTCATCGCGTCAGAATCAACAGCCTTTTTCCCTGTTACACCTTCAAGTCCAGCCAGCAAACCTCTATAGTCGCTCTTGTCTGCTTGGAATGCGCAGCCGCCCTTTTTGCCTCCGTCATCCCAGGTTAGGCCGATAAAGTGTTTCTTCGATTTGGTAAGTGCCAGCAATGCTCCAATGCCAAAGGACACGACTGCGGCGCCGATCGCAGCCCCGACACGCCTGTGCACATCCTGCCCGTAGCTGATTTCAGTCACCGCCGAGGCCGGAATGGTCAAAATATCTGTCTTGCCCTGCAAAAGATGGATGTTTGTGGCGTCGATAACAAGTTTCATTTCGGCGCCGGTTTTGGCGTTTTGAATCGACCCGCCGTCGTACGCAACCTTGTATCCGTTACCACTGGCCAGGGCGCTTATTGGGAAAAGAATGCAGAGAACCACTGATAGGATTCGTTTCATGTTGCCTCCCGCGGGAACTATATCACTCGTCACCAACCTGACCCTATCGCCACTAAGTAATTACCAATAAGTAATCGATGAAAGGAGGACATATAAATCGACGCAAGGGGGGCTTGATAATTGATAGGTTTGCGGAAGGAGTTGAATCGCGACTAACTTGGCTTTTTGAATCTACCTCATGAGTTCTTGCTCTGCGAGTTCTTTGGTGTCGCCGGGATAGAACTGCTTACCGCCTTGCAAAGGGCATTCGCGTGCCAGTGCCACAGGTAAGCGAGATTGTACGCAGGAGGTGCTCGATTTCAGCGGATAATGTTCTGCTGCTTGGCGTCAGTTGCAGGCTTCCAGCGCAAGTCTGGCCCAATCGGGCGAATGATTATGCTCTCCGTTTTTGCGGCCAGCAGTCTTGGCATCCAAAGGCTTTCGCTTGGGGTTGCTTGAGCTGCCCGTCACCCGTTTGCTCCCCGTGCGCCGGTATGCTAATCTTTGGTTCTGTGCCGTGGTATGCGCGGAGCGGGAGTGTGCCCGTGCAACCTTTGGTCCTCGGGGGTGGTTGCCGGGTGGTTTGGGCTGGCGTAGCTCAGCTGGTAGAGCATCTGATTTGTAATCAGAGGGTCGGGGGTTCAAATCCCTTCGCCAGCTCCACTTAGGGACAACATGAAGGGGCTGAAAGCGGCAAAAAGTATTGGACCGGCAGCGATTTTTTATGCGGCCGGGCCTGTCCTCCGCGGTGATCCCACTGAGGTGCATACTCCGATATGCCGGAGATTCTCCGGGCGGGGTTTGATGCGCTGAAAGCGGGTGTGCTGTCAACGGACAGGCAGGTTGGGCACAGGTGGCCGAGTGGTTAATGGCAGCAGACTGTAAATCTGCCGCTCTTTGGAGCTACGGAGGTTCGAATCCTCCCCTGTGCACCACGATTTGAGGAGCCGGTATGCGCGAACGTCTGCAGCAGGGTGCGCGAACCGGGTCTGAGCTTGACCGGCGTTTTCCGGTGGCTCTTGCGTTGTACGGTGTGTTGGCGTTGCTGGTCTGGTTCACCATGGGCGAAGGGCAAGTGGTCGTCCTGGGCAGGCCGGTGGAGATTCGGTTGATTCCGCTTCTCGTAATTGGCAGTTTCGCCTTCCGCACCGTGATGGCCCGCCAGGCAGACAGGATTCGCCGTGGCGGTGAAAAGGGCGGAGAATAGACGCCAGAGGGTTTTTGCAGTACGGGCTGATGTAGCTCAGTTGGTAGAGCACTCCCTTGGTAAGGGAGAGGTCACCGGTTCAATCCCGGTCATCAGCTCCAGAGTTCGATGCCAGCAGCAGTCGCTGGTGCGGCGGGAGTAACTCAGTGGTAGAGTCACAGCCTTCCAAGCTGTTGGTCGCGGGTTCGATCCCCGTCTCCCGCTCCAGGGTTCGTTGATCGGGTAAGGCGGAACACAGGCAGAGGTAGCAGACAGGAAATGAAGTTTGAGCAGGCAGCCATCGCCGTACAGGATATGCAGGGATACGCGCAGCTTCACGCGCGGATCGATGCGTCTTTCCACCCGCGGGATGTGGAGGTCTTCCTGGACAGGCTTGTGCGCAGCAAGTTGCGCATTCGCGACTTTGAGGGGATTCTCAAGCGCGGATTGCTTGGCAAGGATGCGCAGGCGCAGTTTCTGGCGCTGCCGGTTTCAGACCAGGCACTGACCCGCGAGCGGTACCTGCGCATGGTGGAGGCTGTTCCCGCCGACCTGCGGCAGAGGTATTTCAAGCTGTACGCCTATTACTGAGGCGCGCACAGGGTTTTAAGCCCCGGCGAAAATCCGGGCCATTGAGTAAAGTCCAACGGAAGGAATTGAAATTGCATGGCGAAGGAAAAATTTGATCGTTCGAAGCCGCATGTGAACGTGGGGACGATCGGGCACATTGATCACGGGAAGACGACGCTGACGGCGGCGATCACGAAGGTGCTGGCGAAGCACAACCCGAAGA
>JAKAFB010000106.1 GCA_021818105.1 Acidobacteriota bacterium
CTTTTGAGCCGTCTCATGCCCCATCCTGACTGGCTCAATTTCACCGCCGTAGGCGGAGCCCTGCTCTACTTTGGCGCGCGGCGCTCCTGGCGCGAGATGCTGGCCCCGCTGGCCGCCTTCATGGCCGCCGACTACGCCCTCACCGTCTTCACCTACCACTACGCCTTCCGCTGGCAGGCCTACGTCACCACCTGGGCTTGGTATCTGGCCGTCATGGCGCTCGGCCACATCCTGCTCCACGCGCGCACCAGCTTCGTCCGCGTCGCCGCGGGCGTCGTCCTCGGCCCCACCTCGTTCTTCGTCGTGTCGAATTACGCCGTCTGGGCTGCCGGTGGCATGTACCCGCGCTCCATGGCCGGTCTGGCAACCTGCTACGTCGCTGCCATTCCGTTCTATCGCAATGACGTGCTCTCCACGGCCATCGTCGCCGGCCTCGCCTTTGGCGTCCCCGTGCTCGTCCGCCGCTTCAGCGGACTCCACGCCCAGGCCGCCCTCGCCAGCAAGTAGCTTCTGCGCGGGCCGGATCCTCCCGGCCCGCTACGCTGCTGATTCCCCCGCTTTCCTTCGCAGCGCCCAGCCGATCAATCCCAGCACAATGAGTCCGGCGATAAGCAGCAGGACAGCCCGTGCATGGTGTGCCACCAGGTTCACGGCGCCGGGGCCCAGCTTGAGCACCAGCCCGGCCAGCACCATCCAGCGCACGATGCGTCCGCACAGCACCGCCAGCAGGAACGGAATCACACGCATCTCAAACACGCCCGCCGCGAAGACAAAGATCTTCCACGGCATGGGCGGGGGCAGCATGGAGGGCACCATCACTGCTAGAAATTCCTGCCGTTCAAAGCGGTTGCGCATCTGCTCAAAGCGCTCGCGGTTCACGCGCTTCAGCAGGAACAGTTCTCCGCCGGCACGGCCAATTCCATACGGTACCAGTCCTCCAATGGCAGAGCCCACTGCCGCCAGCAGGCAATAGAGCCAGAAGTGGCTCTTGTCAGCCCACACATACATGGCAAGGATGGCGTCCATGGGAACGGGCAGGGAAGAGGAGTCCAGCAGCGCGACTGCCCCTATGCCCCACAGCCCCAGCTTGGCCAGTGCAGGAAGCACCACAAGCTTCCACTTGGCCATCAGTTGCGCAAACAGGTTCAAACAGGTTCCTTTCCGCCGTTAAACCGTCTATATCCGAAAGAATCATTGTACGGTTACGGAGCACCTGAGCAAACGTGTTGCCCGTTTCAGGGAAGATGAGAGAATAGTAGGAAAGGACCCGAGACGGAGCAGGCGGGCACGTGTCTGCCGCTCCTGCCGTCAGAATGCCCAGCAGCGAAACACAACCACAGCAGAACGAGCCCGGTCAGCCGCGAGACACTGAACAGTCCGGTGTTGGCATCGCAGTCGCCGCAGCGGAAGAGGATGCTCGTCCGCCGCAGCCCGTCATTGGCGGTGCTCGTTCGCGCTGGGTGGACTACGACACCCATGAGCTGTTGCAAATGATCAGCGAGCTCGAAGACGAGCGCCGCTGGGCTCGCCTGCGAGAAGGCATCTGGCTTGCAATTCTCATCCACGTACTGCTGCTTTCCGTCATCACCTGGATTCCCAAATACGTCTTCAAGGTACCGCCGGTCATCGATCCCTTTGACGCCATCAAGCAGCGCAAAGACCTTAGTTATCTCGACTTGCCTCCGGATGCGCTCCGCCAGTTGCAGCCCAAGACCAAGGCCAAGCCAGTTCCGGAAAAGACCCCGCAAATCGATAAGAAGACGCTGGAGGCGCTGAACAAGCCCACGCCGCCTCCCCCAGCGGCTGAACCCACTCCACCGCCTGTCACCGAGTCCACGCAGCCCGTGAACCCGCCGCCGATCCCGCCCAAGTCTCAGTCGCAGTCGCAACTGGAGGCGCCTAAGCCCGAGGCTGTGCCCGCGCGGCCTAACTTTGCCATGGGTTCGCAGAATCCCGCCGACCAGTTGCGCGACGCCATGCGCAACGCCGCGCGCGATCCCGGCTATGGCGTCAACAACATGCCTTCGCGTGGAGGCGACGGGCTCTCCATGCATCCCGGCGCTGGTACTGGCGGCGTTGAGGTTCTGTCAGACACTCAGGGTGTAGACTTCAGCTCCTGGCTCCAGCGCTGGCATTGGGAGACAGAGCGCACTTGGGACCCACTGATTCCCGATGAAGTAAACCCGCCCATTCTCAAATCAGGCGCCGTCGTCATCCGCTTCAAAGTGCTGCCCAACGGCCGCATCATGGACGGCAGTATGGTGCTTGAGGGGCGCTCCGGTGACACGGGCCTCGATCGCGCTGCGTGGGGTGCCTTGACCGGATCCAATTACCCTCCGCTGCCTCGTGCGTTCCATGGCCCCTATCTTGAACTGCGCGCAGTGTTTCTCTACAACATGCAGCCAAGATAGTAGACTGGCAATAGAGGCGTGCTGCGCCGGCACGGTCATGGCGCAACAGCAAGGACGCCCGCCTTGGAACTTCTGGACTCTTTCCAGGCTGCGCCGCTCCTGAACGACCGTTGAGCGCCCGGCACGACGAGACCATCCACTGTTGCATTCCTGCCCTCCACGGAAGGCGGAATATTTCTACGTTGCAGAGATGTGCGGGGCCCGCTGTGCGCCCGGTGTACAGAAATTGGAGCGCAGCCGTAAGTGCGCAGCCCTTTGTGGAGAAGGAATGGCAAACGAGTCCGTCCATCGGGATTTTTCGATCTACCTGAGGCGTGAGCCGGTGCTTCTGGCCCTCCTCTCGGTGTTGGCGGTTCTCGCCACGCTGGCCGTGGGTGGTCTCTCCCGCATCTTTCACGCACAGCAGGACGCCCTTGCCACCCGCTGGTCCGCGCGCGGCGCGGCAGACCTCAAAGCGCAGCACTTCCAGGACGCGGCCACTGAATTCCGCACCGCCCTGCTCTATGCCCGCGGCGACTTCAATTACGAACTCAGCCTGGCGCAGGCCCTTCTTGGTCTCAAGCGCACAGGCGAAGCCGAGGCTTACCTCGTGAACCTGTGGAGCCAGCGGCCGGAAAACGGTCTCGTGAATCTTGAGCTGGCCCGCATCGCCGCCGGCCGCGGAAACATGTCCCAGGCTCTCCGCTACTATCACAACGCCATCTATGCCGCATGGCCCGGTGACCAGGAAGCGCAGGAGATCAACGCGCGTCTCGAGCTCATCCATTACCTGCTCAGCATCAACGCCAAAACTCAGGCACAGTCTGAGATGATCTCCCTCGCCGCCAATCTCGACGACGACCCGGCTCATCAGGCCAACCTCGGTGCGCTCTTTATGCGCGCTCAGGATTACGAGCACGCCCTCGCTGCATACCGTCGTAGCCTCGATGTTGCGCCGCACAACGCGGTGGCTCTTGCGGGAGCCGGCACCGCCGCCTACGAACTGGGCCGCTACGCCATGGCCCAGCGCTACCTGCAACACGCCCTTGAGGAAGCCCCCGGCGACGCCCAGACCGCCGAACGTTTGCGCGTCACCGAGCTTGTACTGCGTCTCGACCCTTTCCGCAGTCAAATCTCTGTTGCGCAGCGGAATCGTAATGTCATTGCAGCATTCGTCGCGGCAGGCCAGCGGCTCAAGTCCTGCCAGGCAGCAGCGGGGCCGCTGGTGTCCGCCAACTCCAACGCAGACCTCCAGGCCGAGTGGGACAAGCTAAAGCCGGTCATGAATGCGAGCGGCCTGCGTGGTAATCCTGACCTCGCCAATACCGCCATGAATCTGGTCTACAGAATTGAACGCCGCAGTAATCTTGGCTGCGAGGCTCCAACGGACACCGACCTCGCGCTGCTCCTGATCGCCAAATTGCATGAAGGGAATTGAAGTGGGTTCATCGCCGGATGCGCAAACAACCGTGATTGTGGAAGGCAGCCACAGCACCTCATCAACGCATGAGGCGGGCCTCTCTCCCGCGGCCGTGCTTCGCTCCGTCTTCCGCGAGGAGCGCTTCTTCCTCATTCTTTCGGTCTTCATCGGCATCTTCTCCGGGCTCGCAGTCGTCTGCTTCCGCTTTCTCATTGATTGGTGCCGCATCTATCTGCTCGGCTCCGGGGCGGTCTTGTCGCCGTGGCGCATTGTGTTGGCGCCCACGCTCGCTGGCCTCCTCATTGCCGTCCTCGTCATCCACATCTTTCCCCAGTCCCGTGGCAGCGGCGTCAACCAGACCAAGTCCGCGCTTTACATCTTCAATGGCCACATGTCGCTGCGCACGGCGATAGGCAAGTTCCTCACCGCCTCTATCGCCATCGGCTCCGGGCACTCGCTCGGCCCGGAGGACCCATCGCTGCAGATCGGTGCCACGCTTGCCTCCGTCCTGGGGCAGCGCATGCGCCTTTCCCGCGACCGCATGCGTCTCATTGCGCCGGTCGGCGCGGCTGCTGGCCTCGCCGCCGCCTTCAACGCTCCCATCTCCGCTGTCCTCTTCGTCATTGAGGAGGTTATCGGCCGCTGGACCGCCGGCATTCTCGGCTCGGTCGTGCTCGCAGCCGTCTCCAGTGTCGTCGTCATGCGCTGGTTTCTCGGTTCGGAGTCCCTCTTCCGCATTCCTTCCGTGGAGCTGCGCCGCCCCTCTGAGCTCATTGCCTATGCCATCCTCGGCATCATCGGCGGACTCGCCTCTGTCGCCTTCGCCAGCGGCATCGGCAACCTGCGCCCCCGCTGCAAAGCTCTGCCGCAATGGACGCAGTACTTCCAGCCCGCATTCGCTGGCCTGCTCATCGGTATCATTGCGCTGCTCGGTGCGCCCCAGGTCATGGGTGCCGGCTATGAATACATTGACGAGGCCATGCACGGCCAGTTCACCTGGCAATTCCTCGCCATCCTGGCCGGGCTCAAGATCATCGCCACGCTACTCTCCTTCGTCAGTGGAACTCCCGGCGGCATGTTTGCGCCTACGCTCTTCATCGGTGCCATGCTCGGTGCTGCCGTCGGCGGAGCAGAGCACGCCCTCCTGCCGCATCTCCATTGGTCGCCCGGCACCTATGCCCTCGTCGGCATGGGCGTGCTCTTTGCGGGCTTCCTGCGTGCGCCCATGACCTCCGTCTTCATGGTGCTTGAGGTCAGCGGCAACTACTCCATCATCGTTCCTGTCATCGTCGCCAACACCTTTGCTTACGTCATCTCCCGCGCCCTCCAGCCCGCGGCCATCTTTGATGTGCTAACCCGCCAGGACGGCCTCGAGCTTCCTTCCATGGAGGAGCAGCGCGAAGAGAACATCCTGCGCGTGGAAGACGCTATGCGTCCCCACAGCGGCCCGATACTCAACGCAGATGACGTCATCGAGAAAGCCCTGCATGTGCTGCGCAAAAGCTCGTCCAGCGCGCTGCTCGTGCGCCTGCAGCCCGGCGGATGGGGCTGCCTCAGCCGCGAAGAAGTGGAGAAGCGCGTCGCAGACGGCCAGGGAGACGCCACGCTGGGCTCCGTTCTCGAAGGCCAGCACATCCCTTCGCTGCATCCTGACAATCCCCTCGACATGGCCCTGCGCTACGTCGATCGCTGGCCCCTGGTGCCTGTGGTCAACCGAGCCAACCTGCGCAAACTGGAAGGCGTCATTACCCAGCGCGATGTGCTCGACCGCTACCGCGACTTCGGCGGCGAGTGACCGCCCGGCGTCCGCCTGTGCCTGTCGCTCCAGCCATGCAGGGCGTTCCCCGGCCCGCGGTCTCCGCGATAAAATCTGTAGCGTAGACCATGCGCAGACGCTCCGCCATCTACGCTTCGCCCCTGCTCAAGCGTTTTCGCCGTGGCCGCCACGACCGTGGACGCAGCCACTCCCGCTGAGCAAGCTTTCCCGTCGCAGTTTTCGGTTCGCGCCGTGCGCCCTGCCGCGCATAGCCTGCGGGATCTCGATTGGAGGAACCCGCCAAACGAATGCAAAACTCAATCCGCACGGATGCGGATGGAAAGGTTCTCCCGATGAATAGTTTTGCCAGCCGGACCAGGCTCACCTCCGGCAATCGCTCCTACACCATCTACCGCCTGCCCGCGCTCGCAGCGCACGGCTTCAACCTTGGCCGTCTTCCCTTCAGCCTCAAGATTCTGCTTGAAAATCTCCTCCGCCGCGAAGACGGCGTAAACGTCACCGCCTCTGACATCGAGTTCCTCGCCAACTGGGACGCCAAGGCCGAGCCCAGCCGCGAAATCGCCTACATGCCCGCCCGCGTCCTCATGCAGGACTTCACCGGAGTCCCCGCCATCGTTGACCTCGGCGCCATGCGCGACGCCATCAAGACCCTCGGCGGCGACCCCGAGCGCGTTAATCCCCTCGTCCCCGCCGAACTGGTCATCGACCACTCCGTGCAGGTGGACGAGTTCGGCACACCCGGAGCCTACGACGCCAATGCGCTCCTCGAGTTCCAGCGCAATCGCGAGCGTTATGCCTTCCTCAAGTGGGGCCAGTCAGCCTTCCGCAACTTCAGTGCCGTCCCGCCGGGCATGGGCATCTGCCACCAGGTCAATCTCGAATACCTCGCCCGCGTCGTCTTCACCACTGAGGTCAACGGCGAACCTGTCGCCTATCCTGACACGCTCGTCGGCACCGATTCCCACACCACCATGATCAACGGCCTTGGCGTGCTCGGCTGGGGCGTCGGCGGCATTGAGGCCGAGGCGGCCATGCTCGGCCAGCCCGTCTCCATGCTTGTCCCGCAGGTTGTCGGCTACAAGCTCACCGGCAAGCTGCGCGAGGGCGCCACCGCCACTGACCTCGTGCTCACCGTCACCCAGGCTCTGCGCAAGCTCGGAGTCGTCGGCAAGTTCGTCGAGTTCTACGGCCCCGGCATCGCGGAGCTGCCCCTCGCCGACCGCGCCACCATCAGCAACATGGCCCCCGAGTACGGCGCCACCTGCGGCATCTTCCCCGTCGATGCGGAAACCCTCCGCTACCTGCGCCTCACCGGCCGCAGCGAAGAGCAGATTGCCCTCGTCGAGGCCTACTACAAGGAGCAGGGCCTCTTCCACACCGCCAGCTCGCCCGAGGCCGAGTACACCCAGACCCTCGAGCTTGATCTCGCCACCGTCGAGCCCAGCGTCGCTGGTCCCAAACGCCCGCAGGACCGCGTCCTGCTCAAGGACGCCGCCGCCAGCTTCGCGCAGCAGTTGCCTTCGCTGCTCGCGCCCACGGCCAAGCCGCTCGGCACGCGTACCGCAGCCGCGTGGGAGCGCAAGCCCGTCGCAGACACTGCCGTTGCTGAGAAGTCGCCCGTCCACCTGACCACAACGGTGAAGGAGCGTTTCGGCGTCGATCCTGATGCGTATCTCGACCACGGCTCCGTGGTCATCGCCGCCATCACAAGCTGCACCAATACCTCCAACCCCTCTGTCATGGTGGCCGCAGGCCTGCTTGCCCAAAAGGCCGTCGAAAAAGGCCTCACCGTTCCGCCGTGGGTCAAGACCTCCCTCGCGCCCGGCTCCCGTGTCGTTACGGACTACTACGAAAAGACCGGCCTGCTGCCGTATCTTGAGAAGCTGCGCTTCAACGTCGTCGGCTACGGCTGCACTACCTGCATCGGCAACTCCGGCCCGCTGCCCACCGATGTCTCCAAGAGCATCGATGAGCACGGCCTCGTGGCCGTCAGCGTTCTCTCCGGCAACCGTAACTTTGAGGGTCGCGTCAACGTCGATGTGCGTGCCAACTACCTCATGAGCCCTCCGCTCGTCGTCGCCTATGCGCTCGCCGGCAAAATCAGCCACAACTTTGACACCGACCCCCTCGGCGCCGATCCGTCCGGCAAGCCCGTCTTCCTCAAGGACATCTGGCCCACGCAGCAGGAGGTGTCCGTTGCCATTCAGCGCGGCGTCAGCAGCGACATCTTCCGCAAGGAGTACGCCACCGTCAGCAAGGGCGACACCAACTGGCAGGGCCTCAGCTTCCCCACCGGCGACGTCTACCAGTGGGAGCCAGACTCCACCTACATCCGCAA
>JAKAFB010000107.1 GCA_021818105.1 Acidobacteriota bacterium
TTGTCGAAGTCGCCGGCGTCGAACCAGCCGCCGACGTTCAGGCCAGGGACGTGTTCGCCGGGCTTGAAGGGCGAGTAGGTCTCAGGACCCATTGCGTAGCCGTCGAAATGCGGCGTATTGGGCGGGGCCTGGCGGGCATCGTCAAGATGAGCCACGCCGTGCCACATGTGATAGCCGTCCTGTACTGAGACGTGATCCATCTGAACTGCAAGAAATCCCGAGAGCGTTGTCTGCCAGGCCTTGTCATAGACGTTTTGGGCAATCGGGAACACGTCGCTCCGCTCGCCGGCATATTCGATCACGTACAGGCCGGGGCTTCTGACGGAGGAAAAATCGAATTTGCGATAGGTGTAGCGCAGCCACGGCGTAGCTGCCGAAACCGGAGCCTCGAACACCTGGTGGAATGAACCATCCTGAGAGAGGCGCAGAACTTTCGCAATGCCGGGCGCCTTGAAGTTCGGGTCCAGCTCGAGGATGGCGACCTTCTGGAAATCCGCTGCGTAGCCTGCCTGGCTGTGCGCAATCACCGGCGGGCGGCTCCAGTCCGGAATGTAGTTGGGCCGGATGTGCCAGACAAGTGCATCTTTGGTCTTGCCTGCGGGAATCAGCGTGCGGAGAACGAACCAGCCATTCTGGGCCTTGTTGCGCCCGTCGAACATCTGGATGGGGCCACTCTCTGATGTGACGGTGATGCGGTTGAGCGGGTCGCTGGCGGCAAGCGTAACGCTCTGCCCTGAGGCGAAGGGCAGAGGCTCTGTATATCCCTCGGCTTGATGCCACTGTTCGATGTACCACTCCCGCCTGGGGTCGCCGGGTTTCGGCGGAGCGGTGGTCATCCGGTCTTCAGGATAACGGGGCATCACACCGAAGACCGTGTCATCCACGCTGTAGGCCTTGTCCATGTAGATGGAGGGAAGGAACTCGAGATTGTAGCCGGCACGGCCGACAAGGCTCTGCGGCAGCGGCTGATCGAGGTCGACGCTCACGCGGACTCCGCCAGGTTCAGCGGTGACAGCGACGTGGTAGCTGAGGTTGTAGTCGGGATAGGAGAGATCGGCAGTGAGGCGGTCGTGCTCTTTGTCGGGATGATGGGCCTTGATGGTCGGGATTACGTCCCATTGCTCGGGCGTGGCCAGCAGGCGCAGGCTGCCGTTTGTGGCGATGCGATTCCCATGCAGGATGATCTGCATGCCCGCGTCCTTCTGATCGAAGAACACGGGACTGAAGGCGCTGTCATAGAGCATGATGCTGATGCCGCGCGCGTCGAGGTAGCCATTGGCCGTAACCCGCATCTGCAGGCTCTGATCCGCGCAGAGTGCCGGATGAGCGGGGAACAGCGGAAGCAGCAAGAAGAGAAGAACTGAGAGCCGAAGTGCCGAGTCGATGTTCGTTTTCATGCATGTCCTGTGTTTCTTGGTACGTGTTTCCCGACAAAGCCGGGGCCTCCAATGTGTAGCTAGCGGCGCGCTACTTTGACTGTTGGCCTGTGTACTGGAACAAGCGCGGCGCGAAGTCTTTCAGATCTCGACGCCAGGTTTGCCACTCGTGGTTGGTGCCAGGCGACTCATAGAAGACATGCTGAATCCCACCTTCGTTTAGAGCCGTATGCAGACTTTCCAGTCCTGCTTTCATGCGCTCAGGCTCATCTGTTCCCACGCCAATCCAGAGCAGATGTACGCGTTTCGCAAATGCGGCCGGATCAGCCATCGCGCCATGGAATGCCGTCTTTGTGTCCAGCTTTTTGTCTCCCATCGCGAACACATTTGCCGCGCCGCTGAAACCGCCGATGTAGGAGAACAAGTCGAGATGATTGAACGTCACCTGGAACGTTTGCATGCCGCCCATGGACAGTCCGGCCATGGCGCGATGATCGCGATCGGGAAGTGTGCGGAACGTCTTATCGATAAAGGGGATCAGCACCTGGGTCATGTCGTCTTCAAAGGCGCCCATCCGCTCCTGCATCACCTTGAGGAATTCCGGCGAGCCGAAGGGCTGTCCTGTGAGATCAGGAACGACGTAACCGGCGCGGCTCGCATAACCGTTTGCCATCACGATAATCATGGGCTTCGTGCTTCCGCCGGCAATCAGGTTGTCGAGAATGAAGTTGGCCTTGCCCTGCCGGATCCAGCCGGTTTCGTCCTCGCCTCCGCCGTGTTGCAGGTATAGAACCGGATAACGTGCGTGTGAAGTGTCGTAGTCGGGCGGCAAGTATACGAACGCGTCTCGCCATGTCCCCGTCACGCTGGAGTGATACCAGACCTGGCGCACCTGCCCGTGCGGAACATCCTGCGGCAGGTAGTAGTTCGTTCCCGCCTCAGGAACTTCGACAGCACTCGCCCACCTGCTGCCGCCAAAGTAGGCCGTGCTGCCGGGATCGCTCACGTCGGCTCCGTCGACGATGATTGTGTAGTAATGCAGTCCGGGAGCCATGGGCGGAGTCGTTGCGGTCCAGTTGCCGTCAGGCTGCTTTTCCATGTCCATCTTGGGACCGCTCCAGAAGTTCAGCTTCACCTTGGTGGCGTCGGGTGCCTTGAACCGAACCTGTACACGTGAGTTGTTGTCCACTTGCGGATACTGCGCATCGAGAACATTGGATGTCGCGGGCTTGAAACTGCTTTGCTGCTGCGCAAAACAGAAGCTTGCTGTTAGTAGCACTACTGCCACAAATCTCATGACGTACCTCCACGGATGGCTGCGTGACGGCGCAGCGGCCGATTGCGCCACGCCCCGTTCGATCAGCGGCATGGTAACGCACTCGCATCCCATAAATAAAGCGATTTATTTTTGCTTGTCCGCCATGCCTTTGGCTATGTATAGTTGGGATTCCGCGGGACCAGGCGGTTCAGTGCGCCTGGTTGTGAAGTGCAACTGCCAGGGCGCGGCTCTCCGGGGTCGCATGCCGGTAGGAAGCAATGTGGAATCCGGAGAAGACGATTTATGCTCTCGCTCAGAAATCTTGCAGCCGTCCAGATGCCCGCATCGCTGCTGATGCTGGCCGCCGCTGTGTTGCTGGCTTCACAGATCTCTGTTCCGGCACAGGTGCCCTCCGCATCCAGCGCGGGCGAGACCACCGCGAACGCCTGCGCTGACCTCGCCCAGTTCAAGCTGGCCGGCATCGAGATTACCAAGGCTGAAGTTATTCCTGCGGGCATGACCGTGCCACCGCCCTACCCCGGCGCTCCCTCCATCGGACCGCTTCCGGCGCACTGCCGTGTGGACGGGATCATCAACCTTCGCAAGGGAGTCGACGGCCAGGAGTTCGGCATAGGCTTTGCCGTGGCTCTTCCTCAACCCGAGGCATGGAACGGTGACTTCATGATGCAAGGCGGCGGAGGTGGCAATGGGGTTGTCGCTTACCCCGCTGGGGCGAACTACTCCGGAGACAAGCCTGCGCTCTCCCGCGGATTCGCTGTGGCCAGCACCGATACAGGGCACAAAGCCAGGACGGGGCCGTTTGATTTCTCCTTCATGCGTGACCAGCAGGCTTACCTTGATTTCGCCTTTCTCGCCAACGCCGAGGTGGCCGGGATAGCGAAGCAGCTCATCGCGCACTACTACGCAAAGCCTGCTGACTATTCCTACTTTGTCGGCTGTTCCACGGGTGGGCGCGAAGGCATGATCCTTTCGCAGCGTTATCCCACGGTATTTAATGGCATCGTCTCAGGCGATCCGGCCATGCGCACCGGCTTCTCCAACCTTGCCATCGCACAATGGATACCCGTGGCCTACAACCAGGCCGCTCCGAAAGACGCATCCGGCAAACCGGAGATCGACAAGTTCCTCACGGACGATGATCGCAAGCTCTTCATGGATGCGCTGATGAAACAGTGCGATGCGAAGGACGGCGTAGCTGATGGCATGATCTCCAATCCCCTCAGCTGCGACTTTGATCCCGCAGTTCTGGCCTGCAAGCAAGGGCAGGCTGCATCGTGCATCGCGCCTGAAAAGATTACCGCAATCAAGAAAGCCTTTGCGGGACCGAAGAATAGCTACGGAACGCAGGATTACCCAGGATTTCTTTATGACGCGGGCATCACCATGAAAGGCGCTGTGCCCGGCCTGCTCGCCCTGAAAAAAAACGGCCTGTTTGGCCCCTATACCACCGCAACAGAACTCGACGTGGATAAGGCGGCGCTGCATGCCTCCGATCCGCTCGTAGAGCCCGCATCGACGAATCTGTCGACGTTTTCCGGAAGCGGTGGCAAGCTTATCTTTTTTCACGGCGACAGCGATCCGTGGTTCTCGCCGCTCGATACGCTCGGGTATTACAAATCCCTTGCTGCGACGAACGGCGGAGCGGACAAGGTAGCTGAATGGAGCCGCATCTTCCTCGTCCCCGGAATGGCGCACTGCGGCGGCGGACCTGCTCTTGATCACTTTGATATGCTCACTGCTGTCGTCAACTGGGTTGAGAAGGGCACGGCGCCCGACTCCGTCATTGCAACGGGTGCGGCGTTCCCCGGCCGCAGCAGGCCGCTGTGCGCCTATCCCAAACACGCTCAATACACCGGAACCGGGGACACGCAGGACGCGCGGAACTTCCAATGCCAATGACTTTTGATGTTCGTCGCGTAGGGTCTGCATTCGTGGTCTCCGGCTCCACGCTTACATCCGTCGAGCACCTTCGTGGGTACATACGCGTGGATTTTTCACGGGCGAATAGCTGTCACATCGTCAAGGGTGACACTATTGCTGTCTCGTTGGCTTCCGCAGTGATAACTGACCGGGCAAAGCCGAGGGAGTCCGGCCGTATTGAGCACGGAATTACACCAGCAGTGAGTCGAGATTTGCCCGACTTCTGTTGCCATATGGAGAAGACTCTATGAAACACCGCATCACGCGTACCGTCGAGTGCATCCTTGCCTGTGCAGGAGCGTTCTTGATCTGCTCATCCCTGCAAAATGCAGTTGCCCAGGACGCAGCGAATCCTCCCTATCTGAATCCGCAGCTTGCACCCGAGCAGCGCGCCACGGACCTCGTGCGCCGCATGACGCTCGCGGAGAAAGCTTCGCAGATGCAGAACAACTCCGCCGCCGTCCCGCGGCTCAAGATTCCCGCCTACCAATGGTGGAGCGAGGCACTTCACGGAGTGATCAACGAGGGCGTAACCGAGTATCCGGAGCCGATCGGACTGGCCGCCACGTTTGATGCGCCGGGCATTCACACGATGGCTGCGCAGATAGGCATCGAGGGCCGCATCAAGCACGTGCAGAATGCGCGCGAGGGGCACACCGGCATCATGGGAGGCCTCGATTTCTGGTCGCCCAATCTGAACATCTTCCGTGACCCGCGCTGGGGCCGTGGACAGGAAACTTACGGCGAAGACCCGTTCCTCACGGGCCGCATGGGTGTTGCCTACGTAACCGGGTTGCAGGGTGACAACCCGAAGTACTATCTCGCCATTGCCACGCCCAAACACTACGCCGTACACAGCGGACCGGAACCAACGCGCCACTTTGCCGATGTGGACGTGAGTAAGCACGACGAGGTGGATACGTACGAGCCTGCATTCCGGGCGGCCATCGTGGAAGGCAAGGCCGGATCTGTGATGTGCGCCTACAACGCGATCAATGGCGAGCCGGCATGCGCCAACCAGTATTTGCTGCAGGACCAGTTGCGCGGTAAGTGGGGCTTCCAGGGGTACGTGGTTTCTGATTGTGACGCGGTGAGAGACGTGGCGGCCAATCATCGCTACCGCCCGACGCAGGCAAAGGGCGTTGCGATCTCAGTAATTCGCGGCATGGATAACGAATGTGTGACGTTCACCTCACGCTTCGGCGAGCCGGTGGACAAGGCGTATATTGACGCCGTGCAGCAGGGATATCTGCCGGAGGGCGACCTCGATACCGCACTCATCCGGCTCTTTACCGCACGCATCAAGCTCGGCATGTTCGATCCGCCCGACATGGTTCCTTACACGAAGATTGATGAGAAAGAACTCGACAGCGCCGAACATCGCGCAGAGGCGCGCAGGCTGGCAAATGAGTCCATGGTTCTGCTGAAGAACGACGGCTTGCTTCCGCTGAAACCGGAGATCCGGAAAATCGCTGTTGTCGGGCCTCTTGCCGACCAGACGAGACCGCTGATAGGAAACTATGCCGGCCAGCCCACACATATCGTTTCCATCCTCGACGGGCTCCATGCTGAGTTCCCCAATGCAACCATCACCTTCGTGCCGGGAACGCAGTTCCTTCGCGCGGATGGAAGCCCCGTGCCTGACGCGGCGCTCACCACTCCTGATGGCAAGCCCGGGCTGAAGGCTGACTACAACGAAGGCATGCGAAGAGGCCAACCCGGCACAGGGGCGAGTGCGAAGCCAATTGTCAGCCGTACGGAGCCCAACGTAAAGCTCACCGAAAGCAATGTGCCTACAGAGATTGCCGGAAGAAAGATGTTTGGCGTGCAGTGGTCCGGGTATCTCACACCCACGGAATCGGGCGACTTCCTGCTTGGGATCCGCTGCGAAGGCTTCGGAAGGCTGAGCGTGGATGGCAAGCAGATAGCGACAGCATTCGGGGGAGGCACGCGCGGACTTGCAGCAGGCGTGGGCCGCGTCCACCTGGAAAAGGGTCAGAAGGTCGCGCTCGAGATCTCGTACGGAACAAGGAACAGCAAGCCGCATGCGGAACTGATCTGGGCCAAGGCGAATCACGGGGTTTCACCAGAGGCAATCGCCGCGGCGAAGAATGCAGATGCGGTAATCGCCGTGGTTGGAATCACCAGCCAGCTTGAGGGTGAAGAGATGCCGGTCAGCGAGCCCGGATTCCTCGGCGGGGATCGCACCAGCATTGACATGCCCCAGCCGGAAGAAGACCTGGTGGAAGCTGTGGCGGCGACCGGCAAGCCTCTCGCTGTGGTGCTCATCAATGG
Organism: Acidobacteriota bacterium; assembly: GCA_021818105.1. Classification (GTDB taxonomy): domain Bacteria; phylum Acidobacteriota; class Terriglobia; order Terriglobales; family Acidobacteriaceae; genus Telmatobacter. Next base: position 6,871 of record JAKAFB010000107.1, read on the forward strand.
CAGCGCGCTGGCTGTGAACTGGATTAACCAGCATGCCAACGCCGTTCTTGAGGCCTGGTACCCCGGCGAAGAGGGCGGCGCGGCAGTGGCTGAAACGCTAAGCGGGAAAAACAATCCAGCAGGCCGGTTACCCGTGACCTTCTACACGGGCGTGGACCAGTTGCCCCACTTTGAAGACTACGGAATGGAGAACCGAACCTACCGCTACTTCAGCGGCAAGCCACTCTATCCGTTCGGCTACGGGCTCAGCTATACGACCTTCAGTTACAGCGATCTGAGCGTGCCGAAGCAGGCCATTGCAGCCGGGCAGCCTTTGGGCGCGGATGTGACTGTGACTAATGCCGGCAAGCGCGCGGGAGACGAGGTCGTGCAACTCTACCTCAAGTTTCCGCAGGTTGAGGGTGCTCCCCGCATTGCTCTGCGCGGATTCGAGCGTATTCATCTGGAAGCCGGCGCGAGCCAAAAGGTCCATTTTGAGTTGAAGCCGCGCGATCTGGGCATGGTGACCGGCGATGGCAATCCGATCATCGCCCAGGGAAATTACACAATCAGCATCGGTGGAGGCCAGCCTGAAACCGGAGCACCGGGTGTGACAGGGAAGTTCCACATTGACGGCCAATTTGCATTGCCAGAATAGTGTTTGCACGGGGTTCCGATGCGGACTGCACAATCAGGCAAGCCAGCGGAGCGCAACCACAATCGCGCTCCGCTGACGGGCCATTGATCCGCGAGATGGTCCGTCCATACAGCGATTTTCGATTGACCTTTACAAGCAGGCGAATCATGGGTTCGCTTTCTATGAGCATGAACCTCGGACCGGGGTTGCCATTCTTCCAGACAACCGGGACGCATTGCCAACGGTTGCTGAGTCGGCGATACTGTACGAGATTGACCTGCTGTCAGCGAGGCCGCGGATGGAGTTGATTCCAGGCTGATGGACGGTGATCGGTCACTCGACGTCAATTATTGGTTCTAATGGGCGGGAGTAGTTCAGTGGTAGAACGTCAGCTTC
>JAKAFB010000030.1 GCA_021818105.1 Acidobacteriota bacterium
CCTTTTGCTCGTGGCTCTGCCCAGTCGGCACCATCTCGGAGTTGCTCTGGAACATCGGCGTCAAAGTCTTCGGCCGCAACCTGCGCCTGCCTAAATGGGCCGATATCCCTCTACGCGGCCTCAAATATCTGTTGCTTGGCTTCTTCCTCTTCTTCATCGGAACCATGTCCGCTGCCGCGCTCCAGCTCTTCATGGCCACGCCGTATGGCCTCGTGGCCGACGTTCGCATGCTCAACTTCTTCCGCCACATGGGCCAGACTGCCGCCATCATCCTCGGCCTGCTCGTGCTGCTCTCCATGCTCATCCAGAACTTCTGGTGCCGCTACCTTTGCCCCTACGGCGCTCTCATGGGTCTCGCCTCTCTGCTCAGCCCCATCAAAATCCGCCGGGATGCCGAAGCCTGCATCGACTGCGGCAAATGCGCGCGAGCCTGTCCCGCCGCCCTGCCCGTCGACAAGCTCGTGCAGATCCGCTCCGCCGAGTGCAGCGCCTGCATGCAGTGTGTGGCCGCCTGCCCCGCGCAGGACGCTCTGCACTTCGCCTTGACTCCGCTCAAGGCCCCCACACCGGCCCAACGCTGGGCAAGACGCACGCTCGGCCCGGTCGCCGTCACTGCTGTGCTTGCCTACATCTTCTTCGGATTTGTTCTTTACGCCCGCGTCACCAGCCACTGGAAGACCGACATGCCACAGTCCGTCTACATGCATCTGGTGCCACGCGCCGATTCTCTCAGCCATCCAGGCACGGAGTAGCCCGCGCGGCCCGCCTCCCGCGCTGCACGCTCCTTACTCCAGCAGTTTTGTCAGCACGAACTCGAATCCCTCGCCATCCGGCCCCCACCGGACAACTTTGGCAAATACCGTAATCGCATCTCTTGGATTGTCAGCCGTGAGATCCCCGCGTTGCAGGGTCATGCGAATCACAGTTCCCGGCGACCAGCGTTCATCCGTCATCAGGTAAAACCCGCTCACGCTGATGTTGCCAATCTTGTAAGGCTTCGGAACACCGCCAGTCCAGAAAAAGGCGATCATGTTCGGGAATGGCATCCTCTCGCCGCGACGCTGATCCTCGTCCGCTTCTTTGACCATCTGCGGCAGATCTTCCTCGTAGTTGAGCCAGCGCAGAAAGTAATCAATCCGTCGCAGAAACCGGATCTTCAGCGCTTCCTTCACGGCGGGCTGTTGTTGCTGGGGGGCAGCGGAGTCGCCAGAAGCAATAGCACGCCGCGGCTGATCACCCACCCAGTCCACCGGGCCCAGTTGCGCCGCCTTGATTGCCCTTGTCCGGGCAGGAGAACCGCTAAACCCCTTGGCAAGTACCGATGAAGTCCAAAGCCGAATGCGCTTCAGCCGGCTTCCCCGTGCAGAGACAAGCCGCCGCAACGCCTGTTCAAGCGGCTCCTCCTTCACCCGCGATCCTGCCTTCCCCACCTCATCTAGCCGTTGGGTCACCAGGCGCCGCAAATCAGCTTCCAGCGAGTCCGCTTTTCCCTCAAGCTCCTTTGTCTCAAAAGCCGCTGCTTGCGGTAACTCGACATGCTTCTTACCAGCTCCCTCGCCCAGCACAGGTGCTTCCGTCTCGGGCTTCGCTCCTCCATCCGCAGACGCTGGTAGAGATTCCACAGAGACTACCTCAGGCTCGCCCACAACCTCATCGGCAAAGACAAACACCAGCTGTTCGTCCTCGGAACTCGCCGCTACTGGCCTTCCGGTCTGCTCAGTTTCCCCGCCCCGATCTGGTCCGATTGCAGTCTGCCTTGGCCTTGCTTCTGCTTCTTCTGCGATTCCTGCGCTGTCCACCGTATTGTCGATCGCTAGTACAGGTGAAACCGCCTCTTGCTCCTTCTCCGGCTTCCCCGCTTCTTCAGAAACTACCCCGCCTTCGGCGACTGACTCCACTGCCTCCGGTACCGCCTCAGCATGCTTGAGTGCAATGTCCCAATCCCTGGGTACAACTGCAGCCTCGTCCGTATCGGCCTCGCTCTGTACAGGCTTACTCTCCTTTGCTCCAGCAGGAGTGAGCGCGTCAAGAGGTCGATCCCGCGACAGCCAATCAGTGCTGAATGCGGGCTCTGCAGGCTTAGCCACGGAACCAGCGCGCACCGGCTTGTCCTCCGCCTCTTTCACCACAGTCACGATGAGAGCGTCCCCCTTCATCGTGCGCGAGCGAGCAAGTGTGCCCGACGGCAGCACAAGAGCAGACGCAGCACGCCCCGTAAACGGCATGGCCTCAAAGTCAGGCGACAATGCAACGCCGTCCATCACCCGTTCGCTCTTGTCCAGGTACACCAGGTCAAAGGAAGAAAGCGCACCAGCCACCGGAATACCGCTGAAGTTTTTCAGATAAATGCCCGACTCGGTCTCCTCGTCCAAGCCCTCAATCAGCACCTTCAAAACCCGCAAAGGGTCAAGCGCGGAATCAATGACCGTCGCCTGTGCGCACAGTTCGCTTTGCCTGGCCTTGTTGTATGCGCGGCACTTCCCGGCTTCCATATACACTCGTCCATCTATCCACGCGTTGGAGAATTGCCCGAGGCCTCATCCGCTGCGTACAGCTCTTCACAGATTCGTCCTACTCAGCTTCGATATGCAAAAATCTCGCCCTACGCACGTTGGCTAGCCTTAAACCGGAGGCAATCAACTGTGCCCAAGGCGTGTCCCCCTATGCGCGCCTGTGATGGCCCCAAGAAAATCGGGAGGCACAACACGCTGCGTGCGTACCATTTTCTGATACGTAGAACGTAAATACAAGCAAAGATAAGCGAGAACAATTACTGAAGAGCGATTACCAAAGCATACAAAAGCCCGCCATTGGGCGGGCTTTGCCTTCAATCTTTGGTAGCGCTAACGGGAATCGAACCCGTGTTTTAAGATTGAGAATCTCACGTCCTAACCCCTAGACGATAGCGCCATTTTTCAATTACTTGCAGACGCATCCCGATTCCTGTCCGCTCTTTTCCTAGCCGCTCTTCCTGTCAAGCCCTGCAATGCTAAACATGAACGGAATAGAGATGGAGAGTCATCCGGTAAGCCATAAACAGTATCGCAAGATGAACGGAAAATGGCAATTCGGCTCCGTCGTTCGCTATGCCAACCCAACACCCGCCCCACGGTTGAATCTTGTGCAGGGCAAGCCAATCAGCTCCGCACTGCCAGCATTCTGCCAGGGTCCTCTAATCAAAGTCGCAGCAAGCACCTATAACTTGAATTCCGCTGCATCGACGAAGATGCCTGTCGTGATGCGAACGCCGCAGATGGCTAGTTTAAGGTTCTCCATATCCGGATGCTGTCTGCTCGGGCCGTGCTCCTCCAACAGATAGCGCATGCGCAGGATCGTCGCCTCATCCGGCGCCGGCTCGCAGCCCAAATCGATGCGGGCAAAGCCTCGCAGCACCACGATTCATACAACTGCATCTGTTATTCTTGTCTGTGCATCTGATGTATCGGGTGTAAAAGGCGAAGGGGTTCGCCTGAACTGCTGTTCCATCCTTTTCAGTCTGCTTAAGATGGGCGGATGATGACCCCTGACGAATTTGCGTCGGGGGGTCTCCTGCTCATCGGACTGACCCCCACATTACTGGAATCTCTAGGGAAAGGCGCGATTAGAGCTGCGCGCCGGGAGTGGGGGAAACTGTGAAAATCGTCATTGTCTCAGACATCCATGCAAATATCGCAGCACTCAAGGCGCTGCCTGAACATCAGTACGACGAATTGTGGTGTATCGGCGATCTTGTCGACTACGGCCCCAATCCTCATGAAGTGATCGAGTGGGTGCGTGCAAACGCTGATCTTGTGGTGCGTGGCAACCACGACTACGCAGCCGGCTTCAAGACAGACCCCCAGTGTTCCACGCCATATAAGAGACTGGCAGCAGACACACTTCGCTACACCCTGGACATTTGCACAGACAGCGACCTGACCTATCTCAAGGGCCTGCCCACTTATCAAGAAACGATTATTGGCAAGACACGGTTTTACCTGGTCCATGCCACGCCGACCGACCCGCTGTTCGGCTACTGCGCCGCAAACTCTCCGAGTTGGATCGAACAGGTCAACTGCGTGGACACGGACGTGCTTGTTGTTGGGCATACGCATACCCCATTCATTCGCCAGGAAGGTAAAACCGCCATTATCAATCCGGGCAGTATAGGCCAACCCAAGACAGGCCGGCCATTGGCATGCTACGCAGTATGGGAAGACGGCAACATGGCTCTTCGGGAGTATGAATACCCGATGGACGACACTATCCGTGGAATCCGGACCATGCCAATTACACGGGAAGATCAGGATGCATTGATAACTGTGCTTCGCACAGGCGAAGTGCCGGCTGGGAAGACTGCTAAGCGATAATGCAGGCCATGGAGACACACATCCAGGAAGCGAGGTGGAAAGGACGATGCCCGAAGCTCAACAAACGCAGCGACTCAAGTTGTTGAATGATTTATTTCGAGACTACACTGGCCCGACATTTGCAATTCGCTTATGGGATGGCTGGCAGTGGGTTTCACTCCCCGCGGAACGGCCCGTATTCACCGTCAGTGTTGAAACCCCGCACGCTTTGGCAGCGATCATAGCGGAACCCAACGAGGTCACACTCGGCGAAGCATTCATTAACCAGGAAATCGACGTTGAAGGGGACATTTTCTCCGTCTTTACCGTCGCGGAGTATCTCCTAAACCGCCCACGCAGTTTGCAGCGTCGTGTAGCCGACTTTTTCCTGCGCACTGCCGCGCGATCTGAGCGATGGTTCCGCCAGGGAGCGCGCCACTCCAAGGGAAGGGACCGCGCATCCATCGCGTATCACTACGATCAGCCGGTGGAGTTCTTTCGTCCTTGGCTGGGCAGCACGCTGGCCTACTCGTGCGCCTACTTTCGGTCTGCAAGCGATTCACTCGAAGCGGCCCAGACCCAAAAAATTGACTTAATCTGCCGCAAACTGCGGCTGCAACCGCTTGAGAGTTTTCTCGACATCGGATGCGGCTGGGGAAGCCTTGTGCTGCATGCTGCACGAGAATATAACGCCCGCGCTCATGGCATCACCCTAAGCACAATTCAGGCAGAGACGGCACTGCGCAGAATCAAAGATGCCGGGACCGAGCAAAGATGCACAGTGGAATTGCGCGATTATAGAGACTGCGAAGCACTCCGCGGCTCATTTGACAAGATTGCGAGCGTCGGAATGTTTGAGCACGTAGGCCTGAAAAACTTGCCCACATACTTTAGCGCTGTTCACCGGCTTCTACGGCCGGGCGGTACGTTCTTGAATCACGGCATCGCGCGTTCCGCCCAGTCCCCCGTCCGTGATAACTCGTTTATCGATCGCTATGTTTTTCCGGACGGCAGACTTGTGACGCTTTCGGAAGCGATGATTGCGGCAGAAGACTCAGGCTTTGAAGTACGTGACGTGGAGAATCTGCGTGAACACTACGAGCTCACATTGCGCAAATGGGTGGAGGGGCTCCGCCAGAGCCGAGACGAGCTGCTGAATTATGTACCGGAGACAACCTACAGAATATGGTTGCTGTACATGGCGGGGTCGGCCGCAGCTTTTCGTAGGGGAGACATTGCCGTCTACCAGGTTCTCTTGAGCCGACCGGAGAAGGGAAAAAGCCAGCTACCCCTTGTGCGTGAAGACTGGTACACGACAAGCAAAATAGAGCATGAGATCGAGGTATGACAGGTCCGGCACACGATGTTTCGGACGAAACGATTGCGCAGCTGATTGCCGCACTGGACTCCCTTGTCGACGGAGACCGAGCGGCGGAGCAGTTGATTTCGCTTGGACAAAGAGTCATACCTTTTGTCGAGCGATTTCTAGTGGCATCTCGTCCAAGATCGATTTCTGTGCCACGCTGCCGGGCCGTTCGTATCCTGGGCGCACTCGGCGCCTACTCAAGCCTGCTCCATTATCTCCAAGAGAATGTACGTCCCGGTGACGCCGCAGTTCTGTTCGCTGAAGACGCTGTACGCAGCGCCGCTGCCCGCGAGCTGATGCGTTACGAGTCTCCGGCCACTTTCCGGGTTCTGCTGGATGCTGCGGAACATCGCCCGACCAGCGGACTTGTTCAAGCGCTCTCTCAATACTGCTGGCCCGAAAGTGTTCCCCTGCTCTTTAATTTGCTGGAAGACGACCTCTGCCGTGAGGACGCCAAGGAGGGTTTACGCAAAGTCCCGGAAGCAGCCAGAGCATACGCGATCTTGCTATTGCGTGGACTCACCCATCTTTCGATTCATGGATCAAATGCGTCACGTCGCAAGCGTGCCACCTTGCAGTTGCTCGTAGAATTCGGAATAAGCATGAATGAGTGGCCCGACTTGCGCGGGTTCCTGCAGGATGAGGATAGGGATGCTGTGATTGCAGCCGCCACCCTCGGCCTGCAATTCGCCCCATCGGCTGAAAGACTTGCAATTATCACCGCGCTGATTGAGTCGTCGGTAGATATGAATTGGGCGCAGGAAACTGAGACCCTCGAACTTCTGGATGCTTGGCCGTTGCTCGCGCGGCAGGCTGCAAGAGAAATCCGCGCTCAGCATGAAACGAGAGGAGAACGTCCCGAGTGGCTGTCTCCCTTTTGGAGAATTCTCCTTCACATCCTTGGCAGTGAGATGAAGGAGAAAAAATCAGGCGCCGCCTGATTGCTCAGCGCGAATGGCCTCAAAGAAGATTGATGTGGTGATAGCGATGGATCTGAAACAGTATGAGCAGACGAAATTCTCCTTGGCGGAGATCATTCGTGCTGCTCAAGCGGTCGACACAAAAGACCAGGACTTGCTCTCTGTCTCGCGTGATCTCTTGATGCGCCTGGCCGATGACCGCTTCAATCTTATGCTGGTTGGGCGCTTCAGCCGAGGCAAGTCCACCTTAATCAATGCAATTCTGGGCGCGGCTTATCTGCCCACAGGCATCCTTCCTCTCACCTCGGTCATCACTGCTGTCCGATACGGGAGCCGCACCCAGGTCGTCCTGCACTTCAATGATTCGCGACTGCGCCAGGAAATTCCCCTAGATCGCCTGGCCGAATATGTCACCCAGCAATCCAACCCCGGCAACGTCAAGAACGTGTCAGTAGCCGAAATTGAATTGCCGGGTGAGTTACTTCGCCGCGGAGTCTACTTCGTTGACAGTCCAGGGCTTGGCTCCGCGATTGCCGAAAACACGCAGACCACGGAGAGATTTTTTCCGGAGGCCGATGCCTTCGTTCTGATCACCAGCTTTGATAGTCCGCTTTCCGATGAAGAAAATCGCGCGTTGTACAAAATCCGCGAGACGAACAAAGCCCTCTTCGTGATCGTGAATAAACAGGACACGATCGGCGACGATGAGCGCAAACAGGTTCTCGATTACGTTAAGTCTCAGTTGGAGCGTTTCTCGTTTCAAAGGTCTCCGCAGATCTTTTCTGTCTCGGCGCGACAAGCGGTGGAGGGGAAGCAGTCACAGCAACCGGATCTTGTTGCCAAATGCGGGATTCTTCAGTTTGAAGAAGAAATGCTCCGATTTCTCATGGAAGAACGAGCGGAGGCTTTTCTCTCCAACATGTACGAGCGCATCCAGAACTTTCTTCTCGAGAGACGGAACCTGGAGAAAGAGGTCGAAAGACGGCCTATTTATGAATCCCTCCTGGATCAGCTCCACGAGTTACGTAATCCGGAGGCGAATCTGCCTCCGGAGCAGCAAGGGCATTATGTAGATGAGAATCCATCAACCCAAATTGCGCTTGAGTTGGAGAAACGAAGCGGATGCCGCATTTGCGGCCAGGTGCTGGATGCCATTTTTCATTTTCTCAGCAAGTATCAATATGACCTGGTCATTAACAGGGATATCCAGCGGGAGCATGCGAAGAAGGGTGGCTTTTGTTCGCTTCATACATGGCAGTACGAAAACATTTCCTCGCCCTACGGAGTATGTACCGCATACCCTGAACTTGCCCACAGAATGGCGGCTGAGCTTCAGCAATTGGCATTCCGCAACGACGGCTCTTCCTGGACCGCAGAACGAATTACACGGCTTGGCGGCTCGCAGGACACATGCGAGGTCTGCCGCGTTCGCGTCGAGGCAGAACGCAAAGCAGTCAATGAGGCAGTAGCCGCATTGCAGAAATCGGAGGCTTTGTCGAACCACAAGCTGCCCGCCTTCTGCCTTCTCCACCTTGCAATGCTTGTCAGCCAGTTGGGAAAGGGACCGGTAGCCGAGTCCTTGTTGAGCGCCCATGCCCGATTCTTCGAGCGATTGGCGGAAGACTCGCAGCGGTTCGCTCTCCGGCACGATGCCCTGCGACGGCATTTGACCAGCGAAGAGGAGCGCCGCGCTTCCCAGTTGCTACTTCTGATGCTGACGGGGCATCGCAGCTTGTGCGCACCATGGAATGTCCAATCCCTGCTCTCGTAAGAGGGACCCAACCCCGCCGAGGAGAACTGCCAGTCAGATGAATCCGTAGCCATTTGATCTTCCTCAAATGGTTGGCTGAACCGATTCCGCGACACAGGGCGATTTCATTGCGGCATGATTTGGAAATATGCTACGTTGAAGATGGTGAAGGGATCCACCATAAACCGCCGCCCAATATGGATCGGCTGATGACCCCTGCAAATGGCAGGGGTTTTATTGTGTCCCTGCATTGCAAGGTAAGTAGTAAGGAGAGATATGAACAGCTACCTTGAGCTTCCCATTGGCGACAAAGCCCCTGAGGTGCTGACGGCGGTCGTCGAAATCCCCGAAGACAGCACGAACAAGTACGAATATGACCGCGACCTGAATGTCTTCGTGCTGGACCGCGTTCTGCATTCCCCGGTTCATTACCCAGGCGATTATGGTTTCATTCCGCAGACGATTGCGCAGGACGGCGACCCACTGGACATCCTGATTCTCGGCGACACGCCAACCTTTACAGGATGCATTTATTCCGTCCGCCCCGTCGGCATGTTTGAGATGTTGGACCATGGGGTCTGCGATGAAAAGATTCTCGCGTTTGCCATGGGCAATCCACGGTTCACCGGCATTGAAAACTACACGGACATTGAGCCGCATATCCTCCGTGAAGTCGAGCACTTCTTTTCCGTTTACAAGAGTCTCGAGGAGCAGGAGACAAAGGTGCTTGGGTGGAAGAATCGCGCTGCAGCATACGAGGTAATCCGGTCGAGCCATGAGCGGTTCCTTCACAGCACCGTTGCCAAATGAGGCTGTTGCCGTGCCCGAGCTCGCTTATAACGGCAACATCGAGCCAGATATCTTCTTTGCTGCCGTTGAGCGGACGGAGGAGATGTCGCGCCTGCAGTCCCAAGCTGAAAAGCGGAAATCGATCCTCATTTTTGGACCCGAGGCCATAGGGAAAACGCGCCTACTGCGGGCTTTTGTAAAGACCCAGCCGCTCGCACTTTTTGTGCCGCGTGTGGAATCCCCGCGAGAGATGCTGCTGACAATGTTTGCGGAGCTTCGTCGCCTTGCAATACCGGGCGTAGAGCTTCCTGCACATCCGGAGGCGCTCAGCAGTTCGGGGCTTAAGGGTGTCGTACAACGCGCACTGGACAGTCACCCCTTTCTGCTTGCACTTGACCATATAAGCAGCCCCTCCCGAGTTGTGACCGGCCTCATCAAGGATTTGAATTACTTTGATCGCACGCCTGTCATATTTGTGGCGCGCACGCCGCATATGGAGGATATCGGCACATTACACCCCATGTGCGCCAGAAACTCCGAGCGGCTCGCGCTGAAGGAATTCGCGCCTCAAATCGCTTTAGAGTTTGCCAGGTGGGAAGCGCGGCGGGCCAACTTGTGCGCATCCAACCTGGAGGAAACTCTAAGATCGCTGGTCGACTGGAGCAAGGGAAACCCGGGAAGCATCGTGCACATGATAAAGATGGCGCACTTCCCAAGGTACTGGGTTGGGGATCAGATCAAGTCTCATATCTTATATCTCGATTACCGCATGGGACGCCGGGAGAAGTAACCCTTTCCACATAGTACAGATGAAGAAGCTGCCGATGAGTTTGATCTCATTCCCTAGTGCTTAAGTCCGTTCATTCTACGCATTGCAGATTCTTCCCTGGAACTCTGAGTCGCCGCGATGGCCACGCTCTCGCGAATACAGCAAAGACCGTCAGACAGTAGAGAACCTTCGTATCGCATTCTCCCGAAAGTAGGGGGCTGCACAGGCTCAATTGGCTTTTCGGCCATGAACACTGGCTCACGATTTTATCCGTGAATCGGCTATTCGCTTTCCAACAATGACAAACAGCGGGATGGCTGCGAGTTGGGTCAAGACGCAGAATACAACCGTAGCAGTGACGGAGCGATCATATAAAACTCCCATGATTGCGCTGCCGATAAACCAGAAAATTCCATAACCTGCCGTAAAGAGTCCATAAGCCGAAGCTCGCCGATCCGGTGAGACCATAGGCCCGACCACGGCAGGAATGATGGATTCATGCACCCCCATGCCGAGGCCCCAGATCGCCGCGCCAATGATGGCCAGCCAGAATTGGCCTAGAAACACCAGTGGAGCAAATACCGCTGCAATGAACGTCAGCGGGATGACCAACATGACTCCGAAGCGATCGAACAACCTTCCGAACGCGAGGGACCCTGTGCCACTCACACCCATTGCAATCGCGTAAGCCACCGGCACCAACTCCTTCGGCACGGATGACGCTTTGGTGAAATGGTAGGCAATGAGCGGAAAATCGGCGAAGCCGGCTGCAACTAGCGCCGCGCCCATCAGATATATCCAGAACACCCCCGGCAAACCCTTCGTTTTCACGTTGCCGGTCTTGACTTCCAAATCGTGTGGCCGAGGATAAAAATGGCGAGCGGTCAGCACAAGGCTAAGGCAAATCGCCATCGGGATCAACAGTGCCGCAAAGGCAAAACGATAGCTTCCCCTCCAGGCCAGAATTGCAGCTACAAGGAGTGGTCCAAACAGCGCGCCAAACTGATCCAACGCCTCGTGCACGCCGAAGGCCCATCCGAAGCCGATCTCGCTGCCCGCATGGGCGAGCATTGCATCACGTGGCGGATTGCGCGTGGCACGCCCGAAGCGCTCCAGGATAATCAATGCAGCTGCAGTCGGCCAGTTGTGCGCCAGCGCCAGCGCAGGCACTGCCAACAGCTGCACAAAATAGCCAAAAATTGCGATGGGCCAAAATTTTCCAGTTCGGTCAGCCCAGCGGCCCGAAACCAGACGAAAGCCGTAGCCAACCAATTCACCGAACCCTGTGACTATGCTCACTGCGGTTGCGCTGGCTGCCAGGCCTGCAAGGAATGGGCCATAGACACTACGTGCGCCTTCGTACGTGAAATCGGCAAAGAAACTCATCACTCCGATAACAACCACAAACTTAAGGGCAGCATTGTATCTTGAATTCCGCTGCTCATCGTGTTGCTGCTGAAGAATCTCGTTTCCGAATTCCATTTGCACTTATCCGCTCAATGTTGTGGAGCAGTGTCCTAACTTGGGTTCACGTCATTGCATCACATCAAGTACGCATACATTCGCGTCGTTCTCATTCACAGTGGGGCTGAACTGCGAACTGCACGCCTGCCATAAAGAGTATTCCCGTACATACATCTTCGCTCGTATACACCTGTTGCTGAGGATTGGTCCTCCCATGAAGTGACTCGCCTTAGACAACGAACGTGGTGAATGACACGACTCGCATGCCGTGCCTTCATCCTGCTCATAAGCCTCTTTGGCGCAAGATATAGAACAACGCCGGCGTCATCAGCAAAGAAAGCAGCATCGAGACTGCCACCCCCCCTATCACGGCAATGGCGAGCGGCTGCAGCAGCTGAGCGCCCGATCCAACTCCGATGGCCAGCGGCAACATACCGCAAACCGCTGCAAGCGCGGTCATGAGGATCGGACGCAGACGCCTGCGCCCCGCGTTAAAGATGGCGTGGGGCAGTTCCATGCCCTGGCTCGTAAAGTGGCTTTCGGAATCAAGCATGAGAATGCCGTTCTTCTGCACAATGCCGATCACCATGATGATACCCATGAACGACGAAATATTCAGAGTTGTATGCGTAACGAGCAGCGCCAGCAGACTCCCCGACGCGCAGAGTACCGTCGCAACGAGAATGGCAATCGGATGAGCAAATGAGCGGAACTCAAAAACAAGGACAATAAATATCAGGAACATTGAGGCCAATAACACGCGAGTAAGCCCGGCGAACGACTCTTGTTGAATCTGGTACAGCCCACCGTATTCCACCTCCGTGCCCGGTGGCAGTGTCACTTCCTTCGGCAGGCGCCTCTGAATCTCCGCCATCGCCGAGCCTAGGTCCCGGTCCTCCAGGTGCGCCTTGACAGCATCGAGGTTGCGAAGATTCTCCCGATGAATCTCAGTCTGCTCCGGATCCAATTCCTTGTGGGCGATAGCGGCAAGGGTAACAGACTGTCCCGTAGGTGAAGTGATCAATTGGTGCTGCAAATCTTGGAATGAGGCCCGTTCTTGAAGCGGATACCGCACACGCAGGCCAATGAGCCGATCAGCCTGAATGATATTCGACGCAAGCTGGCCGTCCAGAATCGTAGACTCAAGATCACCAACATCCCGAGTGCTGAATCCGGCCAGAGCGGCCTGCTGCGGATCAACGCGAAAGTTCATGCTGGGACCGATGGTGACCACCTGATCTTCGACATCCACAACGCCGCGAACCTTCGGGAGCCATGCCTCAATCGCCTTCGCTGCCGCTTTGTATGCCGCCTCGTTCTGGTTGTAGACCTTGATTTCAATCGGGTCGGGTGACCAGGCCAGGTCGCCAACCAGATCCTCAAGAATATGCGGAAACTCCACTTGAATCGCCGGCTCGGAATGATTGATCCTGTCGCGAAGTTCCGAGGCAACTTCATCCAGCGAACGCGACCGCTTCTTGCGCAGCTTAATCAGGAAGTCTCCCGTATTCGGCTCGGCGATGGCAAGCGCCAGACGAGCTCCGGTCCGGCGCGAGTAGCTCTCCACCTCGGGCGTCTCGCGCAGATACTCTTCGATATGATCCAGAATACGATTTGTCTCCTGGAGCGATGTCCCAGGAGGCGTCCGGTAGTCGAGAACGAAGGCCCCTTCATCCATGTCAGGAAGAAAGCCCGTACCCAATAACTTGTAGACAACAACACTAATGAGCAGAGTGCCGACTGCAATCAGCATGATCTTCCCAGTGTTCTGAAGACTCCACAGCAGGACCTTCTGGTAACGCATCGAAATCATGTGCAGCACAGGGCCTTCCTGGTGTTCTTCAGCTTTCTCCAGTGAGATTCCCGCAGGCACACGAACTGGCCGGAGGAAGATTCCGGCAATGACAGGAGTGAAAAAGATGGCCAGAAGCAGGGAGGCTGCCAGCGTTGTTACCAGCGTCATCGCAAGTGCCCGGAAAAAGACAGCAGTGATTCCGCCCAGGAAGACAAGAGGCACAAAGACCACAATGGGAGTCAGTGTCGCGCCAATGAGTGCCGGCGTAAGCTCTCGAATCGCTGCGCTGGACGCTTCCCAGGGTGATCTCCCCATCGCGATGTGGATGGAGATATTCTCTACCATAACGATGGCGTCGTCGATCACAATGCCGATGCAGGCAGCGATGCCACCCAGCGTCATCAAGTTGAAGCTCATGCCGAAGAGCTTCATCATCACGATGCCAAAAAATACTGCAATGGGAATCACTACCGCTGCTACGACAGTCATACGCCAGTCCCGCAGGAAGAGTAGCAATACTACAATCGCGAGAAACAAACCGATGATGATACTCTCTGTGACACCGTTAATCGATTCACGCACGAGTTGGGACTGGTCGTAATATGTGGAGAGATGGATGTCGGGAGGTAAGGTGCGCCGCACCTCAGCGAGAACATCATTGATTGAATTGGCAATCTGAACAGTGTTGCCGGCGGGCTGCTGCAACACGTTCACTAGCACCGCAGCATGTCCGTTAGCCGTGACGATGTTATAAACAGGCTCCTCCCCCGGAGACACCGTGGCAACATCCTTGATGCGGATCGGCGTTCCTTTGGCCACCCCCACGACAACATTTTCGACATCGTGCCGACTCTTCAGCATCCCCGTTACAGTAGTCAGGTAGAGATGAAAGTTCTCCTGCACCATACCCGCCGGTTCAATCAGGTTACTGTTGCGGATGGCATCGACAACCTTTGTCAGCGGCATATTCAGTGCATTGAGCTTCGCTGGATCAACAAGTATGTGCAGTTCAGGACGGCGTCCGCCAACAATGCGCGTGTCAGCAACGCCGGGGAGACGGTAGAGCCGCGGCGCGAGGTCGTAGTATGCCAGCGACCAAAGATCAGAAAGACTGTGTGTATCCGAGGTGATGCTGAACCCCACGATGGGGAAAACAGAGAAGGTGAGGCGGTTGATGTAAAAGTGCGCATCTGGCGGCAGAGTAGGCTGAATCTGCGAAATGCGTCCTTGCACCAGGTGCAAAGCATTCAGAATATCGACATTCCAATCGAAGAAGACATTGATCTCGCTGGATCCTCGGCCCGTCACGGAACGGACTGTGGTGATGCCCGGTACAAAGCGCACCGCTTCCTCAATGGGCCTCGTCACCGTCAGCATCTGAATATCGACAGGCGTTATCCCGTTATCCACGAGAATCACAATGCGCGGAAAATTCGTTTCCGGAAAAATTGAGACCGGAATGGAGGGGATCATGGCCGCGCCAGCAATGGCGATGCTCAGAATGACGAGTACTAGAGCCCGGCCGTGTGCCTTGACGAAATCCGCGAGGCGAGCCGTCATTGGTTCGCCCCACCAGGGTTGACCTGAGTATTATCCGGTAGCCCGTATTCGCCGGCCGTAATTACAAGTTCTCCCGCATGAAGACCGGTCAAAACGCGCACCTCGTGATCGTTAATCGGCACTGCTGTCACCGTACGCAGATGGGCAACGTTGTTGCTGTCTACAACGTAAACTTTGCCGGTTTGTGTCCCTTCTTCAAACTCGATCGCAGAGGTCGGAATCACTATGGCTTGGTGCGCATTTCCCACAGAAATCTTGGCGGATCCGAAGAAGCCTGATCTCAGAGATCCATCATGATTCGGAATTTCGCACCACACTTCGACGGTACGCCGCGCCGTATCCACCGCTTGGTTGACAACCGTAATCTTTCCTTGGACGACCGGCCCGGACCCGTCATTTTTAGAGAAGGAGCAGGGTTGTCCCACTTTCACTGCCGTCACCTGGTCTGCGTCAACCTGCGCCCGGGCCACGGCAATTGACACATCGGCAACGGTGAACAGTTGGGCTCCCGCAACTGCCATATCTCCAGAATAGACAAGCTGATCCGTAACAGTTCCGGCGAATGGGCTGCGGATTTCGGCATAGCTTAGATTCGCGGCTGCAAGAGACTCTCGTGCCTTTGATTGAGCCAGACTGTTCTGCGCCGTCCGTAAATCTTCCTTGGCAGTATGTTTCTCAATGTTATCGAGATTTGTCTGAGCAGCGTTAAAGTTTGCTTGTGCCTGTGCATACTCCGCCTCACTAGTCTGAAGATCACGCCCGGAGATTGCACCTTCAGTGAGCAGTTGCTTTCTGCGCTCGTACACTTTTTTCGCCAGGTCCAACGCTGCTTTCTTGGCAGCGAGATCACCGCGCGCCTGCGTCAGTTGATAAGGAATCGTTGCTCGCTCCATTCGCTCCAGGGCAGCTTCCGCACTTTGCGCGTTGGCTAGAGCATCTGCATGCTGAGCCTCCAGATCGCGTCGGTCGAGGATGGCAAGAATCTGTCCGGCCTTCACTGCCTGGCCCTTGTGGATCAGAACCTTCTGCACACTTGCCGTAATCCGTGCCGAGACATGTGCTTCCGATTTGCCGTAAACGGTAGCCGGCGCGCTCAGCGTGAGCGGCACATCCTTGGCTACCGCTCGCTGCACCGAGACATTGACGATCACCTTCTTATCGACATCGTTGCCCGCTCGGCAACCGAAGGTGACCAGTCCAACAAAGAAAAGTGCTGCGCAGTATTTCATTGTCCGCTTGCCACCTTGAGCGCAGTAAGCGCGTTGAGATAGTCCGCACGAGTTGTATAGAAGTCGATGTCTGCTTGCGCCAGAGCACTTTGCGCAGTAACCACTTCCAGAGCTGTCCCTTCGCCACTCTCGAAGCGCAATCGACTCAGGCGAAGATTCTCTTTGGCAAGGTCAACCTGACGTTGCGTGATCGCGATTTGCGCATAGATTCCATTCACCTGGCTGAGGGCGTCCTGATATTCCTTCGAGAACATACGCGCACCTATGCTAAGGTCTGTTTGCGCCGCACGCGCCTCTGACTGAAATTGACGCTGCTCGCTTCGCGCCCGCAAGAAGTCAAAGATTGGAATATCGAGATGAACAAATCCGGCATAGCCACGGTCCCGGCTCGTCACTCGGTTAGCGTCGATGCCATATTGGAAGCTCAAGTTCAGTTGCGGCAACATGCCCGCTCGGGCTTGGCGAGCGTCTGCCTTGAAGCCGGCGATCTGCGCGGCAAGCATCCGAAACTCCGGCCGCTTGAGATAGGGCGCGCTTTCCGATGAAGTACCGGGTTCAGGCGGCTGTTGGTCGAGATCGTCCGCAAGCGATAGACGCGTTGAGGCACCGGTTGTCCAGTAGGAGACGAGATCGTGCTCTGCCATCTCAGCTTCCACTTTCATCGAATCGGCCGTCCGCTCAAGAACACTCGTTTCGAGCGATGCCTTGGTCAAGTCTGCCTGCGAGGCTTCGCCGCCATCTACAAGTTGCCTGACTTTCGTCTCAAAGTCGCGCGCTGCCTGCAAGTTTTCGTTTGCCGAAGCCACCAGTTTTTGGGTGAGGAGAACTCGGTAATACGCAACGGATACAGCATGATCCAGGTCTCGTTCGCTCATCGCAAGACCCGTTTCAGCGATTGTCCTGTTAGCCCGTGCGCGATCGTAAAGCGCTCGAAGGCGTCCAGAGGAATCCAGTTCCAGCGTTGTAGTCGCAGCGGAGGAGTATTCCCGGATTCCGTTGAGCGCAATAAAGCTGAAGGAATTGTGATCGTAGAGAAGTGGACTGTTATAGGTGAAGCCGTTCACGATTGAGACTTGAGGCAGGAAGTTCGCTCGCGCAGCTTGCTCTCCGAACTTTGCCGCATCAAGTTGCTCGCGTGCCCTCTTCACTGAAGATGGCGCATTTCGCGCAAGCTCGATGCAGCGCGGGAGGTTTAACACATCAGTGCTGCTCTGTGTGTAGCCAACGGTGGCACTCAGGCATAGCAACAAGACCAACAAACACTGCAGTTCGTACGGAATCAATTTGAAGAATTGTGCTGGCTTGTGAGGTGACGTTCTGTGATCCCGTGCTGTGCAGAGAATCAGAGAGTTCGTCCTCGGCTTCGTAATGCGCAAATTGGCTCCAGAGTAGCGTGGTAGGAGTCATCAGCCAACGAACTTGCGGCTTCGGTGAAACCCCATCACCTATTAGTACTTCCTCTGTTCGCAGCCTAACGAGCACCAGCTTGTGGTGTCAACGAAATGTGCACCACCTTGTTGATTATGTGGTGCTGATTTTGTCAGGCCCGCATTGGGACTATGTGCCAGTCAGATTCCACGAAACATATGCATTGAGTGAATGGACGGCCACTAAAGAGGAACATGCGTAGTTTCCTATACATGGACGAATAGTGCCGACCGATTGCTCACCTTCTCTTGGTTGACAAATTATTCTCTCCAAATCTACGCTTTTGCTCATGTATCAGGCGTGCTGCGAACTAGGTACATGCCCGGTAGATGGGTTCTCGAGACGGCACGGCGTCTGCACGATGATTCGAGGCTGCAAAAAGAATTCCAAAGCAAGTCTCCAACCGCACAATCGCCCGACATTGCAAGTCACGCTACTGGTCTAACTTTCTTGATAACGATCCACTTCTCAGGGAGTCGTAGGAATCCTTTTTACGCATCTGAATTATAGATACCGCGCGGAGGTCTTCGATGCCGCGTTTTCGAATGCGATCTAACGCGAATTTCCAGAGCCGCTATTCTGCGTACGCCCGTAACCACAATATGACACCCGAGCAAATGCGGATACATGACAGGCAGTGTCATCCAGATACGATGCTCACTCCGTTTCTCCTCTGGCTGAGCCACAGGAGATTAGAGTGGAACCGATTGCATCCTGATCATCAGATCCATACTGGAATTGAGCCTGCCGAATTCGATCAGTGGCTTCAGCAATTAGAGCCAACGGCCAATGCACTCACGTGTGAGTGCCACTTAGGCGCCGTGCCGTAGCCCATTCGTCACTGACCTGCACCTGAAGATTTTCAGACTCGCCCTTAAAAATGCGCCAAAACAGATCTTCGCCATAACTCGTCGGCTCCGGAGCTCCTTCAATCAGGCGGTAAGTGCGAGTTCCATCGGCCAGACGCTCGGCGCGGAGAAAGAGTGCACATTTTTTTAGCTGGCGATAAAAACCGTCTGCCAGGTCGAACATGTGCGTTACATAGACAATCTTCACCTTCTTCTCCATGAGAGCGCGGACGATCTGGCGGGCGATTTCCGAGCCCTCCCGCTCATTGGTTGAAGCAAATGACTCATTCAGCAGAAGCACACTATGAGATGTAATTCGTTCTACAATAGCGCTCATTCTGCTAAGCTCTTCATCTAGCTTGCCACTTTTCATGCCGACATCCTCTTCGCGCTTGAAATGTGTGAAGACGCCGCGGCAGATGTTCGCCTGATAATCCCGAGCCGCTACGAACATGCCGCACTGCATCATAAGTTGAGCCAGGCCAAGACTGCGCAAGAAAGTCGACTTGCCACCACGGTTGGCGCCAGTAATCACCACCAAAGCTTTATTTTCACCAGCTATGTCGTTGCCAACGACACGCGTCGCGGTATTCAAACTGAGGCAAACATCGTAGATTTCGCGGCATTGGAGCATCTCGTCCTTCTCGAGCAGCGGAGTGGGAATACAGAGAGGTTCTTGCTTGGCAACAAGCTTCTCCCGCAGATTCAGACAACCCATGTAGAATCCGAGTTCCAATCGGAGTGCCTTAAAGAAACTCAGTATGTGATCACTCGATTGCGCCAAGGCAACAGCGACATTGGCAATGCCCTCCGTCCTGAGCGCCTCCAACGCACGAAAACCAGCCTCATCGCGAGGGTCAACATCAAAAGTGAATCCTGCGCCATCCTTATGTTTGATCTGCCCCACCCATTCCTGCACTTGTTCGAACCACTTGAGCTTCCTCACATCCATTCTGCGAAGAATGTAGTTCTTCCCTCGAAAGTCGGGCCCTAGGTCTGCGTTCATAAGAATGCCATTCGGGAAGTTGAGGCGCTCAAGATGGTTCTTCACCGCCTGCAGATAATCGTCGTCCAGTTCCTGGCTAATCATGCCAAAGAACCGCCGAAATCCTTCAGACCGCATTTTCGTACCCTGTTCGTCCGCGAGCTTTCTTAGGCGCTCCAGCGAACCAACAAACAGCCCAAGGGCCTCGACGGACCGATGCAGCAGGGAATCTGGAGAAGAGAGAGAAAACCATCCCCAGATCTTGTTCTCACGTTCAATCGAATCCACTGATAAAGTGTAGAGTTCCTTCACGATCTCTTGGAATTCCAGGCAATCTGAGAGAATCTCCTGCCTGTAGAGAATCGCTTCATGCTCTTTGAGGCTTGCCATCACAGCTACCCTGGCGACTTCAAACAAGTAGCTGTCGCCGCCGGCCATCGCCTGGAATAGAGTATTCAATTCCAGGTCCTGTATCAGATCCTGCGCGTTTGCGGGCGCGGCCTCTTCCAAGCTGAAGTCGCGATCACGAAACATAAGAAAGACTTTCATGATCGGCTCACCTCACTTTGCCGCGCGTCGATGCGCGTTCTCACGGAATCGTAGGTCAAGTGATATTTCTCTGCGATCGCCGTAGCGTAGGCAAGCCCATCAGCCGGCCTCCGGATTACCTTGAACGTGCGCCGCTGTGGATCCTCGGGATACACCATGCTGACCATGCTCACTGTCTTTTCATTAATGGTGGCCAGCTCGTCGAGAAATGTAACAGTCACGCACAGCATGTCGAGAGCCGCGACACGCTTCATCACCTGGCGATTGAGAAAGAGTGCGTCGTTCATAGTTGTCGAGAGGAAGCTCTCGTTCATAATGAGTATGCTGCTCGATGTCGCTTTTCCAAGAATCTCGTGAATTCGGACCAGCTCATCTTCGAGCTTGCCCCGTAGATTCTGGATATCCTCTTCCTTTTCAAAGTGGGTGAAGATCCTGTCAAATAGAAACAACTTCGCCGCCATACCAGGTACTGGGCATCCAAGTGCAGCCAGGTAATGAATCTGCCCGTAAGTGCGGGCGAATGTAGTTTTTCCGCCCTGATTCGGTCCTGAGACAACAAAGATGCGCTCTGGCCCCTTCAAGTAAAAGCTGTTTTGAACCACATCCTTTCGGGCTCGAATAAGCTGATTGGCAAGCGCGAGGTCGTAAGTATCGAGCGCCTGAATCTCTTTTGAATGGCTGCTCAAAGTTGGGAAGCAAAAAGAAAGTCCAGCCTTCGTCAGAGGTTCCATCTGTTCGAGGTAGGCGATGTAGAACTGCACTTCCCGATCGAATCTGCAAATCCGGTCATCACAGTAGTTGCGGTAGGAATCACAGTACTCATCGAGATGCATGAAAGCTTCCGCATGAAGCTCCGCTACTAGATCCAGAATTTGTGCTTCAATGTGATTCATCTCCATCGACAGAGGCACCTTCAAGCGGTGGCTTCGTGGTTCGGCTTGTCGGAACTTCTCGAAGGTCTGGAGCACATCCTCACTGTAATCGTCTTCCGAGTCCCTGCGATTTACCGTGACACTCCCCTGGTGGATGTGCAGCGTGTAGTGAACATCGGCGAGGTCTGCTCTTACCTTCTCCGTTTCTCTTCTCAGAACGGTGAAGCCTTCCGAAGCAGAATACTTGAGCAGAAAATCTCGGAGCGCCTGGAAACCTCTCGATGCTGGTCCAACGGAGAGCAAGCCATCAGAGAGTTTCAACGTCGCGCTGCAGTATGTTTCTATCGCATCGAGAAAGGCAGCTTGCTTTTGGCGCTTGTAGTACCGCTTTTCGGAGATCGCGAGATGAGAGCGCATCGCGCGCATGCTCTCAGTGAATGAGCGAACATGCTGCAACAGACCGGGGTTTTCGAGCAGATCCCGAAAACAGTGTTGGCGATATTGAACCGCCTCAACGCTCGTCAGAGGTGCGTAGAAGGCTGGCTTCAGATCGTATTCTTCCCAACCAGCCGTAATCGTATCAATAATCTGATCGAGGTTCAAATCCGGAAAGCAATCAGGGATTCCCTGTCCCGCACCCTGACCATCTTGTTCCATTGCATCCCACAAAATGCTTTGGATGGATGAATTTTCTGCGGCCGGTCCATCGTTTAAAGAACTAGTTAGATGACAGGAATCTCCTCCAGAAAAGGAGATCGGCCGATTGGCTGGGCGTGCGGGCACAGTTCACTCCTCGAGTTCTACCGCGCAGGAGTCATCTTCCCCTCGTTCGATGGGCGTATCAGAGTGGACTCCAACACCCGCTTACTTTAAGTATCTTCAGTGGTTCAATGGTCTGTCAATCACACTCCACCGCTCTGTATTACCCCCTGCTATTCACTTGCTTTGCACAACGAGTCGCTCGGCAGTCGAGGGTAACTCGCTAGCGCTATAAGCTTCTGCAAGGTCCGGGAAACGAAGAAGCCAGTGCGTGAGGTCAACCAAGTGGCTACGCTCAAGCGCTCTGCGCAGCCTCGGGTTTTTCAACCCGCGAAACAAGATCGCGCGGATCACCTCTTTCTCATCCAGCATTTCAAAGCAGACCCTGAATGCCCCCTCGTTCGCAATACGATCACGTAGAATCGTTGCAATCGCATAGCGAATGCGATAGGAATGTGCCTCCGGATCATAGAGCTTCGGTTGATACATCAATATAACCTCAGAATTCAGATGCTCACAACGGGTGAGCCATCTCCTCACTCTCACAATCCGCCCACACAAGACTCAGCGCATCCGGCATCTTCTGTCATAGGCAACACCTTCTTGCCGGCATTTCTCCGCTTCTCAGGCCAATGCCCCTTCAACTAAATCAACGCTGTTCGAGCTGATGCTGCGACAACCCCACCAATCTCCTCATTCATGAGATTTCTGGAGCTCCTACATTCTTGTTGAACATGCTTCCGTCTGACGAATAGACCTCATCGGGCATGCCATCCTATTCTTCCCTGCTACGATCAATAGCCATCGATACGATGGACTCCAAGCACTTTGTTGTGCTTGTCGTAGGCTGTGAATTCATTCCAGTCTTCACCTGCCTCACCGAGCAGGTAAACCCGCCAGATGATTCGTTCGACCTTCCCGCAGATCTCCTCTGGCCACCATGGCATAGGGTAGAGGCATTTGCTCGACAAGGTGCCTAATCTGGCGATTTGCCTCGCTCTTTCGCCGCTAAATGTTCCCCGCACATACGGCATACTGCGTTCTCTGTAGGCGTCAGTCCACTTTGCCTGAATACACTCGCCTCTGCGGACTTACAGAACAATGAATCTCATCAACTTTGCAATTATCCTCACCAGCTACCCAACCGCTAGCCTGAGCACGAAACGCAATCATTCTTCTCGCCAATCTTCTGAAGGCTCTTGAGCGCTGTTGCTGCAAGGAAGCGGTTATCGCATCGGCTGACTTCTCGTAAGAGTTGCATAGCCCTCGTATCCTTCAATTCACCAAGAGTCTCCAATGCCGCCCTGCGAACAAAGAGGTCTTCGTCTACCATCGCCAGTCGCATCAGGTCCGGTACTGCCTCGCATGTGTGATTCTTCCCAATCAGCCAGCAGATGCGCACTCTTGCTTCAGGCAAGGGGTGCGCGAGTGCTCCAATCAACTTCTCCTCGTACGTCCTGTTGTCCAGCGTGAGATCAGCCTTGCACTTGGGGCATACCGTGTCTGCAGAACTTACTTCACGCCAGCAATGTGTACAGTAGGCAATCATGTTGCAGAATCCAAAATTGCATCTGCTTGCTTATGCAAGGGCCATAATCTCTTTTTCAAATCGTTCGAGACGCTCAATCGCCGACTGCACAGCAGGAGTCCCTTCCTCCTTGACTCTCCGCGCGCGCTCAAGTGCCTGCTCTGCAATGCGACTGATTTCGTGCAGCAGCTTGCGAATCTCCACCTCAAGTCGATCCCGGCTTTCTTGAATACGATTGAGAACATCGTTTTGAACACGGGCGCTGTTCACTTCCAGCAGATGCCTCAAAAATTTCCGGGCCTCATTCGCGATCATCCTGCGTCCCCCTACAAGGGGCAAAAACACATCAGCAATCCAACGCAGCGGCGAAGGCGGCTGCGCTGTTCCAATAAAGTCTTCGAAAATAAATCTGGAACGTATACGGAAGCCCTTTTCCGGATCGAGCGCATGCGGCATTCGTGTCAGTTCGCTCAGGCCTGCGTCCGCCAACTTTTTCAGGAAGGTGTTTCCCATCTCCACAAATCGAATGGCGACCGCACGATATTGGCGCTCTCCCTCTTCCTGTTCAACCTTGAGCCATGGCGTAACTTCTTGCCGTGAGATCTCCTGCGCTAGGCGCATCAGTCGACGACGATAATGCGGGCCAAAGCCGCGAGAAATGGACGGCAGCTTCTCATCAAATTTCTTTTCAGATTCCGTGCATGCTGATGCAAAGAATTGCCGGCGCCTTCCCACAAGAAAGTCTGAGATCCTATGCTGCTCCGCCATAAACAGGAAGCTCAACTCGCGCATGGAACGCCCTGCCTCATGAATGGTTTCCTTCATGAGTTCGATGCGCCGTTCAGATTGCTCGATAGGCCTCAGCAGTGCATCGCGATCCTCGCTGATGATAGCCAACAGTTGTTCGCTGAGGCGTTGAATCCCCCGGTCTCCTGCGGTTCGCACAAGATCTCTGCCTGAGTCTTCAACCAGGTGGCGCAAACTCGCCAGCATTTTCTCCCAGTCTCTTATCGGACCCCGATTTTCAATCCGCTCAATTGCACTAACTTCATAAACCTCACCCATGGGGCGCTGTAGCCGCTTTTCCAGAACTCGGCGCGTAAAACTTGCTGCTGCAGCACGCTCGGGGTCGCTGGTTCTGTCAGCTTTATTGATCACGAGTATCAAATCCTGCACTTGCTTACCAACTGCTTCAACAAGCGCCAACTCTTCACCCGCAATCGGCGGATCAGCACCCACAACAATCAATGCCGCATCAATGTGAGGAATAAATGCCTGTGTGGTTGCCGTATTTCCAGTGAAGACCGAGCCCAGGCCCGGTGTATCTACAAGACACATGCCGGAGGACAACAAAGGGCTTGGTACGTATACTTCCGCGCCATCCACCCCCTTCTTATTTTCCGGGTTGAGCTCTTCGGTCACATACTCTTTCAGGTCAGGTATAGCGACTTCCAGCCACGATCCGTCTCGCATGCGGACGCGCGCGTGTACTGTCTCTCCAAACCGTATGACCGTGGGTACCGCTGTGACAGGAACAAATCCAGTCGGCACAACTGCATGACCGACCAGGGCGTTGAGCAGGGTCGATTTACCGCGCTTGAACTGGCCGACACAGGCTACATAAAACCGTCCTTCAGCAACCCGCGCCGCTAATTCGCTTGCTTCTTCTGCAACAGGATCTGCCCCTAGCTCTCGTGCCAGATCAGCAAGCCGCAACAGGCGCGAGGCCCCATCCGTGAGCCTCGGTGTCTCACTCGTAAGCTCGCCGAAATCCTGCGTCGTCAAACCGCTGTTGATTTCCTGCATCGATCTCGCTCACTTTTAAAGACGTTTCAGTCACTTCCCAGGCTCCCGTGAATAGCGAATCACCTCAACACGGGATGTAGCGATCAAGCCTTCTTCCACCATGGCGTCCAAATGCGGTATTAGTTTTTGAATCTGTTCATCGGAATCAATAATGGTCAGCATGATAGGAGCGTCTCTGGATAATGCCCAATGGCTCGCATGGCGAATTCTTGTACTCGTCCCATAGCCTTCGATCCCACGGTATACGATTGCGCCTGCCATCCCTAACTCCTGACATTTTGCGACAATCGCCTCATACAACGGCTTTCCCTGCCACTTGTCGCCTTCACCAAAGTGGAGGCGCAGCATACTCGCTTCAAATCTCTCTTTCATGGCCCTACCTCTCCTGCTGAGGTACTTCTAAAGGTGCATCAACTGCTTCCTCCTGGTCCAATGCAGTGGCCCGGAATGCATACTTTATGATGTCGACATTCGAGAGGACGATAAGCCCCTCTTCCACCATCTGCTCAACAATGGGCATAAATCCCTGAAGTTTATCCTCTGAATCGATTGCGGAGAGCATGATCGAGCAATCACTGGAGAGGCGCAATGCTCGATCCTTGTGAATCCGCCGTTGCGCCCCATAGCCGAGAATGCCTCTATACACGGTAACGCCAGCGATGTCATTGGCTCGCATCGCCTCAACAAGAGCTCTATGCAGCGGCTTGTCACGCCAGCGATCGCCCTCGCCAATGTAAATTCTCATCATCTTGGCCTTGCCCTCAATCTTGACGTGTTCGGGAACAGCTCCCACTTTCGTCTTCGTTCTTTGGGCCGGCTTGGCAACGGAAGTCTCCTGCACCTCAATCATCCCGGTACCAACAAGCTCCTCCAGCTTTCCAAGGATCTCATTCACCTTTTCGCGCGACTCGATGAACTCGATCTTCAAGGGCAACCGATCAGAAATTTCGACGGATCTTGATGTGTGGAGGCGATGATCAGCGCCAAATCCCGCGATGCCTTTCGTTACTGTCGCTCCCGAAACGCCCCGATAGAAAAGAAAATCTAGGATGCTTGAATACGTCGCGACCCCATGATAGGTGGAACCTTCACTGATATAGATGGAAACCTTGAGTGCCTTTCCAGCATTAAGCATTTTTCCTCCCTATGCCCTGAGTCCGCGCTGAGCAACTAAAAACTCTGCGGCTCGTCCAAGTGCGCCCCAGCCTGTGCGATCCGGACTGGGATCATTTCTCAAGTGAATCAGCTCATCTTTCAGCTGTTCCCGCTGATTTCGGATGATCATGTCTATCCGCGCTGTGAGCGTCAGCGGCACCTTCTGGCGCAGCTTCATAGCGTGCGGAATACAAAACACGGCCTCCATCCGCAACCATCTCACAACATCCGGCCGTCCCAATAAGGTGATAAGTTCGCGAATACGCCGATCCTCCTCTTCGCTCACCTTGTGGCACACATCGCAGTCAGGCCGCGAATCCGTTACGCATCCATCTTGATTCACCAGCGTCAGAAACACTTCGGCAGCGGACTGTGCATCTTGCACCGCTGCAACGCCCCACGCATGAAAGTTGCACAGACGATGGATGTCCTTTGCCGAGTCTCCCTGTAAATGCAGTGCTTGGAAATCCTTCAAGAAGCGGCAAAACGGACAGCCAGGCTCATGCAATAGTTCCACGATTGATTGATGAAGTACGATTTGCCGATGTGCTCTCACGCAATCACCTCCGCGAGGACAGCGCCCCCCCACGCCGCCACAAGCCCCAAAATCAAACTCCCTATTGCATAAAGGGCAGCCAGGGAGAACGCGCCGGTTCTAAGAGACGAAAGCGTCTCCCATTCATAGGTCGAAAAGGTGCTGTATGCACCTACAAAGCCGGTCGGAATAAGGAAGCGCCACGCCGGATTCAACTCAGCGCGCTTGCCAAGGTACGTAAGTGAAAAACCGATGATGATACAGGCACTGATGTTGATCAAAAAAGTTCCGTAGGGGAATTTCGTTCCTAACCGACTGGCGACCTCAGAGCCAACCCAATATCGGGCAATGGCCCCCAAAGAACCTCCCACCGCGATGAAAAAGTATTTTTGCAAAATCTCGTCTCCTCAATAAACATGTCAAGGTTGCCTTACATCAGCATCATTTCCTGATTCCCATCTCAGCAGCTTCGCCAGATCACGACTCAGTTCCGGCGATGCCTCGGCCTCACCCGCAAGCCCACGTACGCGATTGAGCTGCGCGCGATAGGCATCAGAAAATGAATTTACAAACGCCACCATCTTCCTGCTTGTCTGCTCAGTCCATAAATCGAGTGCACGCTTGTACCGATGCAGCTCCTCCTTAAGTAGAGGCCCAAGTTGCTCCCTCAGGCTGCTCATTACCAGTGAACGTACTATTCTCCTGCCCGCCCAGTTCCATTGGGCTGCACCAATCTTTATAGGGATCACTTCAATCTCGAAACGCGGCACTTCGCGCAGAAGCACTTCCGCATCCGCTGTTGAAGGAACATCGGAACGCAACATTTCCCTTGCTATGTCTGTCAATGTCTCCACGGCCTTCATAAGGCTGCTTCGCGTCTTGGCGATTGCCTGATCCACTCGCCTTTGCACTGCATCGTGGGTCCACTCAGAAATCTCAAATGGCGTGACGCTCCTCTTTTCACCCACAGCAATACGCGCCGTAACCATGTCCGCCAGTTCTGCCAGGATGACTTCCGGGCGCTCTCCCAGCTCAAGGAAAGCCTGGTCCAACCTGCTTCGCTGTTCACCAATCTCGCCATTGATCCGCCGAAGTCGGACTTCGATTTCATGTTCATCAACCATGTTTGCGACATCTCTCCCGCGCTTTTCGCGGTCGAGGGAAGTCTCAAGCGCGGCGATCACAGAATCACGCAGGGCGCCTATTTTTCTGGCGACTGATGCCTCACGCAGGCTTCGTGCCTGTTCAAATCTTGGGTAAAGTTCGCGTTCAAAAAAGTGATCAAGAAGCAGCGAGTATTCCGGCAAGGAGCTCACCGGATGAATCTGGGTGCTAATGCCTAATTCCCTTTGCAACTGGGTATGGATATACTCCATAACCCGGTGGAGCTCACCTTCCCGCAAAAGGTCGGCTTTGCTTAGCAGGACAATGGACGGAATTCCACCTTCGTAGAGCAGGCGAAGCGTTCCTATGTCCTCATCGTTAAGCGACACGCCGGCATCGATCAGCAGCAGGGCCAGATCGCAGGCAGGCAAATATGCCAGCGTTTCTGCTGCGCCGCGCCGTGCCAGGGAGCCAAGCCCTGGTGTATCGACAAGAAGGATACCCTTCTTCAGGCGCGGAGATGGAACCTCAGCCATGGCGCGCACCACGCTCTGGATGTTTCCGGGGTTTCCTTGCTCGGTGATGAGTTGCGCAAACTCCTCCAGTGAAACGTCTTCGATTCGTCCGCTGGCGAAGGTGACTTCTGCCCGGAGCTCATTTCCATAACGCAACTTCGTTGGCACAGCCGTGATCGGATTGACGCCAACCGGCAACACATGAGCATCCAGAAGCGCATTTAGGAGTGAGGATTTTCCACTGCTCACCCGGCCAAAGAGCGCAACTTCAAGATTGTTGTCTTCCAGCCGCTGCGCCAGCGAGGCCACACGCGACCGAAACTCCACCAATCCATGCCGCGTGATGACTTCCTCAAGCTCTCGCAGCAGCCCTACATCGTGTCCGGTCTGTTCCAGTTCCTGCAGTCGAGATTGGAGATTCGTTCCAAATTCCTGACGAATATACCGCTGCATGCTCTGGACAACGGATCGGAGTTCGTGAACTACACCCGTCAGCTCTTCCACTGCTTCAGCCGGAACAGCTCCTGATCCGCGCATATAGTTTGGCTTCAGCTCTTCAACAGCAATATCGATGAATTCCAAATGCGTAAGCACCGACCGGGTCGCTGGAATTTCCGGTGGTTCAGGCTGCATTTGCTGCCAGGCAAGCGTGCGCAAAAGCTGATCACGCAAACGGCGTATGTGATCTTCCAACACACGCGCTTGCGCAGGCGTTATGTCGATAACGTGACGCGGGAAGGGAGACGGCGATGCCGTCTCGTGGAGAACCTGTTCAATTTCGACGAGCAGCTTGTCGATGTATGAGCAGGTCACATACAGCCGCCGCTGCTGAGCTTCGTTCAACTCACCTCGGTTTCCGGCTTGCGTGATCCCTGGTTGAATGTTGGGCATGACTCCTCCAAGTATTTGCGCTTCGAGGAGTCATTTGCCCAGTTGAGCTTTTTAGGTGGACTCCAACACCGCATGCGC
This sequence comes from Acidobacteriota bacterium, assembly GCA_021818105.1. Lineage (GTDB taxonomy): Bacteria > Acidobacteriota > Terriglobia > Terriglobales > Acidobacteriaceae > Telmatobacter. The sequence continues at coordinate 29,024 of JAKAFB010000030.1, forward strand.
ATTTCTGCGCCTTCAGTTAACCCCTCCAGCGCTTGTAAATACTTGCGCCGGCGTACTTCGCCGCGGATCCCAACTCGCGCTCAATTTCAAGCAGCCGGTTGTATTTCGCGATCCGTTCTCCCCGGCATGCAGAACCCGTCTTGATCTGGCCCATGCCTACCGCAACGGCAAGATCTGCAATGCTGGTGTCATCCGTTTCTCCCGACCGATGCGAGATAACCGCGCCATAGCCGTGATCACGCGCCATCTGGATGCAGTCGAGCGTTTCTGTGACAGTGCCAATCTGATTCAGCTTGATGAGAATCGCATTGGCAATTCCATCCTTGATTCCCTTGCTGAAGATCTCAGGGTTCGTAACAAAATTGTCGTCGCCTACAAGCTGGATCTGACTCCCCAACTCTTTGGTCAGTGCGACCCATCCGTCATGGTCGTCTTCGGCCATGCCATCTTCCAGAGACCAGATCTCCGGGTACTTCTTGAGCCAGCTCTTATAGAGAGCGATCATCTCGGCAGAGGTCTTCTTGCTCTTGTCCGATTTGGCAAACACATAGTTGCCGTTTTCAAAAAATTCGCTGGGAGCAGGATCCAGCATGATCACGATGTCCTTGCCCGCCTTATAGCCCGCCTTCTGGATAGCTTCCAGAATCAGCTCAACCGGCTCTTCGTTTGACTTCAACTGCGGAGCAAATCCACCTTCATCCCCCACGGAGGTGCTGTAGCCCTTCTTATGCAGCACTTCCTTCAGGGTATGAAAGGTTTCCACGGCCGCGCGAAGCCCCTCGCTGAAGGATGGGAAGCCCACCGGCGAAATCATGAACTCCTGAAAATCCACGTTGCTGTCGGCGTGCTTGCCACCGTTCAGCACATTCAGTCCCGGCGTGGGGAGAAGATTAGCCGGCTTGTCCACCAGCGTCGCATAAAGCGGAAGTCCCTTGTCCTTTGCCGCTGCATGAGCAACCGCCAGTGATACGCCAAGGATTGCGTTCGCGCCAAGGCGGCCTTTGTTCGGGGTCCCGTCGAGATCACAAAGCTTCTTGTCCAGCCCCTTTTGGTCATGCGCATTAAAGCCGCGGACTGCGTTCTGAATCTCGCCTTCCACGTAGCCTTTGGCTTTCAAAACACCCTTACCGCCATAACGGGCCTTATCGCCGTCCCTAAGCTCTACAGCTTCGCGCTTGCCTGTCGAGGCGCCCGAAGGCACCTTGGCAGTCGCGGTGACTCCATTGGCCAGGGTCGCGGTAACGGCCAGTGTAGGATTCCCACGAGAGTCCAAAATTTCGAGTGCTTGGAGTTTTGCAATTTCAGACATGATAATTCCGCTTTCTCGGCCACATGGCCGTAAGTGTTAAAGAAGACAAGCAGCAGCACAGCGTTCGCACCGCCAAAGGCGCTCCCGCAAAGCCGACTCTCAAGGGTTGCCCCTTCCGGCTCGGGAGTTTGCAAGGGTTCCTACAGTTTGCTCTGTCAGGAATGTCTTGGGGATTCTGCGACGGGGAACGGGGACGATCCGAGGCGCGCTTTGCTGCGACCCATTCTTGCCTCGGAGGGTGCCAGCGCTCAGCCGTTCAAGTGTGCCAGACTCCGCTTTGGAGAAGTATCGCCGCTGCTTCAGCCAGCCAGCACGTATTATGACAACCAGCGTCATCCCAACCCACAAACCTGAGATGGTCCATGCGCTCATGGATCCACACTCCTTCAGTTTATTCAGGGATTCATGCCGGGACACGACTCCGCGACAGGATTCCCTGTCAGGAGTCATCATCTGTTCAGCCTGCTGGCGACAGCGGTTAAAGGCGAACTCCGTCACCTCAACGTTATAAAAATCGTAGAAGTTCCAGCAGTCAAAGTCAAGTGACTGTGGATACACACATCGCATTCACCCTATGCAACAAAAACATCTACTTACGCTTATTTTGTTGGAGCAGAAGAGAGCACGCTGTAACAATCAGTTACCTTCTGTGTGCAAAGGTGTCAGCGACGCACAAAGCTCATTCCACCCGCGGAAGGTTCGAGGCCTGCTGGAGCATTTCATCTGGCGATGAATCCAGCGGCATCGTTCCCAACAAAGAGAACCACAGCAACGGCACTCCAGCTATCGAAACTCTGTCCAGCAGAAACACCTGATGCCGACAAGGCCCGATGGCCCGTGCTGGCTAGCGAGCCCGCTCCGTAGGCGCGATGCAACGCAGAGTGAAGTGGTTAGACTTGGTCGTCCCGGCCTCAAACTATCTCTATCTATGCTGGGCTTTATAACCTGCTGAAGAAGCTGATCATGGGGCCCCGCAAACGCGGCAGGAAGCCTTTAGATCCCCAGCTTCCGCACTTCATCGTTATAGTACTTGCGGTATAGAATCTCCCACTCCTGCGAGCCTTCCAGGATGATCTTCCGCTGTGAGGCTATCTTCGCCCGCGCCGCCTGGTCGATGGCTGCTTCCTGCGTCAGCAGAATTTCCAACGCCTTGCGCGCCTCCTGGCGAATGGTGTTGCGATCCTCAAGAAAGCCAACCTCGTCGATTTCGGCCAGCGTATCGGCCACGGTGTGGGCCAGCTTGTTCAGCTTGTCGCGGCTGATCCTCATAGCACCGCCTTGTACTTGCGTGCCAGTTCGGTCTTCACCTTCTTGAACATCTCGGCGTACTGCGCTCCAGACTTGCGCATCTCCTCCGAGTACGCCTCAAGAATCACGCGTACTTCCTCGTTGATGCGGTCCTCGAGCGACAGCTCCTCAATCAAGCCATCTGCCACGCGCGCCTCCGTGCCTTTCAGGTCGCTTGTGGTGATCATCTTGGCGTCGATCAGGTGCTTGACCGTCCGGCGGGCCAGATAACCAATGTATTCACGGGAAAAAATCATGGGCTGAAACACGAGCATAACGCATCGGGGCGCGCCGTGTACACCCTTGCGCTACAGCCACCTGGCTTTCTTTTGCCCACGGCATCCGCCAGCCCGCAAAAAATCGTTTTCCATCTCTCCCGCCTAGCTCCGGTGCGGGCAATTCTTAGTATTCAGGCAGTCGTCTGCCACGCGCAGCCGCTCCACCGGCCGTCCCCCCACCAGGTGCTCGCGCACAATCTCCGCCGCATCCTCCGGTCGTACATGGCCGTACCACACCGCCTCCGGATACACCACCATCATGGGCCCGTGCTCACACTGGTCCAGACACCCGGACTTGTTGATGCGCACCCTTGCGCCCAGTCCCGCGGACTTCACCTCCTGCTGCAGCGCCGTGTGCAGGTCGCTCCTGCCATCCGCCGTGCACGAACACCGCGGCGCTCCCGCGGGACGAGTGTTATGGCACACAAACACGTGGTGTTCAAATCCGGGCAACTGATCTTCCTCCGTGGAATGGGATAGATCCAGACTAACGCCTCCCCACCCGCCGGCGAACTTTCCACAATTACCGCGCCGTGCCCGCTCGCATCTGCGAAAATGATGAATTGACCATGAGCACGGATAATCTGCTTTCGCTGAAAGACGACATGGTGGCCTTCATTGAAGGGCACGGCATGCAGCGCCTCCCTGGATACGTCACCGAAGACATCCCCTCTGTCCTGTGGGAGAGCAAGGGCAACCCCGACGCGTGGAAGGACTTCGTCGAAATGGCCAAACACGTCGGCGCGCCCTTCATCACCTTCAGCGATATGACCCTCGAAAGTGAAGACCTCGATGCCCTCATCGAGGAGGCCGGCGAAATGAACTTCCCTGACGAGGAAGCCGCCGAGCTCGTCGAGGCCCAGTGGCTGCGCAAGTACACCGGCATGATCGGCTATATCCAGCTCGGCTTCGTCTATCAGGGCATCGCCTTCCTCCACGAAACCACCACCGAGTGGTACGAGCGCTTTCAGTCTCTGATGGAGGACCTGGACAGCATCCATGACATCGTCATTGACGACTCCCACCGCCGCGACGACGAAGAGGACAACTAGGCCCGGTGAGCGCGGCAGGCACGGTGCAGAATCCCTCCGCTGCATCCGGCGGCGGTCCGCCCCAGCGCTGGATTCTCACCGATCCCCACTCCGAGCAGGCCGCCGCACTCGCCCACACTGCCCGTCTGCCACTCGTCCTTGCTGAATTGCTCATCGCCCGTGGCGTCACCGACGCACAGCAGGCCTTCGCCTTCCTGAACCCCGACATCTCCCACCTTCACGATCCCTTCCTCATGCGCGGCATGTTCGCCGCCGTCGAGCGCATCGAGCGCGCCATCGCCCTCCGCGAACCCATTCTGCTCTACGGCGACTACGACGTGGATGGCACCACCGCCGTCGTCCTGCTCAAGACCGCCATCGAGATGCTCGGCGGCATCGTTCGCTTCCACGTTCCCCATCGCCTCCGCGAGGGCTACGGCCTCCAATCCGGCGTCCTCCAAGCCGCACACGCCGAGGGCGTCCGCCTTGTCATCACCGTGGACACCGGCATGCGCGCCTTTGCCGAGGCAGACACTGCACGCAGCCTCGGCCTCGACCTCATCATCACCGACCACCACCTGGCCGAAGCACACGACACGCTCCCCGACGCGCTCGCCATCCTCAACCCCAATCAGCCCGCCTGCCCGTATCCTGAGAAGGCCCTTTGCGGCGCAGCCATTGCCTTCAAGCTCGCGCAGGCCGTGCTCGAACGCCGCGACCTCACCCGCACCCGCGAGAAAACCCTGCCCAGCTTCCTCAAGATGGCCGCCATCGCCACCATCGCCGATGCCGTCCCGCTTCAGGGCGAGAATCGCGTCATCGCCGCGCTTGGCCTGCGCGAGCTGCGCAAGCCCATGGGCGCCGGCCTGCGCGCCCTTTTCGCCGCAGCCGCACTCGACCCCACAACCCGCCAGCTCACCGGCTTTGACGTCGCCTTCCGCCTCGCTCCGCGCATCAACGCGGCAGGCCGCATGGACGTCGCCTCCGACGTCATCGAGCTCTTCACTACCCGCGACAACGCCCGCGCACAGGAACTCGCCGCCAAGCTTGAGCGCCTCAACCGCGAGCGCCGCGACACCGAGGCCTTCGCTCTCACCGCCATCGAAAACCGCCTCGCCACAGACGCTGAACTCGCCTCCGCACGCCTGCTCGTCATCGATGGCGACGGCTGGCATCGCGGCATCATCGGCATCCTCGCCTCGCGCGTCGTCGAGCGCACCGCTAAGCCCGCTATCGTCATCAGCGTGGAAGACGGCGTGGCCCACGGTTCCGGCCGCTCAGTCGACGGCTTCCCGCTCCTCGCCGCCATCGAGAGTTGCGCTGACCTCTTCACCCGCTTCGGCGGCCATGCCTTCGCCGTCGGCTTTGCCCTGCCCGCCGCCTCGCTGCCCGAGCTCAAGCGCCGCCTCAATCTCTACGCAGAAAAGCACCTCGCCGCTCGCGAGCCAGAGCGCATCCTTCGCATCCACGCCGAGCTGCCTCTCGACCGCATCACGCCCGTCCTCGCCGGTTGGCTGCGCAAGCTGGAGCCGCTCGGCCACAGTAACCCAGAGCCCATCTTCGTCGCTCGCAATGCGCGTCTGCTCGCCCCCTTGCGCCTCATGAAAGATCGCCACATCCGCCTCGAACTCACGCAGGAATCTGAACATGGTTCCGGCGGCATCCTCCGCGCCGTTGGCTGGGGTATGGCCTTCCGCGCCGCTCAGTTGGACCTGCGCGAGGGCAGCCGCGTCGATGTCGCCTACCGCATCCGCGAGAACGACCACCCCGAGTTCGGCGGCCTTGAAGTCGAAATCCTTGGCCTCGAGCCAGCCTCCGCCTGACGCAGAAAGGCCCACGGTGTTCCGTGGGCCCTTCTGCTGCATTCTTACCGCTGCGATTCTATCGACCGTGCGCTCCGGGCCTTCCCTGATCCCTCGGCCCTCCCTCCTGCCGGTTCTGCGGAGCCTGCTGTCGGGGCTGTGCCTCGGGCCGGTTCTGCCAGCCACCATTTCCGCGCTGCTGGAACTGCGGCTGCTGGTGATACTGCTGCACCTGCCGGTTCTGGTAGCCAGGGTTCTCGTTCTGCTGGTACTGCGGCTGCTGCCGGTAAGACTGAGGCGTCGGCCGCTGCTGCCAGTCCTGGTTACCGCGCGCTGGATACTGCGGCTGCTGGTGATACTGCTGCACCTGCCGGTTCTGGTAGCCAGGGTTCTCGTTCTGCTGGTACTGCGGCTGCTGCCGGTAGGACTGAGGCGTCGGCCGCTGCTGCCAGTTCTGGTTGCCGCGCTGCCAGTTGTTGTTCGCCTGCACACGCTGCTGCATCGCCGGGCTGTTGGATGCGCCCATACGGTTCGCGTTGCCGTTCTGCCAGCCCTGACGGGCATTTCCCGCTACAGGCCGTTCTGCCACCACGTTCGCCGGCCGTCCGCCATTGAAACGCGCATACGCATTCCGGTTACTCATCGCCTCGCGCTGGTTTTGCTCCTGAAACGACGTGCGTTCCATGTGCTGTTCGTGCATGTATCTGCGTTCCATCTCATTCGGCTCGTGCCGAATGCCGCCCGGTCCGCCACTGTAGGAGATGCGGCTGTCCTCTGCCACACGGTACCGGTTCCAATCCCGGCGATCTTCATAGTAGTCATGGATGCGATGCTCATCCACGCGCCACACCGCCCGGTTGTAGTAGAAGTCCCGGCCGCGCCATTCGCCGCCCAGGAAGCCGACACCAAAGTAGCCAAACCCGTAGTTCACGCCGCCGTAGTACCCAACGTGCGGCCCCCAGTATCCAGGGTGGAAGACATATAGCCCGCCATCCCAGCCCCAATAAGGTGGCGTCCACAACGCGCCCACATAGGGCGCCGGAACCCATTGGCCCGGAACCCAGTAGTACCCGTCATCGCCATAGGCCCAATAGCCCGGCGTCCAGATAAAGCCCGGCTGCGGGCACGGAGGCTGCACGTAGACCGGCAGCACCGGCGGCGCAAACCCCACGCTGATGAATACGCCTGCATAAGAAGATGCGGGAACCAGAGAGAGCAGCAGTGCCAGCAAAACCCAGCGAAAAGTGGTGAGTAACTTCATGGCGAAACCTCCTCAAACCTTTGGGTGCCCGCCGGCTGGTGCGTGCGGCGTTTCGCCGGCCGGGTCACCGCGTACCATGCCCACCACAATGACTAAAGCCTGTGTGCGGGTCTGATATCCCCATCTAACCCCACCCGCCACCAGAAGTTGCATCCCCAAATGGTGTCAGCGCTGCCCCGGCAAGAAACTTTGGTCCAATCTGCTAGTACCCCATTGCTAATACCGCAGACTCAATCCCACGCCCAGCACGTGCCTTGCCTGCAGATTCACCGGCACAATCACGTAGGGCGGCGCCGGCGGAGGCATTCCCGTCGGCACAGCCGTCTGGCCGATCTCTCCGGCCACCTGCCCCACTCCAATATCAAATGCAAAGTGCGGATTGTCCTTCTGCGTCACTCGTACCGCGTAGTCCAGCGTGGTGGGAATATGCGCCTTGCCGCCCACCAGAATTGCGCCCAGGTTCTCCACCTGCGGCGGTTCCTGCGTAAACCCCGCCGCCGGCACAATCGCCGTCCCAAACGGCCCCGGCAACGGGAACCCAACGCCGCCGAACAGCCGCCCGCCAAACCGCGTCGCCTGCCCGCCCAACCCGTAAATCGACGCGTTCGTCGCCTTCCAGCCAAAGTTCAGCAGGAACGGCACCGGCGGCTTCAGCCGCTGCTTCGTCAGGGCCACATACACATCGCCGTTCGTGTAGGACTTCAACTGTCCCGTCAGCACTTCGTTCAACGCGCCGCTCACAAAGCGATCCTGCGTGCGCACCACAAAACCCACGCCCACGCCCGGAACCCATCCCGCGCCCGTGTTCTCCTTCAGCGCCACCACCTTGCCGTTGAAGATGTTCATTCCTGCGTAGTGCCAAAGGTCGCTGAACATCGGATCGTCACCCTTCGTGTGCACGCTCCGCGTGTAGCCCACCTCGGCGCGGTTTGCAAAGCCCTCCGCAATGCTGAATGTGTGCACGTCCCCAATCACCTTCGACGCACTTACAAAGTGATAGCCCACTGCCGGGTGAGAGAAAAACTTCCCCGGCTCCGTGTACACCACATACGCCGTCGGCGTGATAAAGCCGCCCGTCTGCCCCTCCAGTGTCAGGTTCTGGGCAGGGAGTTGCCGGGCACACAGCAAAGCGGCCGCAAGGCCGCTGCATAAGGCAATTCGATTCAAGGCTGAGAGGTTCACGGTCATTCTGCTCCATTCGAACGCAGGTCCCCGCGCTCGCGAACGTTCCAACA
>JAKAFB010000001.1 GCA_021818105.1 Acidobacteriota bacterium
ATGTGTCACCTCGATGTCGCTCATTCCAGGACTGCGTAACAGAAGCAGGCCCATGCGGCAGAGGATTCCTCTTCAGGATTAGACCCACAATTCAAGTCGAAAAGCGACTAGGAAAATTACTACATGAATATCTCTATTGCTGGCTTGCCATTCGGCCCTAAGCCAATTGAGCCGGTTCGTTCATTTTTTTGCACGTATGATTCATTACCCAGGACAGACACATCTGCAAGCTCAATCGCATTGTTCTGTTTTCAAGCTGTAACAAGATAGCGCAACACTAGTCCTGATAAGCAGGCACAACCTATTCAGTGTCTACGAATGAGACGTCTATTTCTTTTGCGACTATTTGGGCGAGCAGGTACGTGTGTTCGAAGGGCGAGACACAGGAAAACATGAGAACCCAGAGGACTCAGGGAATTGGAGCTACAGTTGCTTTCTGCGTAAGTGTTTCTGGCAGGAAGAAGCCGGCAATGGCAGCGGCTGCAAAGGCAAAGGCGCTGGCGAGAAATGCCCAGGAGAGGCCATGGCGCTCACTGAGCGCGCCGATGGTGAGGGGCGCCAGGGCACTGAGGCCACGAGCGACGTTGTAGGAGATGCCGAGCGCGGTTGCACGGGCCTGCGTGGGGAATAGCTCGCTACCGAGGATGCCGGATCCGGTGAAGAATCCCGTGCCGAAGAAAGCGGCTACGGTGGCGAAGAAGAGGATGAGTGAAGGCTGCCGCGCAGAGGCAAGCATTGGTACAGCCAATGACGCGCAAGCAAGGTAGCCGACGAAGGCGGGGCGACGGCCGAAGCGGTCGGCGATAAAGCCGAAAGAGAGATAGCCCGGCAGCATGCCTAACAAGTTGAGCACAAGCAAAAAGCTGGTGAGGCCGAGGGTGTGGAAGCCGCGCCCGCCCTGCGTGAGCGGCAGGATGAGGTACGTTGGGATCCAAGTGAAGAGGCCCCACCATGCGAACATGCCGAGAGTGTTGGCGAGGGTGAGCAACATGAGCGGGCGAACTGAGCGGCCAAGGGCACGGCGGCGTTCGCCCGGTTGCGCTGCGGCATGAGCGCGCTTCCAGACAGGTGGCTCGGGAACGTGAGTCTGGATCCAAAAAACGAGAATGGCTGGCAGGAGGCCTGCGAAGAAAACCCAACGCCAGCCAGCGTGGGTGAGGATAAGTTCTGCGACGACTGCTGCCAACGCGTAGCCGATAGCCCAGCTGCTTTGCACAAGCGCAAGAGCGCGGCCGCGGAGAGCCGTTGGCCATGTTTCGGCCACGAGGGCAGCGCCGGTGCTCCATTCGCCGCCCATTCCCAGGCCAAGGAGGAAGCGGAAGATGGCGAGAGTGAGGACGTTGGTGGAGAGCCCGCAGGCAAAAGTGAAGACGGAGTAAATGAGGATGCTGCTGGCCAGCATGCGACGGCGCCCGAAGCGGTCGGCGAGCAGTCCGAAGAGCAGACCACCCAGGGCTGAGGCGATGAGAGTAAGTGCGTTGAGCAGGCCAGCTGTGGTACGGTTCATGGCAAAGACGCGCATGAGTGTGGCCAGCACAATGGAGTAAAGCATTACGTCGAAAGCGTCGAGCATCCAGCCGAGCGCAGCGGCAATAACGACGCGGCGTTGCGCAGGGGTGGCGTGGTTCCAGCGGAAGGCTTGCGGCGGTGGTGTAGGCTGGCTCATGCAGATGCGAGGCGGGATGCAGCGCTGGAGATCACTGTCTCACTCCGGATTGGTGCGGGTCTACTGAAATCCAAGCGGCAACTGGTATCTTGACATTGTCATGGCGAAACGAAGCGAACAGTTGCGAATCGCGATAGATACGGGGGGTACATTTACCGACTGCGTCTATCGCGCACACGGGCAACTGAAGGTGCTGAAGCTTCCGTCCACGCCGGACAATCCAGGCCGTGCGATTTTGACTGCGATTGCTCAGATTGCGGAGAGCACGGGCGCGCGAGTTGTAGAGATTCGCCATGGTACGACGGTGGGCACAAATGCGCTGCTGGAGCGTAAGGGCGCGCGTGTGGCATTTGTGACAACAGAGGGATTTGAGGACACGCTTGCGCTGGCGCGCCAGGCAAGGCCAAACCTGTATGACTGGAACCAGCATCGTCCTGAACCTCTGGCGGAGGCAGCCTGCTGTTTTGGTGTGGCAGAGCGCGTTGGTGCAGACGGAACAGTGCTGCGTGCGCCGAGCCAGGCAGATCTGCGTGAACTGCGTCGTAAGGTGCGCGAGTCGGGCGCGGAGGCGGTTGGTGTGTCGCTGTTGTTTTCCTTTACGCATCCGGCTCACGAACAGGCAGTGGGCGAGGCGCTGGCACAGCTGGGACTGCCGGTTTCGCTCTCGCACCTGATTCTGCCGGAGTTCCGTGAGTATGAGCGAGCGGCTACAGTCACACTCAATGCGTACCTGGCACCGAAGATGGCGAGCTATCTTCGCGGGCTTGAGCAAGGACTTGCCGGGAGTGATGCACGGCTGAACATCATGCAGTCGTCAGGTGGAGTTTTGTCCGCAAAAATGGCGGCGCAGGAACCTGTGCGAACGATTCTTTCAGGACCCGCGGGAGGAGTGATTGGCGCGCTCAGTGTGGCACGTGCCGCGGGCGTAGAGCGGATTCTGAGCTTTGACATGGGCGGCACCTCTACGGATGTGGCGCTGTTGGATGCGGAGCGTGAGTTGCTGACGAGCACAGAGGGCCAGGTGGCGGGGCTGCCGGTAGGCGTGCCCATGCTGGATATTCATACGGCAGGTGCAGGCGGTGGTTCGCTGGCGTGGATGGACATGGCCGGTGCGTTGCGAGTGGGGCCGCAGTCTGCCGGCGCTGATCCGGGGCCTGCCTGCTACGGCCGCGGTGAGGGCGCTACGGTGACGGACGCAAACCTTGTGCTGGGGCGGCTACATGCTGAGCACTTTCTGGGTGGAAAGATGCGGCTGGAGACCGTGCGGGCAAGGCGATCCCTGGAGCGCTTGATAGGCACAGAGTTTGTCAGCACAGAAGCGCTGGCTGAGGGCATCGTTCGCGTGGCCAATGCGCGAATGGAGAGCGCATTGCGGAAGGTATCAGTGGAGCGCGGCTTTGATCCGCGGATGTTCGTGCTGCTGGCATTCGGTGGTGCAGGACCTTTGCATGGCTGTGCATTGGCGAGTGCGCTGGGCATTCGCAAGGTGGTGATTCCTGCGGCTTCGGGAGCTTTGTCAGCCTTGGGAATACTGGACGCGGACTTGCGACGTGAATTCTCGCGCACTGTGATGCTTGCTCCGGGCAGCGCCGAGATTGACAAGGTGTTTCGTGAACTTGAGGCAGAAGCGCGTGCAGTATTTGCCGCCGAAGGCGCGCAGCCACGTCTACTGCGGCAGGCGGATCTGCGCTACCACGGGCAGGGCTTTGAGCTGCGCGTGGGGTGGAGCGCTGATGTCGTGGAGCGTTTCCATCGGCTGCATGCGCAGCAATATGGCTATGCGGATAGGACGCGGCCGGTGGATGTTGTGACAATCCGCGTTCAGGCCGTGGTGCGGACGCCGAAACCGCGGGCAACAACCATGACAGCCAGACAGGGTGATGGCCATCAGGCACGATTGGCTGTGCATCGGATATTCGAAGACGGCATCTGGCGAAGTGGCTGGCTCTATGATCGCGGACGCCTAAAAGCAGGCGACAGGTTTACAGGTCCGGCAGTGATAGTGGAACTGAGCGCAACCACTTATCTGCCCAAGGACTGGTTGGCATACGTGGATGGACAGATGAACTTGATTCTTGCACCTGCGACGAAGCGGGGAGGCAGGCGATGACGCGAGGCGAGAAGAGAGTATTGCGACCGGTGACGCCGGATGCTGCGGAGCTTGCTGTGGTGGGCCACGCATTGCATTCTGTAGCAGTGGAGATGGGTGCGGCACTGCGACGGACAGCGTTTTCGCCAAACATCAAAGAGCGGCGGGACTACTCGTCAGCCGTGTTTTCGGCAGAGGGTGAGCTGGTCGCGATGGGCGACGATATGCCGGTGCACCTGGGATCGATACCGATGTGCGTGCAGGCGGCGCTGGATGCAATGGAGTTCGTGCCGGGTGATGTGGCACTGCTGAACGATCCCTATAGCGGTGGCACGCACCTGCCGGACATCACGATGGTGGCGCCGGTGTTCTTGCCTGGTGTACGCCGGCCGGCGTTTTACGTGGCGAATCGTGCACACCACGCAGATGTGGGAGGAATGTACCCGGGATCGATGGGCCCCTGCCGCGAGATTGCGCAGGAGGGAATTAGGATTCCGCCTGTGAAGCTGGTGCGGGGCGGGCAGATGGACGCGGCGGTGCTCAGTATTTTGCTAGCCAACGTGCGCACGCCGAGCGAGCGCGAGGGTGATCTGACGGCGCAGATGGGCGCATGCCGCATAGGCGCGGCGCGCGTGCTGGAACTGGTGGCGCGCTTCGGGTATGCTCGGCTGATGCGCGGGGTTCGGGCCATGCTGGATGGATCGGAACGGCTGATGCTGCAGGTGCTGGCAGGGCTGCCGACGGGTGAGTGGAAGGCTGAGGATTTTCTGGATGACGACGGTGTGCAGCCGGGACCAGTACGAATTTGCGTAGCTGTGCGCAATGTACCTTCGCGACGCAAGCTGGTCGTCGACTTTGCAGGAACAGATGCACAGGTGGCGGGCAGCGTGAACGCGGTCTATGCAATAACGTGGTCTGCGGTGTTCTATGTGCTGCGGTGCCTGCTGCCGCCTGGCGCGATGGCTTCTGCGGGACTGATGCGGCCGGTACGCGTGCAGGCGCCTGAAGGTACTGTGGTAAATGCAGTTTCTCCAGCCGCGGTTGCAGGCGGAAATGTTGAGACTTCACAGCGAATTGTGGACACACTGCTGCGCGCGCTGGCGCTTGCGTTACCTGCGCAGATTCCTGCGGCCAGCGCAGGGACAATGAACAACCTGACCATCGGCGGAATTGACCCAAGAAACGGTCAACCCTACACCTACTATGAAACGATTGCGGGCGGGCTTGGTGCTGGACCGCAGGGGCCTGGAGGGAGTGCGCATCACGCGCACATGACTAACTCATTGAATACTCCGGTTGAGGCCTTGGAATATGCGTATCCCTTCAGGATGGTGCGCTACGGGCTGCGGCCGGGCTCAGGCGGCTCAGGCAGGCACAAGGGTGGCGACGGTGTGGTGCGTGAACTGGAGTTGCTTGGCGATGCGCAGGTGACGCTGCTTTCTGATCGTCGGATCGCCGGGCCATGGGGGCTGGCAGGCGGTGAGGCCGGTGCGACGGGGAAAACGACTGCACGGGTTGGAAGGCGGGAGAAGGTTTTGCCTGGAAAGTCTACGCGCGAGATGCGCGCGGGAAGCCGCCTGCGAGTAGAGTCGCCGGGCGGCGGCGGCTGGGGATCGCTATAAGACAACCCACCAACCTGAACGAGTCGCAGGATAGGTCGGCTTGTATTCAAGCTGACTAAAACTGCTGAGTACCGGAGTGAATTTGAGGCAGAACGAGGCGCTGCACTTCGTTCTCCAAGGCCCGGATTCGAATACGGTTTTTGCCCACCTGCTCTTTGTTGGCCGCAAGAGCGCGAGCATAATTTGTTTTCCCTGACCTCCTCTTGGCCAGCTTGCGATGAATCGCATTGCCCCGTTCTCGCTGGCGTTAACTTCACAGCCTTTGCAGCTGCCCTGCGTTACAGTCATCATCGGCGTCTTTGCACATCGTATGTTCTGCTCGCCCCCCCACTCGCAATGAGTTTGTCTGGTTGAACGATACAAGGCAAAGCAGAAATTTCCCATTACCATTCGTCAGTTCGCATGGGCCGTACGGCCATGCATCAATGTGCTGTTCTAAATTCGGATCAGGTTGGCTAGCAGATTTTGCAGTAGATGAGTAATTGCAAAACTGTTGTGATATGAGCTGGATACAGCTTTTGTTGCGCTGGAAGCGGCCTATGTTGGCTGGCTTAAAGGTGACCGCAAGCATAACCATTAGGTGAAGTGGTATGGATTCTGCTGTAATTTCGCAGCTAACGTCGCAAGATGATCACTACTATGCGCGCGGGCGTGAAGTTTTCATCCGTTTGAGCCTTCTGGCGCTAATGGGTGTTAGCTGCACCCTTATATTGCGCCCATTTCTGAATCTTATTGTCTGCGGAATTATCATCGCTATCGGAATTTACCCGGCGCATCGTTTGCTTACAGCTGCTTTGCGAGGACGCACAATACTCTCCGCCGTGCTTTGCAGTGCGGTACTCTTGTTAGCGATGGTCGTGCCTTCCGTGTTGTTGGCAAGCACCCTTGTGGATGGAATCCAAGCACTCGCTCATCAGGTGCAATCTGGCCGGTTGAATATTCCTCCGCCACCGCCCAATCTCGATAGGCTTCCCATCCTTGGACCTCGTCTGGTGGAGACTTGGACCCTGTTCTCTTCCAGCCTGGATGACGTGGTGAGGCGTTTTGGCCCACAAATTCAAAAGGGGATTCCTGCTGCCCTTTCAGCAACGGCTGAGATCGGTGGTGTCTTGCTACAGTTCCTTCTTGCAATCATCTTGGCAGGCTTCTTGCTGGCAACCAGCGATCGGAGCGGGCGTTTCGCTGACAGGATCTTCCTTCGAATCTTCGGCGACAAAGGCCCTGAGTTTAAAGACCTCGTGAGTTCCACCATTCGAACGGTCACTAACGGCATTCTCGGCGTTGCCGTCATTCAAACGCTCTGCGCTACCCTGGGCTTCTGGCTTGTCGGATTGCCTGCGCCAGGGCTGTGGGCATTGCTCTTTTTGATAGCCGCCGTATTGCAGGTAGGCGTGGTAGTGCTTGTGCCCGCAGTTATATACGCATTTGCTATATTCTCCACAAAGACTGCGCTGATCTTCCTGATATGGAGCATCATCGTTGGCTTGATGGACAACGTCTTGAAGCCTATTCTGCTCGGGCGCGGCAGCAAGGTTCCCATGCTTGTCATATTCCTGGGAGTTCTTGGCGGGTTTATCGCGATGAATAGTCTCATCGGTCTTTTTGTCGGTGCCATAGTACTATCAGTGGGATACAAACTTCTGATGGCATGGCTGGACGGTGAGTCACAGCCTGCATCTGTAGAGAGTGAAACTACTTCCACTTCCTAACTCTTGCCCTGGGTTTCGGGCAGTCTGCCTGATGCAAACGCAGCGACTAATGGATGATTACTTTCGCGCAAGAGAGCTTCTAAGTAACCTGAATTTCACCATCTGGTTGTTGGCATAGATTGCCAAGCACACTGGCCATGCTTTCCACGTCGGCGCTGAGATCACTGCGAACGATGTGGTCATCAGTATCCTGCATGCGCTTGTGCCGCAATCGGTGAATGTGCCAATGTGCAGAATCTCTGCACGGTGCAGCAGCATCCCGCGCTGTCGCAGGAGTATCTGGATCAGATCGATCTGCAAGATCGCAACAGTACGTTTGCCAGCCCGGTGGACTATCACCTCGCTGGTCCGGTTAGCATGGATGCGGGTATGAATCCTTCCATACCCTGGATCTAACTGGCGAGTGGGAATTCCTTCGATGTGCATGAAGCGCAGCTATACTTGGGCAGCTTCTTCCATGCACTTGGCGAGAGGGGACTGAACCGCGGTTCCTGCGCTCTGCCGAACTATGCATGCTGTCTCAGCCATCTTCAAGCTGGCACAGACTTCATTGGCGGCGTTTGGCAGATAAAACCCCTTTGTCTGCGCACTTGCCGGTACGCACTTTTCTCCAGGTCCGTTCCACGGCTGTACGCATGCCATTACTGTTGCAGCAAGGGACTTATATCATGAACCATATGCTCTTATGTGTATCCGCACATCCATTGTATTCGATTGAATTATAGCAACTTATCTTAACTTGAAGATGCCGGATTGCCGGAAACTCGGCTTGTTTTGCTGGCGGTGCAGGCAGTCCAAAGCGAACCGCTCTCCGTACCCAAATTCCCGTGAACAGGGAAAAATACAGGGAATTTTGCGATTTCTAGCCCAGAAGCCTTTCTACAAAACCCTCTATGTGACTGAATCTGCTCGAGTTCATACCGCACAACCCTGACTTGAGATCGGTACATAACAGGGAATTGTCACTCGAATATCAGGGAATTTTAATTCCCTGATACCACCGATTTGGATTCCGTCTGGCCTTCATAGGGGATTGGCATTGATGAATCGTGGGCCGTACAATACGGGCTTCGTCAGATCGGTCAAATCCTTCATCCACTCAATCTCGTTGGGGTAGAGTTCCGGCAGTTGCGTCACAAGATTTGCCGGGATCTGGTGTCGCACGATATTGAAGCAGGAGAGTACACGTAGGTCCACCATGCTGTGTACTGCGCTGCCGAGGGTTTTCCATGCAACCGGCGCTGGACCATTCCATGCCTGGTCCAACGCCAACAGGACCGCGGAGAAATCATTGTCGAAGGCCGAGAGGTCGGCCGTTACGGCCGCCGCATTCGGATCGAGAGCAAGAATTTTGGCATATCCGTCGGACGGAACAGCCAAGGTGTTTATCACTTCCGGCCAGCCGATCGGCAACCCTTTGAAGAATAGACTTTCCGTTTGCGTCGAGAGTTCCACAGGGGGATTCGGCTCTTGATAGCAATGCCCATAGTAAAGCGACGCAAATTTCGCATAATGCGATTCCTCGTACTCGTCACTGTTGGGCGTAATCAGATTGCCGGTGGTTGCTCCCTCGCCTTGCTCGAGAATCTCGTCGATGGCATCGCAGATGGTCTTGGCTGAATCCACTCCGGGCGTGTCGTGAATCACGGTGAACCCGATGTCATCGCCCATCTGGTTGGCCGGCCCGCCAGCCTTCACGGCGGCGCGGACCGCATCCGCATTGTCAGAGATCGCCTGACGGATCGCTTTGTAGAATTTCGCAATCGTCGGATAGGTCTCGTCACGATTCACCTGTTTCACAAGCAGATCCGGCATCTCGATGCGCAAAAACTTCTTCAATTGTTTCTTTGAAAATTGCGCCAGGCCGACTTGCAAGTCCGGTTCCGCGCCGCCGGGTAGACCCTTCACCGGAAAGTGGATCCGGATATTCCGGATCTGCGGAGCGCCCCCCAGAGCGGCCAGGATGTTGCCCGCAATGGCCATATGCACCATTTCTTCCATGGCAACGGAGCGAATGACATTGTAGACTGCATAGTTTTGTACTTCCAAAGAGAACATTGACGACAGGTAGACGGGCAGGGTCGAAAACTCAAGTTCAATTGCCGATTGAAGCTGCTCCTTGATCCATGCCAGATCCCGTGTTGTGCTTGCGTTTGGGCTCATGCGTATGCTCCTGTTCGATGGCTAAGCTGCGTAAAAGAGAAGAAACGACGTGCCGCCGATACGGTAAGGCACGGTCTGGGTGGCTCTGGCTACGGTGGTGGCTGAGCACAAACTCGTCCATCCCTGGCAATCCACATGAATGCGGTAGATCGTCATTTCACCCGTTGCGGCAACGTAGGTGGCCAGATAAGGTTCACCATCTGCCCACGGTATAGCCGCCGTGCTGTCAATCTTCAGCGCATCCGGCAATTGCGCTTGAAGATAGCTCCCCACTTCCACTGATCCCATCGCGGGATTGTCTTGCATGTGGTCGATGTTCACGTTCAGCTTGTCGCGATTGATCTTGAAGAAAAAGTTAGCTCCGCCCATCTGAAAGAATGCGAAGTGAGACCATCCCTTCGCCCACTGGTGGTACCACACATTCAGCGCCAGCAATGGCGGCACGTCGGCTGGCGATGTCGCGGTCACGGCGAGGCTGAAGTTCGCCACAATGCCTGTGTCGAAGCTATATCCGGAAAAATACTGCATGCCCACCGACGAATACGGCGCAACCATCGTAAACCCCTTTGTCGGAGTGTTACGCGGCAACACAAAGTCGTAGGGCTTCGACACCGTCAAATCCGTGTGCACCGCGAAAAAGCCAAAAGCCCCGTCCTCGCTGCTGTAGGTCATCAGGTACGGAGTGTTGCCCAGGACAAACGAACTCATCATGTCCCACGGCCCGCCCGCCAGATCGGCATGCACATCCGCCCTCGCTACCCAAGGCGCCGCATCGCTCAAAACATACACGCCGGTGGTTTTTAGGTCCTTGTTATAGGCGTAGAGGATCGTCTTCTCCCCTAATTTCACAACGGCCATGCTCGTGTAACCGGCGGCGAACCCGTTGCTCGCCGAGTCGGTCCACAGCGCTTTCAGAGCTACGCCCGAAGAACTTGGAACAATCGAATAGATGTTGTTCATATCCATCCTTTCTTTTCATGCACTGGCATTCGCTAGCCGGCTCGGCTCAACCATCTCGGAGAAGATGAAGAGCGGCGTCGGGTCAGCTTCCGCCACCTGGTAGTAACTCAGCCGCGCTGCTTGCCCCGGTCCATAGATCTCCAGCAGTTCGAAGCCATGGTTGTACCAGCCGTTCGTCAATCCCAACATCAGGTCGGAGCGTTTCAAATTCACGGGGTACTTCTGGGCATAAGGCGCTTCGCTCTCCTGGACGGGGATCGCACTGTGTCCCGCGCAGCGGCCTAACGGAAGCGAGCGGAAGACTTGGTTCGCATCCTGCGTATTTGCGGGCCAGTCGACGGGCCGATAGGCGTCCTCGAAGATGCCGAGATTGTGCTCATGCCCCCATATCCATGCCGCCACTTTTCTGCCGAAGAAGGGGCCGAACTGGCGCCACAGCCCCGTGTTGATCCAAATCCGGTTAAAGTCCGCGGGGTCGTGCATCGTCGCTCCTTTTGGCCCTGTTGTCGTCCTCTGCACCAGGCCGCATGCATCCAGTGCGGAATAGAGCTGGTGGTGCGAAAGCAGAATCGACGTGCCCGGAAATGTATTCAGTTTGTCCTGGTGCCATTGCAACTCGTCGCTCCGCACTGTCACCTGATCGACATTGGTCGTCATGTCTCGAACCGGAAGATTGGCGCCCGGCGCCTTCCGGAAAAATGGATTGTGGTCCGATGGCCAGTGTCCGCCGGCGCCCTGTGCCGTCTCTATCCTGCCCAGATGCAGGCGCTCGAGCACCGCCTGCTGCGCCGAAGCCGGCACGTTCATATAGTGCCCGTTATAGCCGGTATCCAGGCCCAGGAACTGCCAGCCGTCGTCGGCCGTGCGCAGGCAAAAGTAGCTGGCCTCCTGCTTTTGGCTGGGCTCGGGATCAGCTCGTTGGAATCCAGCGTATGTAAATAGGGAATAGCTCCGGTAAAGTACTCGTGATTGCCTGGAACAGTGAAGAACGGAACTCTCTCGTTTTCGCTCTTCATCGTTTGTCTTACCAGTCCCACGAGCCGGTGTTTCATCTCGAATGTCGTGCCGGAAAAGTAGACGTCGCCCAGGTGCAGAATTGCATCCGGCTTGAATTTTAGAGCCGCCACCAGGACCGCCGCGGCCTCATCCGTTCCGGTGCCGATGTCACCCAAAATGGCCACGCGGCATCGAGCCGGTAGCCGCCATTTCACTACGCCGTATTGCAAATTTCCTTTGCCCCCGTCTTCCGCCTGCCACGACCGGTACTTCGGAGCGCCGCCCTTATGGAACGGATACTGCCAGTAGTACTTGAAGTACTCCATGAACATCAGTTGCCACATCGGATTGCCGAACTTGTATTCCGCCGTCTGCTTCTCGATTGCGGCTTCGATCCCCGCGTTGTCGGCAATCCGGGCATGCGCCCTCTTGTGATGCAGGTAGGAAAGGTAAGTCAGCACTGCCTCTTCGTCGTTGCTGTCCACCGGCGGGGCCGGCAGCGGCGCATTTGCCTCCATAGCCTGGCAATAGCGGTCGGCAGCTCGCAGAATCGGATGGCCGCTGTCGATCCCTGCCGCGGTCGTGTCTGTCTGCCTCGTTTCCCGCGACAGCACCTCCGCCACGCTCGACATCCAAAGCGCCAAATGGGGCACCTCGAAATGAGGGATCCGCTTCATCTCTTCTTCCTTGGCCGCGGGAAAGCGCTGTTTGCCGGCGGGCGGCTGAACTGGATTTTGATGCACGGGGTTTCTGTTAGATCGAGCCCCGCCCAGTCGTCCCACAGCCCGGCGCGGAGCGCGAGTGACGCCGGATTTCGCCGCAAGACAGGCGTCGTCAGCGCCTGCAGTCCGTCAAGTGCCTTCTGGAAGCCGGTACCCCGTGACACGCTGTGAACCCACGCCACCACATAGTCTGCGCTGCAACTCACCAGCGCTCCGTCCACACCATTCGGCTGCTTGGCTCTAAGCGACGACGCCCAGTCATAGGCGGCACTGAGAAAATTCGCCGGGCTCAGGCTCGCAAGACGCGCTCCCACCAGGTGATCTATATAACCCTGCATCCAATCCGCGGGTTGATCGAATACGAAATATGGCTGGTCGGCAACCATTATCCCGCTTGCTGAGGTCAGTGCATCCGGAACCTCGGGCAGTTTGCTGCGCGTCATGTCGTATACATCGCCGTGCAGTTGCTGATAGATCCGCACTGCGATCGCTGCGTTCGCAGCATCGTGTGCCTTCGGCGTCGCCCAGAACATCAGCGCCGTCTGGTCCGGCACCGCGGCCGGTTTCCGTTCCTGCGGGACCATCGAAGGAACATAAGCGCGCAGTCCCACCTGCGGTTGCAGTAAAGCACAGGCGGGCACAAACACGTTGCCAAGAAACTGTGCAAAGCGAGCGTAGGTTGACCCAGCCGCCATGAACCCGCGCCACACATAAACCGCATTCGGTGCGACAGGATAGCTCCGTGCCGTTGGTTTCATCGCGATGACTGCCTTTCAAACTGCATGTTGAAACTGCTGCCCGCGCAGACGTCCATGCCCGCCCACTCGTCCCAAAGCCCGATGGGAAGAAAGGTCGGCGCGGGAGAGAACACGTGGCTCCACGCGTTCAGCGCAGCCTGCAGAAGCGGGATGCCGCTAGGCGGAGTCTGCACACCGGGTGCCAGCGGTCCAAGCTCCCAATACACCAGGTAATCGTCTCCAACACATGCCACTGCTCCATCCAGCGGACTCTTTGCCTGAATCTCGCCAAGCACAGAGGCTACGGCCGAGTGAAACTGTGCGGGATTCATCGCGTCCGGCCGCGCAGCTACAAAATGCTGGATCGTACCGTGCATCCAGTCTGCCGGTTTGTTGAAAAGAAAAACCGGCTGATTCGATGCAAGCGCTCCGCTGAAAAAAACCGGAAAATCAGCGCGGCTGGCTTGGTTCGCTGTCACGTAAACGCCGCCGTGGGTCAAGGTATAAGTCCGTACCGCAAGCCGCGTGAACCCGTTCCAGTAGGTGGCCGGCGACTCCCAGAAAAGAATTGCGGTTTCATCCGGTACACCCGCCGGCTTACCGGTCAGCCCTCCGGGAACCGATGGTGTGTACGAGTTCAGTCCCGCCTCGATTTGCATCTTCACCGTTGCTGGAATAAACACTGCGCCCAGCTTGCTATAAAACTGGTCGATCGGCAGTGCGCTGAATCCGCGCCACACTCGCACGGCATCCGGCGCCACAGGCTGCGAGTCAGTCTTCGTCATGCTGCGCCTCCTGGCGAGTCTGGTTTGGGCTTGCCTGTTGCAATCACGCGCTCAGCAACCTTCTCCAGGAAACCCGGCGGAGGAGGCGCTTCCTTCGTCTTGCCGTAGCGGCATTCGTTGGGAAATTGCCAGTGGCGGTTAACGCAGAACTGGCATGAGCCTGCATTTCGCGACAAAAAGCCTCGGCCATCGTCCAGATCGGTCCACGTCAACTCCTTGGCTGCGTACATGCGCATGAGCACTGAGGCCATCAGCGCGTGCGGATCGCAAAACGACGGTTCAAGCAGTGAGAAAACGCCCGGGTACTGCTCCTTCAACCAAGCCTGCGACTCCGCGGCCTCCTTGGCATCCGCCGGAAGCCGAATCGCCGTGTAGCCTTTTGCATCGAGCGGCTCTGGCAGAACAATTGTGAACCCATGTTCCGGCATCGCCGCTAGACAGGCGGGTTGTGTTGCCTTCAGTTGGTCCCAGGTATCCGGACTGACCCTGTACTGCTTGAGGAAGTTTGTGTTGTAGGAGAAGTGTGGTGTGATGACCAGCCGCGTGCGGCTCTGGTATCGCTGCCGCCCAATGGTCACATCGAATTCAAGATATGCTGGATGATCCGGGTCGGTGGTCTCCCGTAGCAGCGTAAAGTCCCTGTCTGCCGGATCGCTTGACAACGGAACATCACGCTTCACGTGCCCTCCAAAGGCATTGGCAAACATCTTCCAACTGTCGATGCTCACCACGTAGAGCACCGCCGGGCGCGTCTGAATCAACTGCTTCATCGCCCATCCCGTGCTGCTCACGCAGTTATCGACGATTGTGTCGATGCTCTCCTGCGCTCCTCCCAGGAATCCTGCTTTCCAGTGCGGCGAGGCGCACGCCACCATATCCAGTTGGCACACGTCCTCCCCAACGGCCAGCGACGCGCCCGTGTGATCGTCGTCGCGCAGCATTGTCTGAAACCTCTCCAGCACCGGAACAAACTGCAGGTAATAGCCCTGTCCCTGCTGAAGCACCTCCGCCTGGATGCCTTCGGGCACGGCCAATTTGCCCGCAATGATGTCGCCCGCCGCAAACTTATTGTTCGGCGCATACTCGTCGAAGAGCAGCATGTACGGAAAATCGCCTGTTGAGCCAGGCAAGGTCAGCACTGTGTCGGCGCTGTCCCCTTCATACCGCACATTGACGGTCCATTGCGGCGCATCCGTTGGACGCGCGGCCGACACTACGTATCCATTCCGCTCCGCGATCACTCTGCCCTCGGGAAGTACAAATCGCTTCACGAATTCCAGTGTCAGGCGCTCCTGGTAGACAGAACGGTACCGGTAATACCACGCGTACTTTGTCCAGGCATCGGTGTTGCCCTCGGACGAGAAGTTTGGATAAGCCCACGCTGCCCCAGTCTGCCCGGGAAGGAATGCCGTCAGATTCGGATTGATGCCGATCGTCATGATCGGCGCCTTCCGGCATCCATCCACGATCTCAGGGTTCGGAAACGACGGCGGGCGTGTGCGCCCAATGACCCACGGTGAAGGTCCAGCGGCGCCTGTCGCTTTGGCCGCATAGGGCGTATTCACGTCGAAATCGAATGCCGTGTACGGTCCATAAGGCTGCTCGCATTTCCGCTCCGGCCAGAAGAAGGAGCACTTACCGCACGACCGCACCTGGTAGGCGAGCTTCACTTCGAGAGGATCGTCCGCATCCGGCGTGCCGCTCGCTCGTGCCGGGTTATAGACTGCGCTGCCTTCGCCCGCAATGGTGGCCCAAGTGGCCAGCGCTCCGTTAAAGCTCGTGAAAGCGCCGAAGGTTGTGTAGATCAAACCGGACCAATCCCCCCGCACCTTTGCTGAAATCGGTTTACCCGCTTTTGTAAAGCTCGGCACGATAGGATCAGAGATATTCCTCAGGCACGCAAACCGAATCCCAAGCCGGACGGCCTCGCGCCCCACGATCGCGTCATCCATCTCCAGAAACGAATAGGTATCGGCGCTGTCGCCGCCAGCAATGTAATAAAAATCGGTAGTCAGAACTGCCGAATCCTTGAGTGAGCGCACCCTTGGCGAACCCAACGACGCGGGCCGGATGCAGTCGTTCGTCAGGTCTTCCACGGTCATCCCCGCCAGACAGGCATCGTCGGGGTTCTTGACTTTGAGTTGATTGAACATGTCCTCCAGCGATTGATCGGTCACAATCCTGTTCATTGGGTACAACAGGTTGTTCTCCACCTCGCTTACCAGGCTCGTCGCCGGAAACCAGCTCGGACAGCGGACCATGGTGCCGTTATCCAGATCCATTGTGTTTTGTGACCTCTGCAGGCTCAGCACCGCCGAATTCGCAATGACCGCATCGCCCAGGCGCTCGCTCTCTCTCGCGCCGCCCGCCGTTCCGATGGTAAAAATGCGGTCCGGCTTTGCGTCATCCAGAATGCACTTGAGCATTGCAGAGAGACCGTTTGCCCACGGTGCGTGCGCCAGGTGGGAATTCGACTTGAAGAGCAACACGCGCCAGCGGCGTCCAGACCGGTCTGTGATTCCCACAAGCGCAAACTCTCCCCACAGCTTGCCCGATGATGGATCGGCCGCATAATCTTCTGCGCCCCGGCTGAACGCCATCCACGAGGAACGCCACGAGTAGTCGTTGATGTCGCCGTCCTTGTCGCTATTCAAGAACACATGGTCGAGCGCGAACCATTCCGCGCTGGTCCATGTCAGCACCACGATATCGGCATGGGGCAGCGGGTCGCTGGGTCTCCGCGCGCCCAACGGAATTCGTTCTGGCGCGCTCCGTCCCACTGCGGACCAGTTCACGGCGGGTAAAAGCGCCACTCGCGGCGCGGCGCTCTCTGCCGTGTCTGTGTGGCGATTCCACACGGTGAGCGCGGCAGTTTCTATCGATCCTGAAGCCATGTTTTACGCTCCTTCCGCGTTCGGAGTAGCTCTGCCCTTCGCACGCGCTTTGGTTTTTGCGGGAACCGTGGTCCTGGAAGCAGCTTTTGCCTTTGTCCCCGTCATCGCGCTCTGTTGTGAATCCTTCGAAGCTGCCGCCCTTGCCGATGCCGACCTTCTCGCCGTCGCCATCTTTTCAGCTTTTGAGCCTGGCTTCAGGTGGGTCGTAACACCAACCAGAACCTCTGAGATGCTGGTCCACAACGGCTCACATTGGAATGCCACGGTTCCGCCGCTGCGCTCTCTCATCGCGACCGTAAAGTTGATATCGCCCACGCAGACGTAATGCACCAATTCGCTTCGAGCTGAGATTGCCAGCTTGGCGTGATCGTTCGATTCGGTCCATGAAATCGGGTATCCAAGCGGCTGCAGATTGATTCCCGCCATGTCCACAACGGTATGGATCTTGTCACTGTCGAGAGAGAGCGGAGTGGTTCCGTTTGTCCAGGTCTCCACGTCGAGGTCGTCGTGCAGAGTTGGACCTACGAGATCGTTGTAGAAATCCAGTCCCCAGTACTTGTTCTTGGCAATCGACAGGAACTTTGTTCCCGCTTTCGACCGGAAGGGAATAACCGCTGTGACCGGCGAGTTCCCTCCGATGATCTGATCGTTCATCAGCTCTACGCGCGGATCGCTCGGCTGGTTCTCCAAGTCGATGGGGATCTTCGACTGCAGATAGACATTCGGCTGCTGCGCTGCAAACATCTGCTTCGCAATCGCCTGCGCCACGGTGGCATCCTGAAGGGTGACGCATAGCAAGGTCTGCGCATTCGGCATGCCGGTTTTCGGAAAAGAGTAAGAACCCTTGCCGGGAAATTTCGGCGTTGATTGGACCAGCCAGAAAGCCGTATTGGTTCCAAGGTCGAAAGCCAGTACACCCTTCGTATGTCCTCGGGAACCATTGACCTTTCCATTAAGGGGGTTTTCGTCGTTATAGAAGAACCACCCCAGGTGCTGTGTTGATATGCCTTCCTCGATGTAGAGTTGGTTCAGCGTATTGGGAAGTGCGCCATCCTTGTCGACATGGTGAGGTGAAAGAGTAAGTTTGTCGTCCGCTCCCATATTGGAATCGAAATAGACATACTCGCCGCCTGTGTCGGTTCCCCCGGGACCCTTGTCACCCGGAGGAGCCTTTGACTTTCCGGCCACCTTGTACATGAACCACCAATCAACCGGTTTTCCGTTGTCGTCCATCGCGCTCAGTTGCATTGTCCCTCCTCGCATACGGATAAGCGGCGCTTCTCATGGCCCGCTCGGCTGGCGTCCTCAACACCCCTTGGCAGGTCGCTGTCGCAACACCACATTGCACCGCGTTCCAAGCTGGCAGTGCCAATGATTCTTCAAGTGCGCAGACCAGAATTGCTCCAGCGCGAAACTCTTCAATCTTGACCCTATGGGGGAATCATCATTTCGTGATTTGGGTAAAGGACTACAAAAGAATGAAAACGCAATTACTGAACTGTTTGCCGCCGGCTTCCACCAATTCCGCCCGGGAAACCACCGGCCCGTACCTGTTCTTCAGTCGCTTCTTTGCCCCTCTCAGCAAGTATTCGATCCGCTCATCAGTCACATTTCGGCAATCATCTTAAGTGCCACTTGCACGGTGATATTGCCCGCTGTCATTGAAACCTAATGCACCGTTAACGTCCGAGACGGATTTGTGGGAAGTAATGGTGTGAGACATTGACTCAGCCAAGTCAGTCAAGTCTGCGCAAGCCCATTTCTCCTGCGATGCGCAGCGTTGCCCAGTGTTGGAAGTATGAAGCAGATACAAGACTTGTTTCCAGGATCACGACGTCGATTTAACCATGCTTCACAAAGCGTACTGCTACATGGCTGTCTGCGCGAAGACGCAGATCCCGACCAAAGGTAGAACTTCTAGCCATTCGCCAATCCGGAAACGGCTAGCAATGGAGTGAGTCACGTACAGCTTCTTCATCGTGGGGAAAGTGTGCTTTGATCCTGGATCACGTTTTGCAAGTGCACGCTCTCTTTCAAACCGGCAACAAACGTAGAGCGATTCATTCGTCAATGTCAAGTTAATTATTGGAAGCTGTCAATAATATCTGCACATCTTAGTAAGCGATTATTGATACATTAATAAACGATCTCTGAGCCACTTCAAGCTAGCTTAGCTTTGGTCTGCGACATATTGGCGTGTCCGAAGTTGTGTGCCAGTGAAGAGTTAGTATAGCGCAGCTATTGAAGGGCTGATGGGCCCGGCGATTTCTGTACCAATTGTTGTGAGAGATTCTGAAACGTTGAAGGAGCAAGGGATAGGGAACGTGAGGTGAGTGGCTTACTCCTATGGAGTAGGTCGAGAGGAGCTTCGGCTTCTAGCCGACACTTCTTTCACTGGTTCGCTGAGTTCACCACTCTTCAGCCTTCGAGTGAGCCAGTTCTTACTGATCCTGGTTTCCAGAAGGACCCAATCTTTCCAGTCCATTTGAGTTCGTGATCGCGTCCACCTCAAAATGGAATCTCGCACAATCCTTAACTTTGCGGCATGGTCGTCCGCGCGTCTCTTTCGATTCACCTCGAGCGCCGTGTGCCTTAAGCCGCACCGTTTGGAGCAGTACACCCTATGCCGTCTGTTCTCCTTGACGAAATACTTCCCACATTTCAGGCACGGCCCTCCCAATTGAGTGTTGAACGGATTCAGCAGGAAATCTAGGAAGAGGCCAAGAGCAGTAGTCGTGGGATCGGCAGGATCCAAGGATTCCGAAACCGGCAAATAAAATAGCCGCGCGGTGGGGCCTTTTGTGGGTATAAGGCCTGCGGAGAACTTCTGAGCGGCCTTTGCGAGGACGGAATCTGACTGGAGCAGTTTCTCCACATTCGGTCCGGACGACCGCCATGCTTCGACAAGCCGCCGTAATTCCCGTTGCGTGGGTCGGTAGTCCTTGAGAACTCCCTGCCACCCACTGGCTGTTGGAACGGGGAACCGAAAGAACTCAGTATTCAAAGGTTCGACAAACCTTCTCAATCCCTCTAAATCGGGGGTGATGAGGAGAACGGAACCTGATGTAGATCGCTTCATTGAGTCCGTAAAATAGTGAAAGTATGTAAATCGTATTTTAGCACTTTCGTAAAGCACTTGAACTACGGTTTCAGTTGAAGGACTCTGTTGGCAGGGGGACGAGCATGCATCCTGCCAGGGCAACCTCGGGGCGACTACGGGAAGAACGCACGACGATAGAACATCTGCCTGTAGGCGATTTGAAACCGCAACTTCAGAACGCCCGCACCCACACCAAGCACCAGATCCGCCAGATCGCCGAGAGTATCCGCGTCTTCGGCTGGACGAACCCGATTCTTGTGGACGCGGAAAACCGCATCATTGCCGGTCACGGCCGCGTCGAGGCAGCGAAGCTGCTGGGCATGGACCAGGTGCCAACGATCCGGCTCGAGAGCCTGACCGAGGACCAAATCCGGGCCTACGTCATCGCTGACAACAAGCTCGCGGAAAACGCCGGCTGGGACCATTCCATCCTTGCCATCGAGCTTCAGCATCTTATGACGCTCGATGTGGCGGATTTCGATGTGACGATCACGGGCTTCGAGGTGCCGGAGATCGACTTGATCCTGGAAGCCGGGAAGGAGGAGGAAGATGCAGACCCAGAGCCTCAGTTTGATCAACCGTCCGTGACAGAGCCAGATGACCTCTGGTTGCTCGGCAAACATCGCATCCTTTGCGGCAATGCACTCCGCGAGGAGAGCTACCGAACGTTGATGGGAAAGAGCCGCGCAGCGGCTGTCTTTACCGACCCACCATTTAACGTCAAGATTGATGGCCACGCGACTGGAAACGGGACGGTCCGGCATCGCGAGTTCGCCATGGCATCGGGCGAGATGAGCGAAGCGGAGTACGTGGCGTTCCTGAACAACAGTCTGCGTTTGCTCGCAACCTTCAGCGCCAACAGTTCCGTGCACTACGTCTGCATCGATTGGCGGCACGTGCGTGATTTGATCGCAGCCGGCGAACAGAACTATGACGAAGTCCTCAACCTGTGTGTCTGGGTCAAGAACCAGGGCGGGATGGGAAGCTTCTACCGCTCGCAGCATGAGCTGGTTGCGGTCTTCCGTAAGGGAAAAGGGCCTCACCGCAACAATATCCAGCTTGGCCAGTTCGGCCGGAACCGCACCAATGTCTGGCAGTATCCCGGGATCCAGACGCTGTCCCGGCAGAGCGAGGAAGGGAACTTGCTTGCCTTGCACCCGACCGTCAAGCCCGTTGCTATGGTCGCCGACGCGATTCTGGACTGCACGGCAAGAGGCGAGATCGTACTGGATGCGTTCCTTGGATCGGGCACGACGCTGATGGCGGCCGAGCGCGTGGGCCGCATCTGCTGCGGTATCGAGATCGATCCGATCTACGTCGATGTGGCCATCCGCCGCTGGCAGAACCTGACCGGGGAAGCGGCCATCCATGCCGTAACGGGCAAGCGATTCGCCGAGATGGCTCAGCTGCGGGAGGTGGCCCATGTCTGAAAGCGAGCTGCCCTACGAGGTCGGCTACGGCAGGCCACCCAAGGCAAGCCAGTTTCAGAAGGGGGCTTCCGGGAATCCCAAAGGCCGCCCGAAGGGTGCCAAGAACCTGAGCACGATTGTGATGAAGGAGAGCCGTCAGCGGGTACGCGTCAACGGTCCGGGCGGCTCGCGCACGGTGACCAAACTCGAAGCCAGTGTCATGCAGTTAACCAACAAGGCTGCCCAGGGAGAACTCCGCGCAATGCGGGAGTACCTGAACTTGGTAGGGCGTTCGGAGGAAGAGCTCCAGTCCGCATCGACGCCACTCGCGATAGATGAACTCGACCAACGCACGATGGAAAGCCTCCGTCGGCGTATGGCCGCCATCAAGGATCAGACCGTAACTGACAACCAGAACCAAACGACGGAGGAGGAATGATGTCAAGTGAAATGGAAATCAGTATGCAAGATTATCGGATGCTTCTGCGTTATGATTTTCGGACATTTCTGGAACGAGCGTTCCATGAGTTGAACTCGCAAGCCAACTTCATCTCGGGCCGGTACATCGATCTGCTGGCTGCAACACTCGAAAAGTGTCGGACAGGGAAGACCAAGCGGCTGATTCTCAACCTTCCGCCGCGGACCTTGAAGTCGCATGCAGCCAGCGTCGCCTATCCGGCCTGGCTGCTCGGCCATGATCCGGCGAAACAGATCATCTGTGCCAGCTACGGGCAGGATCTGGCTGACAAGCACGCTCGCGACTGCCGTACCTTGATGAGCTCGGCATTCTACAGAGGCCTTTTCCCTCGGACGGTGCTCTCGTCCGATAGGGTGGCCGTCAACGACTTCCTGACGACAGCTCAGGGCGTTCGCATGGCAACCTCGGTCAATGGTGTGTTGACTGGACGAGGAGCCGACATTCTCATCCTGGACGACATCCTGAAGCCGGACGATGCGCTTTCGGAGACGCGGCGCAAGTCTGCCAACGAATGGTATTTCAACACGCTTCTCAGCCGGCTGAACAGCAAGGATCATGGCGTCATCATCATCGTGATGCAGCGACTCCATGAGGATGATCTGGTGGGTGTGGTGACGGAGGCGGAGCCCTGGGAGGTACTCTCTCTGCCTGCCATCGCCGAAGAGGACGAGTGCATTCCGTTTGAAGGGCTGCTTGGGGCCGATCGCTTCGTTCGCAAGGCGGGCGAGGCACTGCATCCGGAACGCGACTCGGTTGAAACCTATCATCGTATTCGGGAGTCGGTGGGTGAGTACATCTTCCAGAGCCAGTACCAACAGCGTCCTGTGCCGCGGGAGGGCGGTCTGATCAAGCGGCAGTGGCTGCGATACTACAAGCTTGGCCAACTGCCTGCGACCTTCGACTTTGTGCTCCAGAGCTGGGATACGGCAAGCAAGGCGGGAGAGATGAATGACTACAGCGTGGGTACAACCTGGGGCCTCAGTGACGGCAAGATCTACCTGCTGGAGGTCTTTCGGTGGAAGGTGAACTTTCCGGAGTTGAAGCGTGCCGTGATTGATCTCTACAGAAAATACAATCCTTCGAACGTGCTGATTGAGGACAAGGCTTCCGGAACGGCACTGATCCAAGAGCTGAAGAGTGGGGGCATCTATGGAGTTGAGTGCTACCGACCGGAGCCGGGGAGCGACAAAATGGCCCGGTTTGCGGCCCAGGCTATTAAATTCGAAGCCGGCCAAATCCTCTTGCCTGACCAGGCACCGTGGCTGGAAGAATATGTCCGAGAGATCACTGGATTTCCTGGGACCAAATACGACGACCAGGTCGATTCGACGTCACAGGCTCTGGCATTTCTCGCGACAAAGGCAAGCGGTTTCTCGTTCTTGGACGCACTGGTCAGGATGTGTCCGCCGAGGGTGCATGAAACCTGCTGACCGCTGATGTTTCCCTAACTTGTTCGGGAGAAGTTCGCTTGACTCTTTGCCTCTTCAGAGGGGAAATGGACACCGGAGAGGAGAATCCCCGGTGTCCGAAGATTTGGAGCGAGAGATTGCGGAGTTACCCAGCCTGAACCTGGCCCAGCTCAAGGCCAAATGGCGGGAGCGGCTGAAGCAGCCCCCGCCAAACCACGTCCGCAAGCAGCTGTTGGTGCCGCTTCTGGCCTACAAGCTCCAGGAACAGGTCTATGGGGGCCTCAAGCGGGAGACCCGGCGCCACCTCGAGAAACTGGCCGCAGCCTATCGCCGAAACCCCAACCGGACACCGCGGATTCAGGGCTCGCAGCGGATCAAGCCTGGGACAAGGCTACTTCGCGAATGGGATGGCAAAACCCATCAGGTCGTGGTCGTCGAAGGTGGCTTTGAGTACGAGGGCCAGCGCTATCGGAGCCTCTCGGTGATCGCCCGGGAGATCACCGGCACCCGCTGGTCCGGCCCCCTGTTCTTCGGGATCAGGGCAGGCCGCTCATGAAGACCAAAGACCGCCGCGCGATTCGCTGTGCCGTCTACACCCGCAAATCTTCCGAGGAGGGACTCGAACAGTCCTTCAACTCCCTCGATGCGCAACGCGAGGCCTGTCTTGCCTTCATCCAAAGCCAGCGCCAGGAGGGCTGGCGGGCGATTGAAACCCATTATGACGACGGTGGCTTCTCCGGTGGCACCATGGATCGGCCTGCCCTGAAACAGCTTCTCGCAGATATCGAAGCCCGCAAGGTCGATACGGTTGTGGTCTATAAGGTGGACCGGCTGACGCGTAGCCTGGCTGACTTTGCCAAGATCATTGAAGCCTTTGATGCCCGCGAGGTCAGCTTCGTCTCTGTCACCCAGCAATTCAATACCACCTCCTCCATGGGCCGGCTGACCCTGAATGTCCTGCTCTCCTTCGCGCAGTTTGAGCGGGAGGTGACCGGAGAGCGGATCCGGGACAAGATAGCTGCCTCAAAGCGCAAAGGTATGTGGATGGGAGGAAACATCCCCCTGGGCTATGACCTCGAAGATCGCCATCTGGTCGTGAATAAACAGGAAGCCGAGCAGGTCCGCGAGATCTTCCGGCTCTACCTCAAGTTCGGCTGCGTTAAGAGGCTGAAGGCCCATCTCGACAAGCAGGGCATCAGAAGCAAGGTCCGTGTGAGCAAAGCCGGCAGAACATCGGGTGGAAAGTCCTTCTCGCGCGGTGCGCTCTACAAGCTTCTTGGCAACCGGACGTATCTGGGTGAGGTTCCGCACAAGGAAGACTCCTATCCAGGCGAGCACGAGGCCATCGTTGACAAAGAGCTGTGGGAGAAGGTGCGGGCACGGATACTGGAAGGGATTCGTGGGCAGCGGCATGGTGCCAATGCAGCCTTCCCGAGTCTGTTGCGGGGATTGGTGTATGACGAGGAAGGGAACCGCTTCACGCCATCCCATGCCGTCAAGCGTGGCAAGCGGTACCGCTACTACACATCGCAGCAGGTAATCGAAGACGTAGACGCGGCACTTCCATCACCCGGCAGAATCCCGGCGCGGGAACTCGAAAAGGTAGTACTAGCCGAGATCAAACAGTTCCTGGCGTCTCCTGACAGGGTAGTGAATGCGCTGGACGGTGCAGACGATGACGTGGCCAGCACGCGCTACCTGATCGATGCGGCCCGCAAGGAGTCTCATCTGTTCGACTCGAAGACCCATACGGTGCTCAGCGAGTGGCTGGCCGACGTTGTGGAGCGGATCGTGGTGCAAAAGGAGTCCATTGAAATCCGCCTGCGCCGGGAGGCTTTGCGCGTCAGGCTCCTTGAGCCGGAACATCGAAGTGGTTCACGGTCACAAGCTCATGCTCGAGACGAAGACCTGATCATCTGGACTGTACAGGGCCGGTTCCGGCGCCGCTCCGGAGAGATGCGGCTGATCATCCCGTCACACTCGCAAGGTCCGGATACAGGCCGGCAAACAACTTCCATGCTCAAAGTCGTCGCCCGGGCTCACGACTGGGTGCAGGCCATCCTGGCCGGGGAATACAAAGATCAGCGGGCGATTGCAGCGGCACTCGGCGTAAACGAACGTTACGTCAGCAATCACATCTCGGCAGCATTTCTCGCGCCGAAGATTGTGGAGCAGATCGTCGCTAGACAGGATACCCCGAACTTAGCATTGCCGCAGTTACCGGATGTCGTGTCCCTGAG
Organism: Acidobacteriota bacterium; assembly: GCA_021818105.1. Taxonomy (GTDB): domain Bacteria; phylum Acidobacteriota; class Terriglobia; order Terriglobales; family Acidobacteriaceae; genus Telmatobacter. Next base: position 24,980 of record JAKAFB010000001.1, read on the forward strand.
TTGGAGGGAGCAGCTTGCAAGGCTGGGAAGCGCTGTTCGCGGACAGATGGACGTGTCAGAGTAAGAAGTGACCCCTAACCTGGACTAGAGCGCGTCCGGCAATTCGCACATCCCCGGAACGGCACGCACAAGTTCCGGATCGATGCCACTCTCCACGCTCACCAATGCTCGGCCCGTCAACTCAATGTGGATCGAACCCGAGGGAGTCACGACTGGCGAAGCCTCAGGTACCAGCCGAGTCCGTGAGAAGATGGATCAGAATGGGGAGCGCTTGATGTGCGGACGTTACGGCAGACGGGCAGGCAAGCAGCGTATTGCGGAGTGGTTCCACGCTCACGATACGAATGTCTTCGATGAGTCCACCTAGCGCAGACTAAATGATGTCTATATCTGAGCTTCTGCGACTTATTTCGCGCCACGCGTTCTGACGTATTTCATCCTAAGCGAGGATTTGAAGAGGCGGCCGACCCTCCATTCTCCTGGATAATCGGGCCTCGGTTCGAACATGCCCACTTCCTTCATTTTTTCAAGTGCACCGCGGATGGATTCGGTGGGAAGGCCGGTCACTTTTGCAAGTTCCATAACTCTATCTTCAATCTTGAAGGGGGTCTGGAGGCCATCAAATGCGCCCAGCAGTCTGTCAATCTGCGCCAGATTCTCTTCATAATTCTCCGACAGACTGAGCAAATACGCCAGTTCCTGCTTAATCCCCAGCAGATAATTGTTCGCTGCCGTCTCATGTGAGCGGAAGATTCTTTGCTGGTTAATCCGACCATCCTCAAGTAGCGAAATCGTTTTTCCGTGCGGGTCTTGCAAATCAGCGGGCATCGAACTTAGGAAATCATCAAAGACACGCGGGTAATACCTTCGTACGTCGTCAGTTGATGAGGAATCGCCGGGACCTCTATCGCTGGCGCTATCTGAAAAATAGGTGCGCAAGAACGTCATCATCATCAAATTGTTTCGGTTCACTTTTGCAGGGAAAGCCATCAGCAACAACTCCTCGGATTCCAGGATACCGAGTTCGCCCGCAAGGATAAGTGTCATTCGTTTGTCGATCTTTTCGCACAATTCAGGGAAGTTCTCCCTGTACCAGGGGTTCTGGCCAATCCGGGACAAAATGAAGTTGAGTATTGACTGGTAATCCCAGCTGAGTTCAAGCGATTTTCCATAAAGCTGCTGCTCGATATTCTGCACAAAACTCGGCTGTGCCAAATCGCGACGCAAAAACACACGGAACTTTACAAGATCTGCTACCCGAGACTCTCCCTCAATCATCGACAGCACCCTGAACAAACTGTCCAGAAACACGGGCATTACGTTGCTCCTGAATGTTGTCTCAATGCTGTCCAAGAGAAATACCCGACGCGTGTGCGTCTGCTGCCAAGATGAGATTATGTCCAAAGACGCTCTGCTCTTTTGAATCTCTTCAGTGAAAGCTTTGGATAATTCGGCTTTTGAAGTCGGATTTACGCGAATCCCGGCGCTAATTAAACTCAGCCAGAAATGATCCGGTTGCCCAATACATTTTGAAATCGCGTCCCTAATTTCCGGGGAGCCCGACCGCAACCCAAGCTCTTCGATGCTGTCGTCAGGAACAAGCAAAGGATTGCCGATTCCCCTCGCCGCTAGCTCTCTCGCAAGACGCGTTTTACCTGTCCCCTTCCTTCCGAGGATGTAGGAAAAGGGATTCGCTGGAGTGAGGAGATCCTTAAGGGCTCGCGTGATAATGAGATCGCCTTGGTCCTTTGCGCCGCTAATGCTCGTCACCTTTTGGACAGTTGGGGCAATCCTCCGCCCGAATCCAAGCAAGGATCTCAAGCGTGCAATTGCATTTTGATTCTCGAAATCGAGATTATCCGGGTCTGGGAGGCGTTGCATTCTAAATGCACTGTCATACGGCCAAGTGACGAAGTGGTCCGAGATGTCCGACGACGAAATGGGATCGTCCTCCTCGGTGTCGTCCGTTTGAATGGAATCCGCGAGCATTTCCAAGAGATCCTCGCGTTGTCTAAATGTTCGTTGAGAAAACGAACGCGCGTCCTCTGAATCGGGCTTCCAAACCATCAGAATCCCCGGCTTGCTCGAGGACGCATTCATCACCAGGCGTAGAAATGGCTTGGCGAGTTGCCATTGTTCATCAAGTCTGATTGTGATGACTGCCTGGCCAGGAATTGCCGCAAAGGCAGGCAAAACGGCTGGCGATATGCCAGTCCGATGATCGACAAGAACTGCGTCGTATCGTTCACCGACTGCAAAGGATATCAGCCTCAGGAGTGAGTTCTGCAAAACCGTGGGCTCTAGAACGCAACGCAAAGCAAATGCCGCCGCATCGATACTGTAGCTGGCTCCAACGGGCCAGCAGTTCACCAGATCGACAGTGCCAGAGCCTGCCGCATCAGAATAGACTGTGAGCGGCTGCAGCAACTCTGAATTTTGGGATAAACCCAGTAGAGTGCTTGCTAGAGTAGGAGAGCTTGCAGAAAACAATGTGCTCAGGGATGGCGCCTCGAGGTCCGCGTCAACGGCTAGAACTCGCCAACCATCTTTGGCCAGAGATAAGGCTGATTCTGCAAGTATCGTTGAGCGGGCCTGCCCGCCCTTGTAACCGTAGAAGTGCACGGCGGGGATTTCAGGAGCTCGTGAGGGGGCAACGCTATTTGTCAGTGCAGCCAACCAATGGGTTCCACGATTCCCGTTGAAGGTGCTCTCTTCTCCAGGGGCTATGGGGCGTATCAACAGAAGTGATTGGTTTGCTGTCTTCCTAAGTTCGTCGATTGAAATTCGCAACGCCTGTGCTAATAAGACCTCCCGCTCCGATTCGTCGACGTCTTTGAACCGAACCGAAGAGACGAGCACCTTCACATACGGGAAAGAAAAGCTGGTCGAAACTTTCCCGACACCTTCAAGCGCCTTCAGGAGAGCACTCGCTGTCATTGCAGAATTCCTTTCCCCTGGAGCACTGTTTCTATATCGCGCACGAGTTCCAAACACAATTTCAATTGCGCGTCGGTTGTTTCGCCGGGAAAATCACTCTCGTGGCGAAAGTATCGAATGTCTGGATACGCATCAAGGTTGATCCCGCTAGATCCGCCGCTTCGGTCTGTGCATTTCATCTGGGCGAGGTTCGAAGATAGTTGCAGGGTCAGCGAAGTTAGCCCAGCATCTGCCTCGTTTGTGAGCCATTGTGCGAGGAGATGTCCTCGCATCCAGGACGCGGCGCGATCTTTGAGTGCCAGTTCAATCAAAACGAGAGAACAGTAGAGCGACAGCAGCCCACTTGTTGACGTGCGCCCGACGTCGAATGCCTTGTGATTGTATGAATGAGGCATGCCAACACTATAGTTGAATCAGTTGCTTACGGCCAGATCGCGCTCTGGAATACCCCCGAGGGCGATCCCATCGTGGCGACGCTCTCGCTAAGTCGGCCAGTGTTGAGCGATCAAGCTCACATTCGGCACGCCACCCACACACCGGAACAAGCGAGCCACGAAGCCTGACCCGCCTATCCGAACGTGGTCTGCTAATGTCCGGTCAGCCTAGCGTAGCGATATTTCGTAGTCGTGCTCTACGATTGCCGAGGATTGCACCCCCATATGGGAAGCTTGGCGTCGTGCAGAAGCCGCCGATTGAACAGCCCAGACACTGGCCTGCCCGATTTTTTGTACCAGTGAGATTGTTAGTGTAGCGCAACGGGAGAGGGAGATAACTGCCCGTCGCAGTAGTGGGCGGTGTGGGAAAGTGGGAAGCGTTCTTTGCTTTCCACTTTTCCATGCCGCTGGGAAGCTTCGGTCTGCCATGCTGCTGGCGCTGGGGGTCTGTAGCCCAACGAGGAATGTGGGCGCTTGGTGTTGTAGTAGACGCGCCAGCGTTCCGCCAGCACCCGCGCCTCCTTCTGTGAATAGAAGATTTCGCCGTTCAGAAATTCGTCGCGCATTTTTGAGTTGAAGCTTTCGCAATAGCCGTTCTCCCAGGGAGAACCGGGTTCGATGTACAGAGTCCTGGTCCCAGTTTTTGCCAGCCACTTGCGCAGTTCCTTGGCCACGAACTCCGGGCCGTTATCAGAACGAATGTGTTCCGGAATGCCGTGCTCGATCATGGCCTCGGCCAGCACGTCGATGACCTGGTTGCTGTTGATCCGGCGTCCGACATGAATCGCCAGACACTCCCCTCTTAACGATGTTACCGCCATCGCGCTGAGTTTGTGGGCAGCAAGACTCCTCCGCCGAGCGAACTGCAGCAAGACAATTAAGGCGAACTTCACCTGTTGCACAGACGGCGCGGCCCGCAACGTGAGGGTTTAATGCATTGATTTCACGTCGCATAACATGATAGCGCGCTCAGCGAGACGCGGAACCATCGCCGCGACCTACCTAGGCTAAGTAAGTATCCGCGGAAACAACAGGGGCCGAGCTACTATCTGTCCTGTCACAATTTCGTCGTGTATTTCTACCCCCTCGACGTTCGTAGACACCCATTGGGGGCAATTGGAAGCACTGCCCTGGGGGCACCATATTCGTCAAAGAGCAGTAATCTACGATGCTCTCAGAGTGATGAGAATCTATGGGGGCAATCATTGTGAAATCAAACATTTACCTCTAAAACCAGCCTGCATAGAGAGCCTGAAATAGGTGCACGTGTGGCACACGCCGGTGCTTAGGATTGGTTCTCTAGGTGAATCTTCGTACGGATGACTGACGGGGGCTCAGCGCGTACTCTCACCAGTGAGCTGCGCGTGGGACCGACGTCGCTCAGACAGCCAGCACGCGCGGTACCTGAGAGATCGATTTTCTTAATGGGGTTTCTCGGTTGCTGCTCCTACAAATGCCGGGGCGGCCTGCGGCCAGAAAGGGAAAAATTTCCACTCCTAGAATGCAGAACAGAGAAATTCGGAGAATTAGAGAGCGACGGGCGCTGTAGAGAAATTCTCCGATGGAACTTAATACGCGAAAAGGCCCGAAATCGGGCCAGAAATCAAAGTTAAGTTGTTTTATGTGAACATGTTAGACTTCGTGGCGGAGAGAGGGGGATTCGAACCCCCGATAGAGCTTTTGACCCTATAACGGTTTAGCAAACCGCCGCCTTCAGCCACTCGGCCATCTCTCCGGGTCTATTGCGAATTATAGCGGAAGTGAGTCCCTTGATGCGCATCGGTGCAAAAGATGCCCGCCATATTGCCGCAGCGCCCCTTGTTCGCCGTTCCCAGAGGGGGCAAGCGTGCAAGTACAAGAAGCGCAAAAAGCTCGCGACCTGATACATGGACTCTGCTGGGCAGGTCAATGAAGGAGACGCAAGATGAGCCGCTTGACTCAGATGTCGTAGGACTAATTCTCCAGGCAGGCTGCGCCGGATCAGACAGCGGCGATTGACCGCAGTAGGCGCAGATTTTCCTTCGTTCACCTGAAGAAAATTGTTAGATTCACAGTAATGTTCTTCACCCTTAAGCCGGACCGGCGCAAGATGCGCTTTTTGCCGCTCATCGCTGCCACCTACTTCATGGTGTCGGGCGGGCCCTATGGGATAGAAGACATCCTCGGCGGCGCAGGGTTTGGCAAGGCGATCGTGATACTGCTGGTGCTGCCTCTTGTGTGGTCCCTGCCGACGGCGCTTATGATTGGCGAACTCACAAGCGCAATTCCGGCGGATGGCGGCTTCTACGTATGGGTGAGGCGAGCTCTGGGGCCATTCTGGGGCTATCAGGAGGGCTGGCTCTCGCTCTCTGCCAGCATCTTTGACATGGCCATTTATCCGGCCATTTTCGTACTCTATCTCGGTCGCTTCAATCCTGGGCTCACGGCTGGTTGGCACGGCTATGCATGGTCTGTAGCGGTTGTGCTGGTGTGCAGCGTGTGGAATCTGCGCGGCGCTCCCGCCGTGGGCGATGGCTCGATTACTCTGTTTGTGCTGCTGCTGGCGCCCTTTGCGATTTTTGTGGCGCTGGGCTTCTGGAGGGGCTTGACCCTTCACCCCGCAGTGCAATGGGGGCGGGACGGAACCGAGTCGGCACTTTCCACGGCGATTCTGGTGGCCATGTGGAATTACATGGGCTGGGATAATGCGTCCACGGTTGCGCAGGAGGTGGAGAATCCACAGCGGAACTACCCGCTGGCGATGGTGGCTTCTGCCGTCTTGGTGGCGTTCACTTACATCCTTCCTTTGGCAGCCATGGCGCTGGCAGGGCTTTCCGTCAATAGCTTTTCAACCGGGGACTGGATGACGGCCGCCGCTGCCATCGGAGGGCCACTGCTCGGCTTGGCCGTGGTGGCCGGCGGTGCCATCAATGGTTTTGGGATGTTCAATGCGCTGGTGCTGAGCTATACGCGATTGCCCATGGCAATGGCTGAAGACGGCATACTGCCGCGCGTGATTGCACGCCGCAACAACCGTGGCGTGCCATGGGTTAGCGTGCTCCTGTGCGGGCTGGCATGGGCGCTGGCACTCAAGTTGCCTTTTGAGCGGCTGATTTCGATTGATTTGATTCTCTATGGCACCAGCCTGCTGCTGGAGTTTGTGGCGCTGATTGTCCTGCGCATCCGCGAACCGGAATTGGAGCGACCCTTCAAAGCGGGGAACCTGGTGTTTGCATGTTCGCTGGCCGTAGGCCCTGCCGCGCTCATTGCCTATGCGCTGTATGCTTCGCGGAATGAAAGGGTTCTGGGGTCCACTTCCGCGCTGCTTTTCTCCGTGGCCGTGGCGCTATTGGGGCCGGTACTCTACTGGCTCACGGTGGCGCAGCCGGCGCGCCGCAGGCTAGCCGAAGCCTCGGCAGCGGACTAAAGCTCCAGAGGGTGAAAAGGCCGCGTCCCCTTGGGCGCGGCCTGTGCATGGCGTCTTTGGTGATGCCTACTTCTGCTGAGCCTTGGCGGCCTTGTCTTCCTCAAATAGCCGTATGGCGCGCATGACATGGTCACGCGCGTAAGCGGCGTCGTGCCACTGCCGCATCTCAACACGCTTGCCTTCGAGATCCTTGTAGATGGAGAAAAAGTGCGTAATCTCCTTCAGCATGTGCGGATAGATATCGGTGTAATTCCACACGTTGTTGTAATGAGGATTGTTCTTGCCCACGGCGAGCACCTTTTCGTCCAGGGTGCCCTGGTCGATCATCTCCACCAGTCCGATGGGGCGCACCCACTGCACGCAGCCGGGGAAGCTGGGCCCTGGCACGAGGACGAGTACGTCGAGCGGGTCGCCATCGTCACTCAGTGTGGAAGGAATGAAGCCGTAATCGCCAGGGTAGTGCACTGGCGAGTGCAGGTTGCGGTCCAGCTTGAAAACGTGCAACTGCTTGTCGTATTCAAACTTGTTGGTTGCATCCTTGGGGATCTCAATCACCGTCCGGAAGACCTCCGGGGCGCGATCGCCAACGGGCAACTCGAGATAATTCACCATTGTTCTTTCATCTCCTGGGGTTTAGGTCCGGCGCCCAAATTGGCCGGACTTGCCAATGGTCCGCTGAGCGAACCATCTATTGCCGTGTTCTTACACAAGTGCCGCCTCGAATATTGGGGAATGCGACGTGTGCAAAAGGTCCAAATGTGTAAAAGCTGAAAATCGACCAAGCAGTCACCGGCCAATTACCGGAACTCTACTATAATCACGGATAATGAAGGCACATGTCTATGTCACGTTGAAGGCATCCGTTCTGGATCCGCAGGGCCAGACCATCCAAAATGCCCTGCGAAAGATTGGTTTTGGCGACGTCAATTCTGTGCGCCAAGGCAAGTATTTTGAGCTTTCTCTGAAGGATGGCCTCTCGGCCGACGCTGCCCGCATACAGGTAGAGCGCATCGCTCGCGAGGTGCTGACCAACCCGGTCATTGAGCAGTTTACATACCGCATTGAGGAATAGACCCTCCTTTTGTGGAACAACAGGAAGAGGGCGGATGAATGGAGTGCTGCTTTTGGGCTACGCGCAAATCTTCACACCCTCGCTTAGAATTGTTCTATGTGCGGAATCGTCGGCTATGTTGGTCCTAAGAAGGTAGTCCCCGTCATCATTGAGGGGCTCAGGCGCTTGGAGTACCGGGGCTATGACTCTGCGGGCATCGCTGTCGGCAGTCCTTCCAAGCCCACACTTGAGGTTCGTCGCGCTCCCAGCAAGCTTCACAACCTTGAGGAAGCACTGGCTGAGCATCCGCTGGACGGCACCTACGGCATCGGGCATACTCGCTGGGCCACGCATGGACGCCCCACCGAAGAAAATGCACACCCTCACCGGGACTGTACCGGGCGCATCGTCGTGGTCCACAACGGCATTGTGGAGAACTACCTGGATCTGAAGCGCGAGCTCGCCGCGCAAGGCCACAGGTTCGTGACAGAAACCGATACGGAAATCATTGCGCACCTGATTGAGCAGGTGCAGCAGGATGCCGAGGCCGCCGGTGCGCCCATTCCTCTGGAAGTCGCCGTGCGCCGGGCGGTCAAGCGGCTGACGGGGGCCTTTGCGTTGGGTATTCTTTCTGCCGCGGAGCCAAATAAGATTATCGCCGCGCGATCGGGACCGCCGGTGGTGATTGGCGTGGGGGATGGAGAGTCGTTTGTCGCGTCCGATGTGCCCGGCATCCTGCATCACACGCGGAAGATATATTTCCTCGCCGATGGCGACATGGCCATCCTGACGCCGGCAGGCGTGCAGTTGACAGACTTCGAGGGGGGCACCATTCAGCGCCCCTTGACGCACATCCAGTGGGACCCGATTCAGGCGGAGAAGGGCGGCTACAAGCATTTCATGCTCAAGGAAATCTGGGAGCAGCCACGCGCCATTCGCGACACCACTCTGGGCCGTGTTTCGCTGGATTCGGGCAAGGTCTTCCTGGGCGAGATGGAGATACCGGACGAGGAATTGGCTGCTGCGACGAGCATCAACATTGCCGCATGCGGCACCAGTTGGCACGCCGGGCTCGCCGGCAAGTACATGATTGAGCGGCTGGCGCGCCTGCCCGTGGACGTGGACTACGCCAGCGAGTATCGCTACCGGGACCCCATCGCCGACGCGCATGCGCTGGGTCTGCTGATTACGCAGTCCGGTGAGACGGCCGACACGCTGGCAGCGCAGCGCGAAATGAAAAATCTGGGCTCCAAAACAGTGGCCATCTGCAATGTGGTGGGCGCCATGGTGGCGCGCGAGGCGCATGGCGCTGTCTACACACATGCCGGGCCGGAAATCGGTGTTGCCTCCACCAAGGCATTCACGTCGCAGCTGACGGCGCTGTTTCTGCTGGCGCTCAAGCTGGGCCAGCTCCGCGGAAAGCTTGATGTGGCGCAGTCGGTGGCTTTGATCGAAGAGCTGAGCCGCATTCCGGCTAAGGTCGAGGAAGTGTTGCGCTCATGCTCTGGCCAATGTGAACAGTTGGCCCGGGAATTCTCCAACGCGCGCGATTTTCTGTACCTCGGGCGCGGCATTCATTTCCCAATTGCGCTGGAAGGAGCGCTGAAGCTCAAGGAGATCTCCTACATCCATGCCGAGGGCTACCCGGCCGGCGAAATGAAGCATGGGCCGAATGCGCTGATTGATGAGTCGCTTCCTGTAGTGGTGCTGGCTACGCGCGACGAGAAGGACCCCGCCTCAAAACTTCGCTATGAGAAGACCCTCTCGAATATCCAGGAAGTGACGGCACGCTCAGGACGGGTGATCGCCGTCGCCACAGAAGGCGACACGACCATTGGCGGGCTGGTGGAGCACGTCATCCACATCCCATCGACCATTGAACTGCTTGCGCCTCTCATTGAGATTGTGCCACTTCAGTTACTTTCCTACTACATTGCCGTAAGGCGCGGTTGTGACGTGGATCAGCCGAGGAACTTGGCAAAGTCAGTGACCGTGGAATAAGAGGGGCGCGGCAAGGGACACGACCGAACGCCGACTGGTCTGCTCAGTGCGGCAATGCGTCCAGAGCGAGATTCAACTCAAGCACATTCACGCGCGGCTCTCCCAGCAATCCGTATTGGCGCCCTTGAATGTGCGCATCCACCAGCTTGCGCACCGTTTCCTGCGGTATGTGCCGCGCCGCGGCCACAGTGTGAACCTGGTAAAGTGCAGCCGCCGGAGAGATGTCCGGATCGATGCCTGATGCCGAACTCGTCACGAGGTCGATGGGAACCGGCTGGCCCGGATTTTGTGTTTGATATGCGGCGACGGCCGACTGGATGTGCTCAACAAGCAAAGCATTGGATGGTGCCAGGTTTGAGCCACCGGAGTTTGCCGCGTCATAACCATTGCCAGCGGCGGAGGGTCGCCCATGGAAATAGATGTCTGACGTGAATTTCTGGCCGATAATCCTAGAACCGATAATGACGCCATTGCGGCTCATGAGCTGACCATTGGCTTTGTCGTGCATGGCGAAATGCGCAATGGCGGTGATGGTAAGCGGATAGATGATGCCGAAAATAACGGTAGTGATCAGCGTGAATCGGATGGCAATGTGAAGATGTGTGCGCATCATATTCTCCTTTTCAGACCAGCCTGAGACTGTTCAGGATGAGGTCGATGAGCTTGATGCCAATGAACGGGGCTATGATTCCGCCAAGGCCATAGATGATGAGATTTCTCCTCAGGAGGGATTCGGCAGACATCGGTTCATACTTGACTCCCTTCAGTGCAAGCGGGATGAGAACAATGATGATGAGTGCATTGAAAATTACAGCCGACAGGATCGCAGATTCGGGCGTACCCAGGTGCATGATGTTCAGCCTTTGAAACGCCGGAAAGACTCCGAGAAACATGGCCGGAATAATCGCGAAGTATTTAGCCACATCGTTTGCAATGGAGAATGTCGTCAGCGCGCCGCGCGTCATCAGGAGCTGCTTGCCAATCTCCACAATCTCAATCAGCTTGGTGGGGTTGGAGTCGAGATCGACCATGTTGCCGGCTTCTTTCGCCGCTTGTGTGCCACTATTCATAGCCACACCCACGTCTGCCTGCGCTAGAGCGGGAGCATCATTGGTCCCGTCTCCCGTCATGGCCACGAGCTTGCCTTTGGCCTGTTCGCGTTTAATGAGGTCCATCTTGTCTTTCGGCTTGGCTTCTGCCAGAAAGTCATCGACGCCGGCTTCTTGCGCAATCACTGCGGCGGTCAGAGGATTGTCGCCAGTGATCATGACGCTGCGGATCCCCATTGCGCGCAGGCGATCCAGCCGTTCTTTCAATCCACCCTTCACCACATCTTTCAGGTACACAACGCCCAGGGCATTCCCGTTTTCCGCTACAACCAGTGGAGTGCCGCCAAGCCGTGCGATTTCCTCCACACGATCCTCCACTGCGCGTGGCAGGCGAGATCCGGATGACTCCAGAAACCGACTAATTGCGTCGGCAGATCCCTTGCGAATCTTTGTGCCCGGCAGGTCTACACCAGACATGCGTGCTTGCGCGGTGAACGGCACAAACTCAGCATGAATACTCTCCAGGTCGCGGCTACGCAGATTGTATTTCTGCTTGGCAAGTACCACGATGGACCTGCCCTCTGGAGTTTCGTCCGCAATGGAGGCCAACTGCGCAACATCGGCCAGGCGCTCAGCAGACACGCCCGGCGCAGGGAAGAAATCAGTGGCTTGGCGATTGCCGAAAGTGATCGTGCCGGTTTTGTCCAGCAAAAGCGTGTTTACATCTCCGGCTGCTTCCACAGCACGGCCAGACATAGCCAGCACGTTGTATTGCACTAGCCGGTCCATGCCCGCGATGCCAATGGCAGAAAGAAGTCCGCCGATTGTTGTTGGGATAAGGCAGACCAGCAACGACACAAGAACAAAAATCGTCTGCGGTGCATGCGAGTAGATGGCGAACGGCTGCAAGGTGGCCACCGCGAGCAGAAAGATGATGGTAAGCCCGGAGAGCAGAATGCTAAGCGCAATCTCGTTGGGTGTCTTCTGGCGCTTGGCTCCCTCCACTAGCGCGATCATGTGATCGAGAAATGTCTCACCCGGATTCGAGGTGATGCGTACCTTAATCCAGTCGGAGAGCATGCGAGTTCCACCTGTGACGGCTGAGCGGTCACCACCCGCCTCGCGAATGACAGGAGCTGACTCGCCCGTGATAGCGGACTCGTCAACGGAAGCCACACCCTCAATCACCTCACCATCACCGGGGATGAATTGGCCAGCTTCAACCCTGATGATGTCTCCAAGCCGAAGAAGTGAGCTTGAAACAGGCTCAAGAGTGCCGTGTGCATCGTAACGATAGGCAATGGTTTCGCCTTTCGCTTTGCGCAGCGTGTCCGCTTGTGCTTTTCCACGGCCTTCGGCAACGGCCTCAGCAAAATTTGCAAATAGTACGGTGAACCAAAGCCAGAGCGTGATCTGCAGGTTGAAAGCGATGGGGCTGTGACGGTATATGTCGATGACGAGCAGGGCAGTCGTAATTGTACTTCCCACCTCAACCACAAACATCACTGGGTTCTTCGCCATGATGCGCGGATGCAGCTTACGAAACGATTCCCAAATCGCGGGGAGGATGAGGTCGGGGCTCCAGAGACTCATTTGCTTTGCCATGATGCTGACTCCTTACGAGAACAACGTGCCATGCTGCAGCAAGAGCTGTTCGAGCACAGGTCCCAAGCTGAGTGCGGGAAAAAACGTGAGCGCACCAACGATGAGAATGACGCCGGTGAGGAGAATCGTGAAGAGTGTGGAATGCACGGGAAATGAGCCAGGAGAAATGGGGGCGCTTTTCTTTTGAGCGAAGTTTCCAGCGAGAGCAAGGGTTGGAACAATCATTAGAAATCGGCCACAAAGCATTGCGAAGCCGAGAGAGATGTTGTACCAATGTGTATTTGCATTCAGACCAGCAAAAGCGGAACCATTGTTGCCAGCTGCGGATGAGAATGCGTAGAGCACCTCGCTTAACCCGTGTGGGCCGTGGTTGGTCAGGCTGCTGAGACCCATCTGCGGTGCAACCGCTGAGACGGCGCTGAAGGTAAGAATGAGGACGGGAAAGATGAGGACGTATAGCATCGCCATCTTCACATCAAACGCATCAATCTTCTTGCCGAGATACTCCGGCGTGCGTCCAACCATCAAGCCCGCAATGAAGACCGCCAGGACCACATAGACGAGCATGCCGTAGAGGCCGGATCCGACCCCGCCAAATACAATCTCGCCCAGCATGATGTTGGCCAGGGGAATGAGGCCTCCCATTGGCGTGAAGGAGTCATGCCATGAATTAACCGCGCCGCAACTGGCATCGGTTGTAAGCGTGGCAAAGAGGGCTGACTCTGATACGCCGAAGCGTGCTTCCTTGCCTTCCATGTTGCCGCCGGACTGCAAAATGCTGGCTCGTTGATCGACGCCGCGGAGTAGTGGATGAGGCTGGCTCTCCGCCCAATATGTAACCACGAAACCCGCGACAAACAGGATGCTCATACAGGCGAAGACGGCCCAGCCGTGACCGCGCGACCCAGTCATGCGCCCCAGAGTCACGGTGAGTCCTCCCGCGATGAGGAAGATGGAAAGCATCTCCAGAAAGTTTGTAAGGGGTGTCGGATTCTCGAAAGGATGTGAGCTGTTGGCGTTAAAGAAGCCGCCGCCGTTGGTGCCAAGCATTTTGATGGCTTCTTGTGAAGCCACCGGGCCTTGCGCGATGATCTGTGTACCGTGGTCCAGCGTCTGCGTTGTTACGTAAGAATGCAAATTTTGAACCACGCCTTGGCTCACAAGAATAAGGGAAAACACGATGCAGATTGGCAGCAATAGATAAAGACAAGTGCGTGTGATATCCACCCAGAAGTTGCCAATGAGCCTGGTCTCGTGCCGAGCTATGCCACGTACCAGGGCTATGGCGACTGCAATGCCTACGGCCGCGCTGAAGTAGTTGTGATACGCGAGCGCAGCCATCTGCGTGAAATAACTCATGGTGCTTTCGGGCGTGTAGGCTTGCCAGTTTGTGTTCGTCGTAAAGGAAACAGCAGTGTTCCATGCGAGGTCAGGTGCCACGGCTCCTAGGTGCTGTGGGTTCCAGGGAAGGAATTGCTGTGTGCGCTCGATCAGGTAAGTGAGAATCAGAGAAACAACGCTGAACATCAGCATTGCTACGGTGTACTCACGCCACTCCATTTCCTGCGTGCTGTGAACTCCGCAGATGCGATAAAGCATGCTCTCGAAGGGGCGCAGAAAATCAACCTTGCCGTTGAAAATGTTCATCATGTAAACGCCGATGGGCCGAATGCACACAAGAAGCACAACAAAATAAACCAGGAATTGCAGCCATCCGTTCAAAGTCATGGTTCAGAATTTCTCCGGATAAAGCAGCGCGAAGATCAGGTAGATCATCAAGATGACCGTGAAAAGCAACACAACCAAAGAGACTGGACTCATTGCGATCACCTCAGACGCTCACATGCGTTCACATACAGGAGCGCGAGAACAAAAAAAGCTACTGTGAATGCGAGCATCATCACATCCCACATTGCATGCCCTCCCCAAAGTTTGCCTATCTGTATTCTGGTGGGGCGGGACTAAGCCCGGAGTAAGAGATTTGTAAGGAAGTCGTAAAGAGTGGAGGCTATGATGAAGGTCTTAACGATCGCTATTCCGGCAATCCGTCGGGAACAAACCGGTAGCCGATCCAGGGCTCTGTCTGGATATACTCTTTTCCCGATGCGCCCTGCAGCTTCTTGCGGAGCTGCCCGATGAACACGCGCAGATACTCCGACTGATGCGCAGACTGTGCACCCCACACAGCCGTCAGCAGGACGCGATGCGTTAGTACCTTGCCCGCATTCCGCGCAAAAAAGAGCAGCAGGTCGAATTCGCGCGGGGTCAGGTGGACTGGTAGGCCGGAGAGCGTTACCGTATGGGCTGCGGGATCTATGCGGAAGTCACCTGCGTCAACCGCCTGATCCATCACACGTTCCGGAGCGCGCCTCAGATGCGCGCGGACGCGGGCAAGCAGTTCCTGCGTGCTGAAGGGCTTGGTAACATAATCGTCCGCACCAGCGTCCAGCGCCTCCACTTTTGTGCGCTCCTGATCGCGTACAGAGAGCACGATAATCGGTGTGTGCGCGGACCTGCGGATCGCGCGGCAGATGTCTATGCCGCTGACCTCGGGCATTGCCAGGTCCGTGATGACCAAGTCCGGTGTCCACTCCGCAAAAAGGCGCAGCGCTTCCTCCGGATCGTTTGCCGTCCGCACGTCATACCGTTGCGCAGCAAGAGCCGCACGCAACACACGGGTAATTTGTGGCTCATCATCGATAATCAGAATGCGTTCTGACATACGTCCAAAGGAGTATTATCCCCTGTCATGGTGCAGGATACAGGAATTCAGCGAACAATAGCTCGTTGCGCTGTGCTCACCGCTATCGCCGGCCTGCTTGTCATGGCGTTCTCGCGCGTTCCGTTGGCGAATAGGACGACCATCGCCCTCTCATTTCTGGTGCTGATTCTCTTTGTGGCGTACCGATGGCGGCTGGCAGTTTCGCTCTATCTCTCCATTCTTTGCACAGTACTTTATAACGTATTCTTTCTGCCGCCCATCGGAAGACTGACAATTTCTGATCCGCAGAATTGGGTCGCGCTTGCCAGCTTCCTGCTCGCAAGTGTGCTGGTCAGCCACTTGTCTGAGCGCGAACGCCGCCAGGCAGAGACATCTGAAGCGAGACGGCACGATGTGGAACTGCTGTATCGCTTGAGTCAAAGGCTGCTGGTACAGGACGAGGTAAAGGAGCTTGCGCGCAGTACTCCCTCTATTCTCGCAGCGGTCTTTGGCTTTCGGGCTGTGGCACTGTATGCAGCTGCTGCAGATGTGGTGTTCTACTCGGACCCAGACAAGATACTGGTGGCCTCCGCTGATCTGAAGGGAGCGGAGCTCAATGCCGAGGAACTTGTGACGGACCACGACGGCATGAAGATCATCCAATTGCGCATTGGTATGCAGCATGCGCTCGGACGGCTTGCAGTCACCGATTCCGGACTGACCACGTCAATGTATGAGGCGATTGGGAGTCTCGTCTCTGTTGCACTGGAGCGGGCCGCCGCGCTGGAAAGGACAAGCCGCGTAGAGGCTGCGCGCGAAAGTGAGAGGCTGCGCAGCGCGCTGGTTGACTCGGTCACGCATGATCTTCGCACGCCCCTGACGGCCATTCGCGCTGCGGCTACTACCTTGCAGGGCCAGCCCGATATGCCTGAGTTGGAGCGGAATGACCTGATTGCAGTGGTTGAGGAAGAGAGCAAGCGACTTGATCACCTGATTGGTCAGGCAATTGAGATGGCTAAATTGGACTCCCAATCTTTGCGCCTGGAAATTCAGCCACAAGATGTCCGCGAATTGATAGAGCTGACCGTCGAGCACATGCAATCCACACTGCAACAGCATCCAATCCAGATCGAGGTGCCGGCTAAGCTCCCAGCTGTGCGCATGGACCGCTCACTTATGCAGCGGGTGCTACAGCATCTCCTGGAGAATGCGGCCGTTTATTCGCCTCCGAAGGAACCAATCACTATAGCAGCGCGCATTGAGGAGAATCGCTTGCTCATTGCTATCAGTGACCGCGGACCGGGGATTGATGCAGATGAGTTGCCTTTCATCTTTGACAAATATTATCGAGGCAAGCGCCAGAAAGGCAGCGTGAGAGGTACGGGCATGGGACTAGCCATTGTCCGTGCAATTCTGAGAACCCACCAAGGCGATATCAGTGTGGTCAGTAGCCCGGAATGTGGCACCTGCTTCACTTTCTGGATCCCGTTCAACGACTTGCCATAGCCAGTGATCAAGAATGCTGAAATCGTATACGCCCTCTGTCGGTTCTATCTGCTCCCATGCCACCGGCATCGGTATAGTGTTCAGGTGCACGCGTGCCATCGCTGGAAGGATTGTGTCGGCTTGCGCTGCAGTCCCAGCAGAGGAATTCCCGAGTTCGCCGCCGAGGATCACAACGGGCTTGCCGTGTACCAGGAGTTGCCCCGTACTTGCGTCCACACGAATCGGCGATGGACGATCCCACGGACAGCGCAGGGATGCCGGTCACTCCATGATGACTAATGCTGAGGTGGAGTATGTCCGATGAATTTGTCGGCCCACTCGATGAAGTACTTCATGTTCGGGGCATCTGTATGGCCGCCGTCATGCTGCCGCCACGCAAGCTGTCCGTCCAGCAGTCCGTGATTCACAGGAGGCATCTTTGCCGTACGATAGTCTCCTTCCACGTCCAGGCCTTTTGCGCCAAGCAGCTTGAAGACGCGGCTCGCATCGACTGTCGCCATAAAGCTGCCTTCGTGGTCGAGCCATTTGGCGTCGCCCTTTGCAGGAATACCATAGCTGATAAAAGTGAGCCGCGGGGCGCACAGCGCTATCAGCTCGTTCGAGTCAACGGGGATGTCGCCGGGATTCATGCTTCCAAACCATGCCTCTGCGGCGCCGTACTTCATGAAGTTGCCGGCCATCCAGTAGTACTCGTCTCCGGTGAGGCTCTCCACCGCCTCCCCAAAATTTCGCCGCAGCAGGGTTGCTCCGCCCTTGCCGGAAGATCCCACCAGCACCATGGCAAAGCGCTGGTCGTAGGCCATAGTCACCAGCGCAGCCTTCCCGTAGCGCGACACGCCTTCAATGCCCACATGCTTTGCATCCACCGCAGCGTCGGTTTCAAGGTAATCAAGTCCGCGGCTTGCTCCCCATGCCCATGCCCGCAGAGCGCCCCAGTCTTCTGGTTTGCGTGGCTGGCCTCTGTTCACCAAACCGATGACGCCTCGCGTAATGCCTATGCCGTTGTCTGCTTGCACCGTCGTGGGATCAATCAATACAAAGCCCCATCCCGCTGCGGCCAGTTGCCATGTATTCGGCAGGCCTCCATCTTCGTTCAGCCGCGGAAACTGAAACGGAGTGGCCTTCGCCGGCTGCCAGGCCGGATATTGCTCAAACACGCCCTTCAACGAAGGGTCCTGTTGCACCAGGAGCGCCTTCCAGGCCGTGTTGATTCTTGCAAATTCATCCGCCGAGGGTTCGTGCGGATTCGGAAATCCAGCCGGTCCGAACATCATCAGCACAGGCACCGGCCCCTTGGCGTGTGCCGGCGTCACGAGCGTCATATGAATCTTCACGCTGATGGCCGGGTAGGACGAGTTTGTAACATCGCCGAACAGATCTTTCGCAACAACTGGCGTGAAGCCGATCATCTCCTGGTCCACGGCCTTTACCGTCCACGTCACCTTCGGCACATCCTTCGGAACGCGCCCATACACGTACTTTGAAAACATCTGCAGCAGTTCAGGGCGACGCTGGTTCCACCACATGGCGGGCGTCGTCACCATCCTGCCGTCGTTCAGCATGAGCGGGTCAGTGATTTTGGGGTATGGATTAGCCTTGGATTCGTCATAGTTGGCGTGGTTGGGAGCATTCTCATCGCCGCTCGGCCCCGGGCGCAGGGCCTTGATGCCAAGCTGATCCATCATGTTCTTGTGATCCTGCTCGGCGGTGAAGTTCACCGGAGGCGGAAGTGCGGCATTCTGTGCATGTGCTTTTGGCATACACACCACGCCGGGCAGGCAAAGCAATACAACGGCCAAAGTGGATAAGTAACGCATCTGTACGCCTCCGGGTGATATGCTTGCCTGGCTCGTAAAAAGCGATTTACTTCGGCGTCCATGGTATACCTTCAGCTATGAAGCAGACACGCATTTTTGGCGTCATTACCGCTTGGACTCTTGCAGTGTGGGGTGTGTGTGCTCAGATGCCACCCGGAGCGGCAAAGGCGAGTGGCTCATGGGTGGCCACCTGGGGCGCCTCACAACAGGTCCCTGAACCGCAGAATTCCTTGTCTCCCGATGCCCTGAGCGATGTAACCCTGCGGCAGATCTTTCACCTTTCGATTGGCGGTACCGCGCTTCGTGTGCACATTTCCAACGCATTCGGAACCGATGCGCTGCATGTAACATCCGTCCATGTGGCGCGACCGATTTCGCCTTTGTCGCCGGCCATCCATCCCGCGAGCGATCGCGCATTGACCTTCGCCGGCAAGGAAGAGATTACCGTGCCGCCTGGTGCCGAGTTTATCTCGGACCCGTTGAAGTACTCTGTCGCGCCCCTCTCGGACCTCGCGGTGACCTTTCATCTGGATGAGCCTCCAGCACGCCAGACAGGCCATCCAGGATCTCGCGCGACGTCCTACTACGTGCATGGCAACGCGGTCGGCTCGGCCAATCTTGCGGGTCCGGGACAGGTGGACCACTGGTATCAGATCTCAGAGATTGATGTGCCCGCCACTCCTGGCGCGAGAGCCATTGTTGCCCTCGGTGACTCCATTACCGACGGCCACGGCGCGACAACCAACGGCAATGACCGCTGGACGGATGTGCTGGCGCAACGGTTGCAGGCTTCCCCGGCCACGCGCGATGTTGGTGTTTCAAATCAAGGCATAGGAGGCAATCACCTTCTCACGGATGGCCTTGGCCCGAATGTTCTCGCACGCTTTGATCGCGATGTGCTGGCTCCCGCGGGTGTGCAATGGGTCATCGTGTTCGAGGGAGTGAACGATCTGGGCGGTCTGGCGCGCAACGGCGAGGTGCCTGCGGCCGGGCACGCAGAAAGAGTGCAGCGCGTGCTGGCAGCTTACGAGCAGATCATCATGCGTGCGCATGCACACGGACTGCGCGTGTACGGTGCCACCATCACGCCTTATGTCGGCTCAAGCTACTATCATCCGGGCCCGCTCAGCGAAGCGGACCGTCAGGCAGTCAATCAATGGATTCGCAAGCCGGGGCATTTCGATGCGGTCATCGATTTCGATGCAGTCGTGCGCGACCCGCAGCAGCCCGATCGGCTTTTGCCGGCCTTTGACTGCGGCGACCACCTGCACCCTTCGCCCGCAGGATACAAGGCAATGGCGGACGCAATTCCCTTGAGCCTGTTCAGCGAGTAACTGATTCTTGTCATCGGCGCTAGAGCCCTTGCAGAGTGCACGGTTGCCTGTGAGATTCGCGGTGTAACGTCTAGGAAATTCGGATGGATTTCTGGCTCAGCGCGCAATGAAGTACATCAGCCAGCTCAGAACAATCGCGGAGCCGACGAACAGCACAAAGCAGTACAGCCCGTAGCGAAACATGCGTCGTGGCGTATCCCGTTGTGTGATGCCGAAGACCACAGAAGCAAAGAGGGCAAAAAGCACCAGCGCGGTGAAGTGAGAAGGGCTGAACATCAGGCCTTTCTCCCGGTGCGCAGGTTGTGGGCATCCACGGCGGCGATCACGTTCAGCAGACCTGCAACCACGATGAAGCGTGTGCCGTAGTCCGCTGTCGTCACCTGCACAGAGTCAGCGCCTAGCCCCAGCACCCGACTGGCGAAGTAGAGGATCCCATTTCCGAGGTCACCCACCAGGCCCAGCATGTCCAGAATGTCGTGGGCATTGGAATAGACCTTGCCCTGCATGGCGATGCCCAGCGAAAACATGCACAGGATGGACACGGCCAGCAATGCTCCGCGGCCCCACTTGCGCACCAGAAAGTGGCCCGCGCCGGGCACCAGCCATCCGGCAATCAACGGCAGGTATACAAAACCCGCCATCGAACCCCTGCCGGCGGCATTCTTGTCTGTTGAAGTGACCATTCCTTCTTGACTATATCTTACCGGACACGCGGTAGTCCGCGCGGATGGGTGATCCGAACTGCTGGCTAAACTCGAACAAGTTCCTTCTGGATGCGGCCCGTGACCCAAGCTTTGCCCGGGGCCGTCATCATATTCACTTCACTGCGCACGCCAAATTCCGGCAGGTAAATCCCCGGCTCCACAGAGAAGCAGGTGTCGGCTAGCAGGCGGCGCTCATCATGTGTCTCCAGGTTGTCAAGGTGCGCACCCGGCCCATGGATCTCACGCGCGATGTTGTGTCCTGTGCGGTGTGTGAAGTACTCCCCCAGGTGCGCCGCCTGGATGACGTTGCGAGCTGCATCGTCCGCCTCATAACCGCAGATGGGCCTGCCCTCGGCAAATGCCGCTTCCACGGCCGTGATGGCCGCATCGCGCGCTTTGCACACCGTCCGGAAGACCTGCTGCTCGCGCTCAGTGGGTTCGCGGCCAATGACGCCTGTCCAGGTAATGTCATAAAACACGCTGTCGGGCTGGTCGAGGCGCCCCCAAATGTCGATGAGGATGAAGTCACCCTCGCGAATCGGTCTGCAATGTTCGGCGGTCGGCTCATAGTGAGAGTCGGAAGTGTTGGCATTCACGCTCACGTTCGGGCCGTTCTCCCACACAAGCCCTTCACGGCGCATCGCCTCGCTCAGCCATGCTACATGGTCAAACTCTGTGACCCGGCCGGCAGAACCCTGCGGTGGACGCAGGCGTCGCCCAAGCTCCAGCCAGCCTTCAGCCAGGATTGCGTCAATGGCGCGCTGCGCTGTGGCGTGCGTAGCCTTCTGTTGTTCGCTGAGTACGGCTTCAAACTGGCTGACGAGATCAGCCGAGCTCACGATGTGTTTGCCTATCCCACGCAGAAACTCCACGGTCCCGGCATCCACCATGGAAACGTACATGATGGCGTTGTTGGGCGAGTACTGCATGGCAATGCGGTGTGCTCCGCCCAGCATGGCCTCCAGTCCACCTGCCAGTTCCTGCCAGCTTGAGTAAAGCCCCTTGGTCCCCGGCAGCGCGTCCAGTCGCCCCTGCTCGATGCGATGCACCAGTTTGCGCGGCTCTCCCGCAGCAGGCACCAAGTAGTACCACCGCCGCGTGACATGAGCCTTCTCATCCAGGCCCAGAATGCGCTCGCCGATGGGATCACGATGGTGATGGTCGTAGAAGAGCCAGCCGTCAATGCCGGCTTCACGCAAAGCCGCTTGGATCGCCTCAAGGTTCATGCTGGTCATTCTACGCGCTCAAGGAGCGCACAACAGGGGAGGATCCTCACTACCTTACACTTCTCTCAGGGTGCAGGGCGGGTTGTGCTCTGCGCCTGTGCCGGGAAGCAGGTGCCTACAACGCGGCCAGCGCGTCGCTTTCACCCTGGAACAGACCTGCGTACTTTGTGATACCCACCATGGTGAAGACCTTGATGAAGTGGGGCGAAAGACCAAAGACAAAGACTTTTTGCCCTGCATTGGAAGCCTCAATCAACATCTGGATCACCAAGGCAATGCCGCTCGAATTGATGTATTCCACCTTGCTAAAGTCCAGCAACACGAGCTTGGCCGAATCCTTCGGCAGCGTTTGGTATGTGCCAAGGACAGCTTCCTTCGAGGTGCTAGCTATATCGCCCTCAAAGCGTAGTACGGCAACCGGATGCCCGGCAGGGGAAGTAATCTGCTCGATGCGCGCCTTCGTTTCGTTCTGCACGATCTCGTGTCTCCGTATTCCTTGTGTTATTCCGACTCCCCGTCCAGCCGAATGACTAGACGGACATAGCTGCTCTTCCCATCGGTGCCCTTCACCCATTCGGCCTCATCCACGAGAGCCTGAATGAGAAACATCCCCATGCCCCGCGGATCTTCCTCACCATGGATCTTGCGGTCGATGTTGGGTTTGGGAGGCAGTGTTCTCAGGCCTTTGCCATCGTCAATCACTTTCACTTCCAGCGAGTCACCGCCGGCTGAAAGCACAACGCCGACGGAGAGGCTCTCATTCAGCCGGTTGCCGTGTTCGATGGCGTTGATGCATGCCTCGGCCACGGCAGTCTTCAGATCCTCGATGCGGTCCTCTTTGAAACCCATCAGCTTGGCGACGGCCGCGGCAGTGCTCATGGCTACCTTTTCATAGCCGAGCCTGGAGGGTAGCCTCACCTCTACATTTGTGGCCTTCACCTTATTCATTCGTTTGTCTCCGGCACAACTGCTCCCCGGCAAACAGCCATTGCGCTCATATCGTCCGCCTGGGGTCCGCCCTCACCGAAATCTCCAAGGGTAGTCCATAACGCATCGAGGATATCATCTGCCTTTTGCGCAGGGCATCTCGAAAACTCCTCCAAGAGCCGTTCCGGACCAAATTCTTCATCCCCTCGAAAAACTTCCGTTAATCCATCGGTATAAAACAGGAGCCGGGAACCGGGGGTAAACAGGCATTCCTGGCTGGTGTATCTCATGCCAGGCAGCAGCCCCAACGGGGTCCCTGAGGAGTCGAACTGGCAGATTTGACCATCCGGCTGCACCAGGAATCCGGGATTATGCCCGGCATTCACCACCTCGACGTGTCCGCTCTCGGGGTGCAGCCGGAGGAAGATGGCGGTCACGTAGCGTCTGCGCGCCTCTTCTCCCTCGTTCCAGTGGTGCTCATTCATGCGCATGGCCAATTCTTCCATTGACAATCCACTCACCACCATTGCTCGAAAGGCCGAGCGGAAGCTTGACGCCATAATGGCCGAGGCCAGCCCTTTGCCGGCCACATCTGCCACAGCCAACAGCAGGCTGTGATCAGGCAGCTCCACAATGTCCAGATAGTCGCCACCCACCTCGTAACACGTTATGGAGCGGAAACCCAGCGAATAGCCGGGAATGCTGGGCAGTGACTGTGGCAGAAGCGAGCGCTGAATGTTCCGTGCCGCATCCAGATCCTGCTGCACGCGCGCCCATTGCAGGTTCCGTTCGTGGTTGCGTGCGTTCTCCAGAGCCACCGCTGCCTGCAGCGCCAGGCCCTCTAGAAAATCCGCTTCATAGATGGTCAAATCGCGGCCGTCTGGCGGTGCCACCAGCAACTCGGTCATGCGGCGCCCCGCGCGATCCAACAGGGGATACGCAGGCAGAGCAGCCGTTTCCGCGGTCACATTGTCGCCGATGGAGGGCGGATCTCCATAGCTTAGCCCGGTGCCCAGAAAGGTCGCTCCGGCCATCTCCAACTCGCGCACCACGATGCGCAGCACCTGCTGCAGCACGTCCTCTTCGCGAATGGTTGAGTGAACCTGCCGCGAAGCCTCCAGCAGCGCTTGCAGGCGCGCAACCTGCTGTTGCAGGTCAATGGTTTCATCATTGCCTGGCAAGTGAAAACCCGTTGCCATTCCCATGACCCCCGTGGCTTCCCACTCTAACACGGCAGCCGGGGTTAGGGGGAAACCACCATGTCCGCTGATTTATTCTGCGAACGTGCCCAATACCCTGTCTGTCGCCATGATTGCCATGAACGAGGAGGCGAACCTGCCCCGCACGCTGGAGAGCGTGCGCTGGGCCAACGAAATCATTCTCGTTGATTCCGGCTCGAAGGACCGGACAATTGAAATCGCGCGGTCCTTCGGTGCCAAAACCAGCTACCACGCCTTCGGCGGGCACGGAGAGCAGAAAAACGTTGCCCTTGATTTGTGCACATCAGACTGGATCCTCCTGCTCGATGCAGACGAGGTCCTCTCCCCGGAACTGCAGGCGGAAATCCGCGAACTGCTGAACGGCCAGCCAAAGTGCGATGCCTACTGGATTCCCCGCCTGAATTTTTACTTTGGCAAGTGGATTCGCCACGGTGGTTTCTATCCCGATCACAAGCTGCGGCTCTTCCGGCGTGGCACTGCCCGCTTGAGCGAGGGCGTCGGCCCGCACAGCACGCCGCAATTCAAGGGGCCGCGCGGCAAGCTGAAACACGATATGCTCCACTACGCCTACCCCACGCTGGCCATTTATCTGGAGCACATGAACCGCTATAGCAGCGAAATTGCCAAGCTCCTATACCAGTGCGGCCGTACCAGCCGATCCCTTCCGGTGTTCGTTTGGAACGCTATCCTGAACCCGGCGGCTACGTTTATCTATAACTATTTCTTCCGATTAGGCTTTCTTGATGGCCGCGAAGGCCTGCTGCTGCACCTGAACCACTCCGTCTATATCCACTGGAAGTTCATCAAGGCGTGGTGGCTTAGCCAGGGCAGGGAATAGCTCCTGCAGTTCCGCTGCCCCGCACCACTAAATGTGGCAGTGAGAGAGGCCGCGCTTCTCCAGATACCGCTGGTGATAATCCTCTGCGCGCCAGAACGTCTGCGCAGGCTCAACCTTCGTCACAATGCGCTTAGGCTTGTAACGTCCCTCGGTGGTCAATTGCTCAATCTTCTCGCGCGCCGCCGCTTCCTGCTCTGGGGAGTGGAAGAAAATAGCCGAGCGGTACTGCGTGCCCCAGTCTGGTCCCTGCCGATTGAGGGTAGTCGGGTCGTGGAGCGAGAAAAATGCGTCTAGCAACTGCTCGTAGCCTACCCGCTCCGTGTCGAACTCCAGTTCCACCACCTCAGCGTGCCCGGTCTGGTCCGTGCACACGTCCTTGTAGGTGGGCTGATCCAGCGTGCCGCCTTCATAGCCCACCGCGGTTGAAGTTACACCGGGGATGGAGGCGAAAGCCGCCTCCACTCCCCAGAAACATCCGGCTGCAAACGTCGCCTTTTCGATGCTCATGGCAGATAGGATGCCACAGCCTCGAGTTGGGAGCAGCTTTTGTTCCGCGCTTTCATGCCTGTAATGGGGCTGTCTCCTCCACCCTCGCGGCACCGTCAGCGAGTGTGGCAGAGAGTGCGCGCAACAGCGCTGCGCCGTCACCGCGATAGGCGCTGCCGTGCTGGCAGGCCAGTATAGCCGGTTGCAGCGCCGCCAGCCGCTCCAGGATCGTCGACGTGCTGGTTGCGTGCGCGTAGTAGTCCATCATTCCGCGCATGGATTCGCTTGCCGTCAGCACCTCTGACTCTGTCACCGCTGGCATTTTGGAGCCCGGCTGCGTAAACAGGTCGCCACAGAGCAGTGTCTTGGTGGAGACATCGAAGAGAATGCCGCAATCCCAGCCGTGCGGGACGTGCGGTGTGTACAGCCACTTCATCCTGCGGTTGCCAATCGAGAACTCTTCGCCGTCGGCGAAACCTCGTGCCGGGCGGCGGGCGAAATCATTCAGCGATGTGAGTACGCCGACCTCGGTGCCGAATGGCGTGGCTGCGGGGGCAACGTCGAGCAGTTCGTTGAGCGCACCATACTCGTCGCCCTCAAAGTGCGAACCGCCGATCCAGCGCAGCTTCTCTACGGGCATCACCTTCCCGATGGCTTCCAGCGTTATGGGGAAGAGCTTTCGATATCCGGCATGAAAAAGCATGGGTTCCTCATCGAGGATGAGGTAGGAGTTGAAGGTAAACCCGCCGGGGATCACATCCATTGGGGTGCAGATGCGGTAGATCCCGGCCGCAACCTCATCAACGCGGGTACCTGTTTCCAGATTGGTAATCATTTCCGATCTCCTTGTTTTGGCTGGACTGGATCGCAGATGGCTGTCCGTGCCCACAACCCGGATGTGTAACGAGGAGGCCGTCCGTTACACATATTTACGTGGTGATTTACAGTGTCACCATGTACGTGGATCTGGATGATGCCGAACTGGTGCGCCTGATAGGTTCGGGAAGCGATCGAGAGGCCGAGGCGGAGTTGTTTCGTCGCATGGCGCCGCGCATTCGGCTCTATGGCCTGCGCCACCTGCGAGAGGAGCAGGCCGCGCAGGACCTGGTGCAGCAGGTGATGATCACCGTGTTGGAAGCGCTGCGTGAGGGGCGTCTGCGCGAGCCGGAAAAGCTGGCAGCGTTTGTTTTGGGCACATGTCGCATGACGGTCCTGAATACGCGCCGCAGCGACCAACGGAAGCAGCGCCTGCTGGAGCAGTTTGGAGTGGATATGTTGACGCCCGCCGAGGCATCCGTTCCGCAGCTCGACCGTGAGCATCTGGAACGCTGTTTGCAGGGTCTGAAAGAGCGGGAGCGATCGGTAGTAGTCATGAGTTTCTATGCAGAACAATCCGGCGCCGAGGTCGCCGGCGTTCTCGGTGTATCCGAGGCCAATGTGCGCGTGATTCGCCACCGCGCCATTCATCAACTGCGCGATTGCATGGGGGTCGGCCTATGAACTGCCCGAATCCGATTGACGCTGCAATTCTGGCCGACTACTGGATGTCCGCGCTGACCGGGCCTGAGGAAGAAAGCGTTGAGGAGCACCTGCTGGGCTGCGGACTGTGCAGTGCGCGACTTGGAGAAATCATTGCGCTGGTCGATGCCGTGCGGAAGCTTGCGCGCGAAGGATCGCTGCGCATGGTAATCAGCGAAGGCGTCCTGAAGCGCGCCCGGGGAGAAGGTCTGGCGGTCAGGGAGTATGCTCCGCCGAAGGGTGGGAGCGTGCAATGCACCGTGACTGCGGACGACGCCTTGTTGATTGCGCGATTGGCCGCCGACATGACCGGGGCAAGACGCGTGGATCTCGCTCTCTGCGACAAGACCGGCGCGGAGATGCTCCGGCTCTCGGATATTCCTGTTCGGTCAGAACCGGCGGAAGTGATCCTTCAGGAGTCCATTACCTTTGCCAAGGCCGCGCCGGACAACGTGATGATTGTGCGGCTTGTGGCTTGCGATGAGTCTGGCGGTGAGAGGCTGCTGGGCGAGTACACCTTCAACCATAAGCGCTCGCTGCCGGGCAAAGGCGCATGGTAGGCGAGCAGAAACGCATCCCCCGCAGAGAATGAAAGGCATGTGGCTGGCCGTTCGCTCCGGCGTCGGCCGCAATGAGTTTGCCCTCGCCGCTGTACTCACGGGTACAGATAGCGAGGGCAAGGTGGCTGAAGAGAATGACGCTGGTTCGCTCAGAACACTAAGACGAGCACGGAAACAGCGTCCAGGAATCCCCAGATAACCGCCACAACCTGGAAGACCCTTCCCCCATAGAGGACTACCTTCTGCATGCTGGGCAGATGTGCACGCACGGGCGCAGGCACGGGTGCATTGGACAGCTTGTGGCTGTGCCTGGTCATCAGTTTTCCAAGCTGAAACACGCCCACGAAGAGGAAAACACCCAACAGATACTTGAAAGCCAGCATAACGCCCTCCCGGTACAGCTTGGATTGAACTGCGTGATTCTGCCCTCTATTTAGCAAGCGCCGTGCCAAACACCATCTGGAGGGTAAACTTCGTGGGAACCGTATGTAGATACAGGATTTTCCCGTGGGAGAACCCAGGCCGCTGTGCTGAAATGGCTACATGAATTTCCGACATTATGGCACTTTTTGCCTCTGCGCCGTGTTGTTTTTTCATGCTCCTTTCATCTCTCAGGGCCAAGCCAGTCCCATATGCCCCCGCGTGGTCATCGTCACCTACTTCGAAATCGGTGCTGACACGGGAGACCGGCCGGGCGAGCTGCAATTCTGGGTGGAGCGTGACCATCTGGACCGCATCATCGAAGTGCCGGGCATGTCGCGGGCTGTAAGAGCCAACACCAGCGGGACGGAGATCGCTGTTGTGGTTGGCCCGGGCAACATCAACCCCGCCGTCAACCTGATGGCCCTCGGTGCGGACCCGCGCTTTGATCTGTACCGCGCCTATTGGCTGCTGAACGGTATTGCCGGCATTTCTCCCCTGGATGGAACCATCGGTTCCGCCGTCTGGACAGACTTTGTGATCAACGGCGATCTGACCAAGGAGATTGACCCGCGCGAAAAGCCGGAGGCGTGGCCCGACGGCTTTCTCTCGCTCGACGGTGAAACGCCATCAGCCCCGAAGGGTGGAGCAGGCTGGGAGGATGATGTACGCCAGTGGCATAGCGCGGACGCCCATGCCAACCGTCGCGGCAATGTCATCCGGCTCAACTTGCAGCTCATGCAGTGGGCCTATGACCTGACCCGGCAAATGCCGCTCCCCGAGAACCCTGCCATGCGCACACTACGGTTGCGCTACAAAGGGTTCGAAGGTACCGCACACGGCCCCCGTGTCCAGATAGGTGCGAATCTCGCCACGGAGATCTTCTGGCACGGCAGGCTCATGGACGCCTGGGCGCATCGTTGGGTGCAATATGAAACCGATGGCGTAGCCCACCTCGGCACCACCGCCATGAATGATACAGGAGCCTTGCTCGCCCTCCGTGCGTTAACAGCACAGGGGAAGGCAGACTGGAACAGAGCTTTGCTCCTCCGCACGGCGAGCAACTTCGACATGCCGCCGCCGGGCATGACAGCCGCCCAAAGTCTGGCGGCGGAGCGCCACGGCGACTACACCGCTTATTTGCCAGCCTTGGAAGCTGCCTATGCTGTCGGGCACCGCGTCGTGGAGGAATGGCTCAAGCAGCCGTAGAGCAGCGATTACGGTCGGCTGCGTCTTCCCCCGCCCGGTTTGCCGCCCGGCCGCGAACCGCCTCCGGGCCTGCCTTGAAAGCCGGATTTCGGCTTTGAGAATCCGCCCGGCTTTGCGCCTATCCCCGGCTTGCCGCGCCCACCGGGAGCCGGTTTGCTGCCCGTGCCGGCTTTGCCTTTGCCCTTCCACTCCGGCCGGGCGCTGCCTTTGCCAGCAGGCCGTGGACCTAAGCTCTTCCCGCGGCCTTTTTCACCGCTTCGCCCGCCAGGGCCTTTGCTGAATCGGGCAGGGCGTTCTTCGCGCCTGCCATAACCTGTTTGCTCCTCGCGAGGCCTGAAGGGTTTGCGCTCGCGCTCTTCGCGGCTGACTTCTTCTTCTCTGCGCCGTGGTCTTTCGCCGCGCGCCGCCCGTTCAAAGCGAGGCTTCTCATGCCGGACAAAGCCGCCACGCTCCTCGCGAGGCCTGAAGGGTTTGCGCTCTTCACCGCGCTCAGGACGCCTTCCCGCCTTGCGCGCAGGCGCTCTTTCTGGTTCTCCCTTGCGCTCGGGGGGCCGTCCTCGCTGCCCGAAGCGGCCGCCAAGCCGAGTTCCCGGCTCGTGGCTTACCGCGCGTCCGGCTTCCTTGGGCAAGTGGCGCGCCGCCTTCTGGCGTCGTGGCTTCAACTTTCCCTCGGCTGCCATGCGCAGCGCCGCTACTTCCTCAGGGGCCAGCTCCCGCATCTTACCCGGCTCAACATCCAGCACCAGAGGCCCGTAGCCAACCCTGCGAATCTTCTCCACGTAGTGGCCAACCTCTTCAAACATCTTCCGCAGTTCGCGATTGCGGCCTTCGATCAGCACCACTTCATACCATGGATTCTCCCCCTGCCGCACCTGGCGAATGCGCGCCGGAGCCGTACGCACCTGGCCCTCGCCTGGCTTGCCACGCTGGATCGAGACGCCTTGACGCAGCGTATCGAGCGCCTCTTCGCTCGGCTGCCCGCTCACCTTCACCAGATAGGTCTTCTCCACGCCGGAGGCTGCTCGCGTCAGCTTGTTGGCCAGTTCGCCGTCGTTGGTCACCAGCAGCAAACCTTCGCTCAGGTAGTCCAGCCGGCCCACCGGATATAGCCGCTCACCCATCTTGGAGAAAAACTCCATCACCGTCGGTCTTCCCTCGGGATCCTTCACCGTTGTCACGTAGCCCTTGGGCTTATTCAACATGAAGTACCGCAGCCGCTCGGCCCCTTGCAACAGCTTGCCGTCCACGCGGATGTGGTCGCGCAGTGGGTCTGCCTTTGTGCCCAGTTCGGTGACGGTCTGTCCGTTCACCTGCACGCGTCCTTCTTTGATGAGCTCTTCCGCATGCCGTCGGCTGGCCACGCCGGCCTGCGCCAGAATCTTCTGCAGCCGTTCGAGTTTCGGCGCGGGCAGTTGCTCGACCTCTGCCTCTGCTTCTTCTATCTCTTCGTCGCGTGCGGCACCGACTTCCGGCGCGGGCTCTTCTTGGAATTGCTCTCGACCCTCGTCCTGTTGGATCACTTCGGGTTCCCTGGATTCAGGCTGGCCATCGGGATGGTCTTCGTCATGCATGGGGAGGCGTCTCGATCTCTGCCTGCTCTTCTGCGTTGGGCTCGGCAGGCGCGGCCTCTTCGCTGGGTGGTTCCGTTGCAGAACTGGCCTCGGCGGCCTCTTCGGACGCTGAAGCATCTGGGGTTGTAGATTCTTCGGCCCTCGCTTCGCCCTCTTCCAGTGTGCTCTCGCTCAGCTCCGGTTCGTCGCCGGCTGGCAGCTCAGTCACTGCCGGCTCTTCTTCGCTGGGGCCTTCGCTCAGCTCCATCGCCGCCATCTTTTCAAACTCCTCCATCGACGGCAGCTCGCTGAGATCCTTAAGGCCGAAGCGCATCAGGAATTCCTTGGTCGTCTTGTAGAGGATGGGCCGGCCAATCACCTGTTTACGGCCCGCTGTCGCAATCAGCTTGCGGCTCAGCAGCGAGCCCAACACGCCGCTGGATTCAACCCCGCGAATCTCATTTACCTCCGGTGCGGTCACAGGCTGCTTGTAGGCAATCACCGCCAGAGTCTCCAGTGCCGGTAACGACAGCTTAAGTGGTGGTTTCTGGCTCTTGATGAACAGGCGCACCGCGTCGTGGCACTCCGGCTTGGTTGCCATGCGATAACCGCCGGCAATCTCGCGGATTTCCACACCGTGGTCGTCGGATGCATGGGTTGCAATCAGTTCGTCGAGCAATTGACGCAGGATGGCCCTCACTTCGCGGTCGCGCTGCTTTGCCTCGCGTTTGGCTCCGGCTTCCGCATCTTCCGGACCTTCCCCGCTGACCTCGAGCGCAGCAACCACATCCACCGGATCAGCTTGTAAGGCCGCTTCGGCCGGCGCTATGGCTTCCGCAATCAATGCCGGTGCGGCCACCTCGGCAGAGTGGGCGTTTCCGCCCACGGTTTCTGAGGCGTAGACAGCCGGGGTCTGTTCCAGACCCAGATAGTCCAGCTCCTCGTCCAGCAGCGGCGCGGGGTCAGATGCTTCTCCGCGTGTAGCGGCTGCGACGGTTTCCTGTTCGGCCTTCCACTCCAGCGCTTCAGCGGCAAACAAGGCGGCGAGCTGGGTCAGGGTGACCGGCTCTTCTGCGGCGTAAATAACGGCTTCCAGCTTGGCTTTCAGACTCATGCGGCAATTCAGTACCTAGAGTATGGTACCGGAAGAGACGCCCCATAGGTGAGAACCACCCAAACGCCTCCAAATGGCGTCTGTTTGCATGCAACCGGCAGAAGAATCAACGGTTTGCTGATCTCTTGCAGTTGTCCGGCCCAGCGCGGCGGGGTGGAAAACCCGTCTTTTTTCAGGAGAACTGGCGGAAAAGCCAATAAAGCGCACCAGATAGCAGTGCCGCAGCCGGCAGCGTGAAGACCCATCCGGCAGCAATATTCCGGATGGTCGAAAGCCTGAGACCACTGCCGTTGGCGGCCATGGTACCTGCCACGCCGGAGCTCAGGATGTGCGTCGTACTTACCGGGAGTCCAAACTTATCCGCGGCAAAAATGGTGCCCATGGCCACCAGACCAGCGCTGGCGCCCTGTGCATAATTCAGGTGCTCCTTGCCAATCCGTTCACCCACTGTGACCACGATTCGCTTCCAGCCCACCATCGTGCCCAGGCCAAGCGCCAGAGCCACGGCCACTTTTACCCAGTTGGGGATGAATCGCGTGGACCGGTCGAGTTCCATTCGATAGCGCCGCAGGCCTGTCCGCTCCTGAGCCGTAAACGTTGCAGGATGCCTCTTTCCCAGCAGTCGTAGCGCCTCGCTGGTCACATACATATCATTGCGAAGGTCGGCCTGGCTGTCCGCTGGCGCGGATTGCAGGTTACTGTAAGGTGCCAGTTCACCCGCCACGTGCGCTACCAGTTGCCGGAGCGCCGGCAGCGTATCCTGCTGCATCGCATGCGATCGGATGTAAGCTTCAACCGTACCTCGCGGATCGGCTTGCTTCGTTTCTTGTGGGCTTGCATGGCGGTCAAGGATGTCCATGACCCGCTGCGAATCGGCGAGGAGAGCCTGCAGATCTGCCTGGCCCAGAGTATGGTTCAGTGCATAGGCAGTGGGCACTGTGCCGATGAGGATGAGCATGATGAGGCCCATGCCCTTTTGCCCGTCATTGGAGCCGTGAAAGAAGCTCACGCCGGTGCAGCTGAGAATCATCAGCAGGCGGATAGGCATCGGTGGCGGCTGGTTGTTCCGAGGAGCCTCGTAGAGCATGGGGTAGCGAACCAGACGATTGGAGATCAGAATCAGCACGCCGGCTAGCACAAAACCAACCAGCGGAGAAATGAACAGCGCCTTCAGAACCTTGATGGCTTGATCCCAATCCAGTCCAGAGTCGACCGCATGCGGTGTGAGCAGGAAGTTTGCCAGCCCCACGCCGATAATCGAGCCCACCAGCGTGTGTGAACTCGACGCCGGCAGACCGAACCACCATGTGCCGAGGTTCCATAGGATCGCTGCAATCAGCAGCGCGAACACCATGGAGAAGCCCGCTCCTGAACTGACCTGCAAAATCAGGTCCACAGGCAGCAAGGCAATTACCGCATAAGCAACGGCGCCCGTGGAGAAAAGCACCCCCGCCAGATTGCAGATGCCCGACAGTACCACCGCAGCGCCCGGCTCAAGGGAGTGGGTATAAATTACCGTCGCTACTGCATTGGCCGTGTCATGGAATCCATTCACGAACTCGAATCCGAGTGCAATCACCAGTGCAAGTCCCAGCATCAGGTAGGGCGAGTAACTCGTCACTGAGGCTGAGTTCAGATCGCGACTCAGATGGAACACAATGTAGGCCAGGCTGGTGGCCAGCGCCAGGCTAAACAGGAAGATCCCTGTCTTGCTGGGTGTCTTCTTCATTTTGCGGTCAAGAAGCGTTCCGCGTTCAGTGAGTGCTTCCGCTGCCGTTGCCATGTCGGCCATCAGAAATCTCCCTGCCAGTACGTGCCGAAAGCTGCGCCTGCCATGCTGCGCGCTGCGCGATCAGCAATGG
Organism: Acidobacteriota bacterium; assembly: GCA_021818105.1. Taxonomy (GTDB): domain Bacteria; phylum Acidobacteriota; class Terriglobia; order Terriglobales; family Acidobacteriaceae; genus Telmatobacter. The sequence continues at coordinate 58,455 of JAKAFB010000001.1, forward strand.
GAACACGAAGGATGAAAATTGGGAGGGATTCGGTGCGGGATGAAGAGAAACCACGCAAGAACGCTTGCATAAAACCCCAACAACCACTGCAATACAACGTAATACATACAGCGAGTCTGGGGAGGGACTCTTCTGCCGCCATTTTACACGCCCTAGGCCGGAAACATGCAATGAACTTGACCGGTGTCGAATTGTTGTTCCATTGCACCCCAAAGCGGCCGGCTTGCCGGCTGCTTTAGCGCCAGTCGTCTCCGGCCTTCGCGCTTCCTTCATTCATCACAGTGTCAAAGGCCACGCTCTTTTTGATGAAGATCTCGCTGAAGGTGCGGTCCTGCCGCAGAAGAATCGCCTGCATGCGCACCAGTTCCAGCAGCGCAAGGAACATCGCCACCAGTGCGCGTTCTGAGCGGGTGTGGCTCAGCATGCGATGCAGCGCCACCGGCTTGTCTTCCATCGCCAGCCTGCGTCCCAGAAACTGGATCATCTGGCCCACGGTAATGGAGTCATCCTGTACATCGAAGACCGGACGCTTGCGGGCGCGCTCCAGAATTTCGCGGAAGATGCGCACCAGATCCACCGTGTCGGCGGCAATTTCCGGCTCCGCCGCCACATCGTCCTTGAACTCGCGTATCCCGGGATTGGTCCACGTGGCGGCTTCAAGCATCTGCTTCTGTTGCAGCATCTGCGCGGCGTTCTTAAAACGTTCGTGTTCCAGCAGCCGCTCCACCAGCTCGCGACGCGGATCCTCGGCAGCTTCCTCCAGCCCCGTAGAGCTCCGCGGCAGCAGCATCTTGCTCTTGATGTGAATCAAAAGCGATGCCGTGTAAATAAACTCCGCCGCCACGTCCACGTCGCTGGCCTTCAGTTGATTCACATACGCCAGAAACTGAGCCGTAATCTTAGCAATCGGTATGTCGTAAATGTCGATGTCCTGCTTGCGGATCAAGTCCAGCAGCAGGTCCAGTGGGCCGTCATACACCTGGCCCACGGTGATGGAGAATGGCGACTCGTCCGTCTCCTCCTCGGCCCGCCTAGGCTTTGCCGCAGCCGCCTTCGCGGGCTTGTCCTGCGGCACGGGCGGCGGCACCAGCACCAGCGGTGGCGCCACGACGTGCTCGCCTGCTTCCGCCGCGGCAGTTGTCTCGGGTGCCTCCCCCTGGTCCTTCGAGTTGGGAATCTGATCGTCCAAATTTGTTTCTCGCTGATCCATGCCGCGTTACCGTCCCGTATCGCCGGTGAGCGTCATCTTCATTGCGGCATGCACCTCATCCATCGTTTGCTGCGCGCGGGCGCGGGCCCGGCTTGAGCCCTCATGAAGAATTTCAAGCACCTGCGGCTCGGTAAAGCCGGCGCGCCGCTCCTGGATCGGATTCAGCACCTGCACCAGCGCATCGGCCGCCCAGCCTTTGCATTCAATGCAACCAATGCCCGCCGATCGGCAGCCATCGTACACCTTGGCCAGCGTCGCGGGAGTGGAAAAAACCTTGTGCAAATCGCCCACAGGGCACTTGTCAGGGTCGCCCTTGTCCGTGCGGCGGATGCGCGCGGGGTCCGTGACCATGGTCTTCAGCTTCTGGCGCACCACCGGTTCCGGATCGGTCATCTGGATGGTGTTGCCGTAGCTCTTGGACATCTTGCGGCCGTCCGTGCCGGGCAGCTTGGGGGATGGCGTGAGGAGCACCTTGGGCTCCGGCAGTACCTCCTGCTCGCCGAGCTTATAGAACTGGTTGAATCTCCGCGCTATTTCGCGGGTCAGCTCCACATGCGCCTGCTGGTCCTGTCCCACGGGCACAAACTGCGGCTGATACAGAAGAATGTCTGACGCCATCAGCACCGGGTAGCCTAGAAAACCGTAGGTTGTCAGGTCCTTCTGGGCCAGGTTTTCGATCATCTCTTTGTAGCTGGGCACACGCTCCAGCCAGCCAAGCGGCGTAATCATCCCCAGCAGCAGCGGCAGTTCATAGTGCTGCTTGACCTGGCTCTGCACAAAAATGGTGCAGTTCTCCGGATTCAACCCGGCACCTAGAAAATCCAGCGCCACTTCCAGCGTGTTGGTCGCAACCTGTGAGGTGTCTGCGTAGTCAGTCGTAAGCGCATGCAGGTCCGCGATGAAGAAGTAGCACTCATACTGCTCCTGCAATTTGACCCAGTTGGCCAGGGCGCCCATAAAGTTGCCCAGATGCAGCTTGCCGGTGGGACGCATGCCGCTCAAAACGCGCGGGCGGGAAGATGAAGTCGCTTGTTCAGGCATTGTGCTTTCAATTCCGGAGTGATGCCAAAGGTATGCAGCCACCGTAGAAGCTGTGCTCGCAGGAGGGCTTTCCCTATTGTACCGGGAGGGCGTCCGATAATGCCGTTACACGTGGCTCAGGACAAAGTAGACCATTGCCAGTGCCGGCCCCAGCAGCAGACGCAGGACAAAGCCCCCCACAAAGATCATCAGCAGGTATCCCACCCATCCGCCCAGCCGGTCATAGGTCTGCACCGCGTTGTACGGCAGCAGATTGCGCAGTACGTGGCTTCCGTCCAGCGGGGGAATCGGCAGCAGATTGAAGAAGAAAAGAGACAGGTTGATAAGAATCGCCAGCGTGCACAGCAGCACGATTGGCTGCGGTGTGATGGGGCTGCCCGGACTCAGGGCTGCCAGGAACGAAGACATCACAACCATGTGCCCATTGGGCAGTACAAACGCCATCACGATCATCACCAGCATGGCTGCGACCACAAGGACGAGGTTCGAAACCGGGCCGGCCAGCGTCACCAGATTCTCATCGCGCACAATCCTGCGGAAGTTGCGCGTAATCACCGGCGTGGGCTTTGCCCAGCCCACCAGGATGCCGCCGATGCCCAGCCCGAGCAGCGGCCCGAAGATCATCAGCGCGGGAAACAGCAGCGTGCCCACCGGATCAATGTGATACATCGGGTTCAGCGTGATGCGGCCTTCCAGCCGGGCCGTCTGGTCACCCAGCATGGAAGCCGTCCACGCATGTGCGCACTCATGAAAACTGAGCGAGAAAATCAGCAGAACAAATTCGAACAGTGCGATAACAAACGCAGCAGATTGCAAATTCAACACTCCACGGGGTCAGGTTAGCATGGCCGCTGCGGCGCGGCTTATGGGCGGTCTGCCGGGAAGCTGCCAACCATCGCGCCCGGCGCAACATGCTGCCCGGCCAGCACAATGGCATGGCTGCCGATGCGTGCGCCAGCGCCGATGGTGGTGGGCTGGCGCGTGACATGCTCAAAGTTGTCCGGTGCGTGGCTCACGGAGTAAACGCGCGCAAATGAACCCACCACGGCGCCTTTGCCAATCGTGATGCCGCCTCGGTCATTCAACAGCGCTCCCTGGCGAATCGATGCGCCGTCCTCAATCGATAGGTTGTATCCATACGTCAGGTCCACGCCGTGGTAGATCTTCACCCCGGTGCCCATGTGCTGGAAGATGTGCCGCCCCAACATGCAGCGAAAGCGGATGCCTAGCCACATGTTCAGCCCAATCGGTGAGCGGTCAAACATCTGCCAGAACCACAGCAGCGGCTTGCGCACGGCATACAGATCGCGGTCCACGTCGGGATAGTGCTCAGCTTCCAGCGTCACGTTCTCCGGGTCCAGTGACGTGCTCAGCACCGTGCCGGGTAGCTCGCTGGAGAGTGCCATGCTGCGCTTGCCTTCAAAAGGGCGCCCTAGATACAGCTGATAGAGTTGGTCGCGCACAACTTCAGCTCGCCGTTCGGGCGAGCGATGCCGCAAAAATTCTTCGTCCAGAAAGCGCAGCCAGCGCCGATAGATCTCCTCGGCCTCCGGCGCAGGATGCGGCACATGCACATTGCTTTGCGTGGTTGCCATACGCTTTGGACAATAAACCAGCCGCCCCGGATACTGCGAGTGTTTTTGACTCTCTCCGGCAAGGTTCATCATGCCGCGTTATTCTGGAGAGTCAGGCGCGCCCGCGCAGCAGAGCAGGAGCGCGCGCCCCAAGGAAAGCCCGCAACCATGTCAGAAGAAGCAGCCGCAACCTCCGCCACATCCGCTCCCGTCGCCACCATTGCCACGCTCGGCCAGCATGAGGGTCAGTCCGTCACACTGCGTGGTTGGCTCTACAACCTGCGCGAGAGCGGCAAGCTGCTCTTTCCCATCTTTCGTGACGGCACCGGCACCGTGCAGGGCGTGGCCCACGTTAAGAGTGTCGCGCCTGAGGTCTTTGAGGCCCTCAAGGGCCTCACGCAGGAGTCCTCCGTCATCGTCACCGGAAAAGTGCGTGCAGACAAGCGCGCCCCCGGCGGCTATGAGCTCGATGTGGAGAACATCCAGGTCGTCCAGCGCGTCCCAGAGTCAGACCCCTACCCCATCACGCTCAAGGAGCACGGTGTTGATTTCCTCATGGAACACCGCCACCTGTGGCTGCGCACGCCCCGTCAGTCCGCCATTCTTCGCATCCGCGCGGAGATTATGCGCGCCGCGGCGGAGTACTTTGACTCGAACGGCTTCATCCGCACAGATCCTCCCATCCTCACGCCTGCTGCCTGCGAGGGCACCTCGACCCTCTTTCCCGTGGACTACTTCGGCGACCCTGCCTTCCTCACGCAATCCGGTCAGCTTTACATTGAGTCCACCGCGCTCGCTCTGGGCAAGGTCTACAGCTTCGGCCCCACCTTCCGCGCGGAAAAGTCCAAGACCCGCCGCCACCTGACCGAGTTCTGGATGATTGAACCGGAGGTCGCCTACTGCGATCTTGACTGTCTGATGGAACTGGCAGAGAACTTCCTTTCGCACATTGTGCAATGTGTTCTTAGGAATCGCGCCTCCGAGCTGGCCGTCATCGGCCGCGACCCGGAGAAGCTCAGGAACATCCTGCCGCCTTTCCCGCGCCTGCGCTATGACGAAGCAGCTGCCATGCTCAACGATGCATACAAAAAGGGCGAACTCGAAAACCCCTTCGAGTACGGCAACGACTTTGGTTCGCCCGACGAAACCTGGCTCAGCTCGCAATTTGACCGTCCGGTCATGGTGCATCGCTACCCCGCAGACGTAAAGGCCTTCTACATGGAGCCGGACCCGAAGGACTCGCGCTATGCGCTCTGCGTGGACGTGCTCGCGCCCGAGGGCTACGGCGAAGTGATTGGCGGCTCCCAGCGCGTCTCCAGCTACGATCTGCTCAAGAGCCGCATCGAGCAGCACAATCTGCCCATGGATGCCTTCCAGTGGTATCTAGACCTGCGCCGCTACGGCTCAGTTCCCCATGCAGGTTTTGGAATGGGCATCGAGCGGCTGGTCGCGTGGGTCTGCGCCCTGGACCACGTACGCGAGACGATTCCGTTCCCGCGTATGCTGCATCGCATATACCCGTAGCAGGCTTTGTTCTTGCGGCACCTGCGCCAGGCGCACGGCCGGTGCAGGATGCTCTGTTTGAACAGGATATTCCGTTCGGGCGAATCCTCCCGCAGTCGTCTGCAATCAAACCAGTGCAAGAACTTCCCCTTCGGAGCTATTTCTGATGAGTCTCTCCGCCAGTGAGGTCAATATCCTCAAGCACGCTCCTGCAGTGGACGGCGTGCTGCCCGTCATCCATCAGCGGTGGAGTCCGCGTTCCTTTGCTGCGCGCGACGTCACCCCCGCCGACCTTGCGCTTGTATTTGAGGCGGCACGATGGGCGCCTTCTTCGAACAACGAGCAGCCGTGGCATTACATCGTAGGTGTCCGCGGATCTGAAACTCATGCCAAAATCGCCGCGTCTCTTGCCGGCTTCAACAAAAACTGGGCGCCCAATGCTCCCGTGCTCATTCTGGGCCTGGCGCATTCCCGCTTCGTTCGTAACGGCAATCCCAACACCTATGCCTTGTATGACCTCGGCGCCGCCACGGCGCTGCTCGTCGTGCAGGCCACGGCGCTGGGCCTTGCTACCCATCAGATGGGCGGCTTTGATCGCGACGCCATTCGCACCTCGCTGGGCATTCCCGAGGAGTACGCTTTGGGTTCCGTCATAGCGCTCGGCTACCTGGGTGAGCCAGACGCGCTCGGCGATGCGGAACTAATCGCCCGCGAGTTGGCCCCCCGCACCCGCAAGCCCCTCAGCGAGATGGTTCACTCCGCCTGGGGTGAACCTGCCAGGCTCGGCTGAATGCGCGTACCGTTACAAGCTTGATGCAGGCCACATCGCATCGGCCCCGGCCTTCGCTAAAGTGGAGTCTGGGGCTCATTCTTGACCAGCGCGCGACCATCGCGGCCATCTCGCCGGCAACCGCCCACCCGGCGGTCACGCTCCCAGCGTGCGCCTTCGCGCCGGGGGATGGGCTGGCGGCTGCGCGGCGCTTTCGCCGCAGTTATCGTCGTTGCGGCTGTGCTGATCTGGGCAGTGGTTGCACGCGCGCTGGCGCCAGCGGCCAACGCCAGCCTCCCTCGCTTTGACGCCATCATCGTCCTTGGCTCTCCAGCCGATGCAGACGGAAATCCCACGCCAATTGAGCTGGCACGTGTCCTTGAGAGCGTTCGCGAGTACCAGCGCGGCGCCGCCCCGCGCATCCTCTTCACCGGCGGTGCGGTCAGCAACAGCTTCGTGGAGGCCGAGGTCATGGCCAACGCTGCTGCAGCACGCGGCATTCCCCCTTCGGCAATCGTGCAGGAGAGGCGCGCACGGGACACCATCGGGAACGCCTGCTATGCCACCCGCATCATGCAGGCGCACGGCTGGCGCTCCGCTGAGGTGATCTCCAGCGCAGACCACCTTCCACGCGTCGGCATGATCTTCAGTCGCATGCCGATTGAGTGGCGGCTGGCTGCCGCCCCGCCCCTCACGCCGCCTTCGCCCGTTGCAACCGGCCTGCGCAACGCCATGGAGACGCTCAAGACCGTGCATTATCTGGTGTACGGACAGTGGGCGGAAAGCTGCCGGCTCTGAGCCCGTTCCGGCTTTGGGCTCCCTCCTTGTCGCCCGCGCGTTGTCCCTCCTCGGTATGCTCCTGTAAGCTGTCTGGTGATGCATCTTTCCGTACGTTTTCCCTTAGCCTTTGCCGCTTTAGCTGTCCTTGCGGTGTGTGGCGGTCCCCGTGCCCACGCCCAGGCCCAGAGTACCGCCTCGCCGACTGCCGGCATGGGCACCTACATCGCCATTGATCCGCTGGCCGGCGTGACCTATGACAATCGCTACGATGTCTACGTAGGCATGGCGTATGACCACATGAAGGCAGGTCCGAATCTGCTTCAGGGTGCGAACCTCGGTGGCCTCGACATCTCCGGTTCCTACTGGCTCACCAAGCGCTGGGGCCTGGAGGGTTCCAGCCGCAACTACGTGGGCACCAGCGGCGCGGCGCCAAACCCCTACAGTATTAACGGCCCCTTTGTGGCCCAATACATGTTCGTGGCTGGTCCCGAGTGGTTGGGCCCTCATAACAAGCATGGCGACCTCATGGCGCACGCGATGTTCGGCGGCACCTACGGCGACTTCGAGCATGATTTGCGCGGTACGCCGCCGTCAGCGGTTGGCTTCTATAACAATCAGATCGCTCCTGCGGCCATTATCGGCGGCCACATAGACCTGAACCGTTCCGCACGCTGGGTCTTCCGCATTACGCCGGATGCCGTCATCACACGCTACAGCATCAACTACGGCAGCAAAATGACACAGACCGACGTGAACTTTGCCATTTCCGTCGGCGTCGAATACAAGTTCAAGAAGAAGCGGTAACTGCAGCAGCGCGTGCCGGTGCACTGACGTATTATCGGCATCGTCTTTCATCAGCCGGAGTTCCTTCAGCCACACGCTGGCACAGGCTCCGGCTGTTGGCATTTCAAGCCGCCCAAGTCCATCGCAGCCCGCTCATCACAGGTGATATGTCCGTGTGGTATCCTCCACCGTTCGGTGTTGCCTGTGGGAAAGTGCCACCGGAAAAAATGCTGTACCGAATTGCGGCATCGTGGAGGCCCGATCCGCGGTTCATGATTTGCAAAGGCTCAGGAGGCAAGGTCAAAAGGACATGAAAGACACACTCGGAGTGCTGCTCGCAGGTGGTGCCGGCGAACGTCTCTTCCCCCTTACTCGTGATCGCGCCAAGCCCGCCGTTCCCTTCGGCGGGCATTACCGGATCATCGACATTACGCTCTCCAACTGCATTAACTCCGGGCTGCGCAGGGTCTACATTATGACGCAGTACAAGGCGCTTTCACTGAACCGCCACATCCGCGAAGGGTGGACCGGTGTCGTCGCCACTGAGCTGGGCGAGTTCTATGAGATGCTGCCGCCCATGCAGCGCACCGGCGCTAACTGGTACATGGGTACTGCCGATGCGGTCTACCAGAACATCTACTCCATCGGCAGCGAACAGCCGAAGCACATCATCATTCTTAGCGGCGACCACATCTACAAGATGGACTACAGCCGCATGCTCGCCTACCACAAGCAGAGCAAGGCCGAGGTTACGCTGGCCACCCTGCCTGTTCCGCCCGATGAGGTCTCGCGCTTTGGCGTGGTGGAGGTGAGCCAGTCCGGCGAGGTCATGGGCTTTCAGGAAAAGCCGGCCACCACGTCCTTCCGCTCGCCCTTCAACCCCAATTCTGTGGATGCCTCCATGGGCATATACATCTTCAATACCGATGCCCTGTTCAAGGCGCTCATCGCCGACGCTGAGGATCCCAACTCCAAACACGATTTCGGCCACAACATCCTGCCTAACCTATTGGGCAAGAGGAAAATGACGGCCTATAGCTTCGTCGATGAGAACAAGCAGCAAGCGCTTTACTGGCGCGATGTGGGCACGCTCGACGCCTACTACGACGCCAATATGGACCTGTGCTCGGTATCGCCGACCTTCAACCTCTACGACAAAAGCTGGCCCATCCGCACCCGCGTCCGGCAGTATCCTCCGGCCAAGTTTGTCTTTGGCGAGCCCGGACGCACCGGCATGGCGATTAACTCTGTGATTGCCGCCGGCGCCATCATCTCCGGTGCTTCGGTTTCCAACTCCGTGCTGTCGCAGGACGTGCGCGTCAATTCTTATTCTGATGTGGACTCGAGCATCATCTTCTCCCATGTCAATATCGGGCGTCATTGCCGCATCCGCCGCGCCATCATTGACCGTGACGTGCACATCCCCGAAGGCACGGTCATCGGCTATGACCCCGTGGAGGATAAGCGCCGCTATTTCGTAACGCCTTCTGGGCTGACCATAGTCACGCGCGACGCGTCGCTCTTTGAGAATCCGGTCGATCCGGACTTTCTCCCGCATTTCTAAGTCACCTGCAACAACCAAAACCACCCAGGCCGGCCGTTCTTTTCGCGAACCGCCGGCCCGGGGGGGGGGGAAGCATTCCGCCCCAAGGCAGGGTCGCGGGGCACAGAATTTCCTGCCCGTCCGCCCCTGAACCGGGAACAAAGCAAAGATTTTCTTCGTATGTGCCCCTATGCAATGCGTGGGTACATTAAGCTGGAGCGTGTTGGGACCGGCGGTGCCGGCCAAACCCTCGCGGCGCAGTCATCAGCTCAGCGGGGCGGGCGGTCCGCTTCCGCCGGTCAAGGGCAACTCTGCTGGCGTCCCCATTGTGGCGCCGGGGGCTCGCGCACAGCGCGAGGAGGTGAGACCGCTGGAGATCGACTGGTCCCAGGTTGTCCGTAGTTGTATGGACGGGGATTCTGCCGCGTGGGCCGAGCTGGTTCGCACGCACCATAGGCGTGTCTATGCGCTCTGCTACCGTTTCACCGGCAATGCGGCTGATGCCGAGGATCTGACCCAGGACGTTTTCCTGAAAATTTATTCAAACCTTGCCAGCTTTGATACCGCGCGCGGCAGTCTGCAGGTGTGGATTACCACCATGACCCGCAACCTGCTCGTGGATAACTTCCGCCGCACGCGCAACCAGCGCGCCACCGGCTCGCTCGACGACGGCTGGGACGAGTCTGACGAGTTGCGCCCCGTGGACCGCCTGATGGCTGGTGGGCCCTCTCCTCACGACTCCGCAGCGCAAAAGGAAATTGCCCACATGGTGCAGGGAGCGCTTGCCCGCGTCTCCGCCGAACTACGCGAGGCCGTCATTCTAAGAGATTTGCAGGATATGGATTACAAGGAAATCGCCCAGGTGCTGGGCATCCCCGAAGGGACAGTAAAGTCCCGCATCAGCAGGGGCCGCGCGGAACTGGCGCGCCTGCTGGAACGTAATAAACGGGAGGTGATGTAAATGGCAGACCGCACGCATATTCCGCATTCCCCCGCCTGCGGCCAGTGGGAAACGCTCCTGGCCGATGCGCTGGACGGGTTGCTGCGACCTGAGGACGAGGGCACTTTCTCTGCCCACATGGCGTCCTGCAAGGCGTGCACAGCCCTGTTTGAGGAAGCGCGGCGCGGGCGCGAGTGGCTGGAGTTTCTCGGCCCGGATCCTGAAGTCCCCGAGGGTCTGCTGGACAAGCTTCTTGCCAGCACCGGTCCCGGGCACGTGATGACCCCTGCACTGGCAACGGCAGGCAGCGACGTAGTGCCCATGATTCCCGCATGGCAACGCCCCGGCTTCATGGGTCGCATCCGCCGCTTTGCCGAGCCCCGGCTCATGATGACCGCGGCCATGGCCTTCTTCTCCATCGCGCTCACCCTCAACCTGACCGGTGTCCGGCTTACTGATATGCGACTCTCCAATCTGCGGCCCAGTGTGCTGCGTTCCTACATGGAACGCCAGTTGACCGTGGCTTCCACACCCATCATCCGGTACTACGATCACCTGCGGCTCGTGTATGAAGTGGAGTCCCGCATGCGTGAACTCCGAGGCACCTCGCAGGGTGAAGGCATGGAAGCCCAGCCGCAGAGTGACGCGCAGCCGACTCCCCCTGGGGAATCGAAAAAGAATTCAAACGGCAAGGACGGGGGCTCCAAGGTGGACCCTCCGCAGCAGTCGGGGACCCCATCCACAGATGAGTTTCCTGACTACTTTGAAGCATCCCTGAAGCTCAATGAACGGCCCGCGCATTCCGGCGGCTCCGCGATAGCAGCATGGGAAAGGAGCACAGTATGGACTGCGTAAATCACAGCGGTGTCATGGCAACGGCTTTTTGTCAGAATTGTGGCAAGGCCCTTTGCGCCAACTGCGTGCGCACCGCACCGGGCGGGCAGGTGATGTGTGAGCCCTGCCTGGTGGCCTGGCAAAACATGCAGCAGGTTTTTGTCCCGCCTGCGCCCAGCGGCCCCAATCCAGTGGCTGCCGCCATTCTGGGTCTCATTCCCGGTGTCGGTGCCATGTATAACGGCCAGTTCTTCAAGGGGCTCATTCATGTGGTGATCTTCGCCGTGCTCATCAACATGGCCTCCCACTTCGGGCTCTTTGGCATCTTCATTGCGGCGTGGGTGCTCTACCAGTCCTTTGAGGCCTACCACACGGCGGTGGCGCGGCGTGACGGTCTCCCGCTGCCTGACCCCCTCGGCCTGAACGAGATTAGCAACTGGTTCAACCTGAGCGGTCGCACGCAGCATCCCTCCCAGCCGCCTGCTCCCGGCCAGGCTGCGGCAGGTTCTGTCCCCGGCGCGTATCCTCCGAACGCGGGACCCTATCAGGCGTCTTTCACGGAGGCTCAGCAACCATTTACGCCGCCAGACATGCCGCCCGTGCCTCCTGTGCCGCCTGTTCCGCCCGTTGCCTGGCGCCGCAAGGAGCCCATCGGAGCCATCATCCTCATCGGCCTTGGCGTGCTCCTGTTGCTCAACCAGATGGGCTGGATGGCTGACCAGTTCTTCCGTTTCCTCTGGCCGCTGGTGTTCATCGCGCTTGGCGTCTGGTTGATCCTGCGCCGCATGCGTGACACGAAAGGAGGCGCGCAATGAACCGCTATATCCTTATCCGCCGTCTGATGGGACCATCCATCCTGCTCCTGTTGGGCACTATCGCTCTCCTGCATGAGGCTCACCTGGTGAGTTGGAGCCTGTTTGTTCCCCTGCTTCTCATTCTTATCGGCTTGCTCAAGCTGGCTGAGCGTGCTGCCTTGGCGGCAGTGGACGACGCAGCCCAGATGGTTCCGCCTTACCAGGCATCCTATTCCGGTGCCTACTCTGGCGCGCCAAATCCTTATGCCGTGACAACCACGCCGCAGCCCGGCTCGGCACTCTCCGCTACTCCTGCGCAGGAGCACGGTCCGGGCTCGGAGGGAGGCCAGTCATGAGCAGCGCACCTCCTCCGTACACGCCTGGCGGCACACCACCGCCCTACGATCCCCGCACCCAGTGGCGCATCTATCGCGAGCAGCAAAAGGCCGCCTGGCGTGCCCAGCGTGACGCATGGAAGGCGCAACAAAAGGCCATGAAGGCGGGCTATGCCGGCGCATACGCGCCGCGCGTTCCCTCCATTGTCGGCCCCATCATTCTGATTGTCGTCGGCATTGTCGGGCTCCTGCTCTACAGCGGCCGCCTCACTCCCGCAGCCTTCTGGTCCTGGTATGGCCGCTGGTGGCCGCTGCTGCTGATCGGCGCCGGCCTGGCCCTGCTGGCAGAGTGGGCTCTCGATCTGCGCCGTGCCACGCCGGTGCGCCGCAGTGCTGGTTTCGTCGGCATTCTGATCGTTCTTGCCATCCTCGGCTTCGCGGCTTCTGCCTGGCATCAATGGGGGCCCATGCGCGCCGAGTGGGGCGACAACAACGACAATTTCTTCAACATGCTTGGCCTTCCCCAGCGTGACTTTGACCAACCGGTACAAAGCATTCCCGCACCACCCAAGGCCATCGTTAACATTGAGAATCCCCGCGGCGACATTAGTGTCTCCGGAGGCGACGGACCGAATATCGATGTCCAGGCCCACGCCATTGCCTTTGCCACATCTGATGAGGCGGCAAAGAAAATCTTTGACTCTGAGGCTGCAAATGTCACCGTCAGCGGCAATACCATCCTGGTAAAGTCCGAGGGCAACAGCAGCGGTCGCGTTAATCTTACGATTACTGTGCCAAAGTCCGCGCAAGTCACCGTCGATTCTGGCCGTGGCGACGTGATTCTGGCCAACCTGGGCGCGGGTGCCACCATCACTTCGCGCCATGGCGACGTGCGTCTCAGCGCGATTGATGGCTCCGTGCAGGCGCATTTCTCCAGTGATCGTGGCGACTTCTCAGCCCACCAGCTCAACGGGGACCTGACAGCCGACGGCAAATTCAATGACATCACCTGCTCGGAAATCAAAGGCAAGGTCACGCTCAACGGTGAGATGTTCGGGGACGTGCATCTTGAGAACATTGCCTCCCCCATCCATCTGCACACTTCAATCACTGAGCTGGATATTGAGGCATTGCCCGGCGACATGACACTTGACTCCGACAACCTGCGCGTGACGCAGGTCAAGGGGCAGGTACGCGTGACCACCCGTGCCAAGGACGTGAGCCTCAATCAGATAGCGGGTGATACCTACGTGCGCAACAGCCGTGGACAAATCTCGATTGAGCCCGCAGGCGTCTTCAATATCGAGGCCAGAAACGGCAAAGGCGATGTGGAGATTACGCTTCCGCCCAACGCATCCGCCACCGTGGATGGCCGCACGCAGAATGGCGACATTGTCACCGACTTCCCGCTGACCATTACCGGCGATACCAGCAAGACAGTAAGCGGACGCATCGGTGCAGGCAAGGCAAAGATTACGCTCAGTGCCGACATAGGCGATCTCCGCATCAGCAAGGGTACAGAGAGCAACCTCGTGCCGCCCCTCCCGCCGCCTCCACCTCCGCCCAATGCGCCGCACCTCAAGGCGCCCAATGGTGCGCAACAACAACCCGTCACGCAATAGTGAGCCAGCCTCGCATCACAGCGGCCCGCAGGCGCAGAGACTTCAACCTCTGCGCCTGCTTTGCCTTGGGACACCGGCCTGAGATTCCTGCTGCTTCAACGCGCCCTTCCGTTGTATGCTCCACTCGCGGAGGCATGAACGCAGGAATGCGCACGCCAATCAAGGTCATCACGGTGGAGCGGGAATATGGTTCGCGGGGCGGTGAGTTTGCTCACGACCTGGCCGCGCGGCTCGGATGGAAGCTCCTGGACTCTGAACTCGTCGCGGGCGCGGCGCGCCGGGCCGGGGTATCACCCGAACTGGCCGCAAAGTATGATGAGCGCCTCGACCCCTGGTACTACCGCTACGGCAAGGCCTTCTGGCATGACTCCGGTTACGCCCTCCCCGGCATCGGTGAAGACATGGTCTTTGATTCCGAGCGCATGTTGTCCCTCCTCCGCCAGGAGATGATGGACGCAGCCCGGGAAGGGAACTGCGTCCTCGTTGGCCGCGGCGCCGCCTGCGCTCTCGCCTGCCAGCCCGGATGCTTCCACGTCTTCGTGTATGCCACCGCCAAAGCCAAGCGCGAGTGGTTCGCCAAGGCGTTTCCTGACCAGGCGCAGCAGGCTGACCAGTTATTGGCCGCCTTTGACAAGCGTCGTGCCGCCGTCATCCGCACCTTCTATCAGCAGGACTGGTGCTCCCGCAGCCTCTACCACATGCTCCTGAATTCAGCCATGGGCATCTACGCCATGATTGCCGCCACTGCCGCCGCCGCGGGTCTTTCGCTCACCTCGCCAGACACGGTCGGGAGCCGTATCGATCCCGCCGCGGGCGCCTGCTAAACAGCAACCCGCGGCACGCGCGCGGCAATGCGCGTGAACACTTCCCATGGAATCGTCCCCACAGCCTCCGCATGATCAAAGGCCGTGATGGCCTCATCGCCCTGCCGACCCAGAATCACCACCTCGTCGCCCGCTTCAACGCCCGGAATGTCCGTTACGTCCACCACCGTCTGATCCATGCTCACGCGGCCGATCATCGGCGCTCGCTCGCCCCGCACCAGCAGGCTGAACTGGTTTCCAAGCCTCCGGTCCAATCCATCGGCATAGCCCACCGGCAGCAGCGCCACGCGCATCGGTTCCGTTGCCACAAACGTCGCGTTGTAGCCCACCGCCGTGTCAGAGGGAATCGACCGCACGCTTACGACCCTGCATTTCCAGCTCAGCACCGGCCGCAGCCTCCGCCTCGCCTCCGCCAGTGTTGGTGGATCCTCGGGGTAAAAATCAGGATCAAACTTTGGCGCCAGCCCATACAGCGCAAGGCCCGGCCGCATCAGCGTCTTCATACCGTAGCGTGCCGCCAGCGCGGCTATGGCTTCTGCTTCGCCGGCCAGCAAGGCGGCTGAGTTGCCCACATTCAGCCACTCAACACGCTGCCCGGTAGCCTGAACGCGGCTCAGCGCCTCGTCTGCTCGGGCAAGCTGTTCCCGCGTCATGCGGCCGTCCGCCTCATCCGCTGCAAACAGGTGCGTCATCACCGCCTCCAGCCTCAGCGGCGAGTTCTCCGTGAAGCGCGGCAGCAGGTTTGCCAATCCCTCTTGATCCACGCCCTGCCGGCTCATGCCCGTGTCCAATTCCAGATGCACCGGAATCGAACCGACCTCTGCGGCGCGCGCCGCGTGTTCCAGCTCGTCCATCTGCCACGGTTCCCACACAACTGCCGTGAGCCGGTGACGAACAACGTCTTCCCCCTGCCCCGGGAAAACACCGCCGATGACCAGAATGTGCGCCTCCGGGCACAGTGCCCGCGCGGCCACGCCCTCCTCCACGCTGGTCACGCCCAGCCAGCGCGCCCCCGCCCGCACGGCCGCCGGAGCGCACATCTCCAGCGCGTGCCCATAGGCATCCGCCTTCACAATCGCCAGCAACTCGGCCTGCTCGGCCGCAAGGCTCGATAGAAAACGAAAATTCTCTTCAAGGGTGCGGGTACTAATCTCTACCCAGCAGGGGCGCACGGTCATGGCGGGTTCCAAGCAATAGTGTAGGGTATTTCGCTGCAGACCAAGCGATGGTCTTCAATCGCTCAGTTGCGCCAGTTGTTCCGGCGTGGGTTTCGGCGTACATGCGCTTACCAGCACCAGCGCCGCAACCGCCGCAAACAGCGCTGGAAAAATCGCGTCACGCTGCGCAAGAATCGGCGGAAAGAGGCTCTTCACCCCAGGCACGTCCCAAGCCAGAGTCACCACCGTGCCCGCCGCTATCGCCGCTACCGCGCCCCACGCTGTCGCGCGCCTGGAGTAGAAGGCCGCCAGCACCACCGGCGTCAGCGCCGCGGAATAAATCGTGTATGCCCACAGCATCTTCTCCAGAATGCTCTGCGCATACACGGCCTGATACAGCGCCCAGCAACCCAGCAGCACAACCACTAGCCGCGACACAACCAGTACACGCTTGTGCGAGGCCTCCGGCGCTACGTATCGCACAAACACATCGTTGATCAGATTTGTGGCCGGCGAGAAAAGATAATTCGATGCTGTCGATATCACCTTCGCAAACACCGCTCCCAGCAGCAGAGCGCCCATCAGCGCCGGCAATCCATGGCGCGCCGTGTAGGGAATAATCTCATACGGTTGGCTCGCCACCTCTCCGTTCCGATAGAGCGCGGAACCAAACACCGCGATGGCCACAATCAACGTTTCCAGCAGCAATGTCCCCACAATCCAGCCCACCACGGAAACGCGCGCGTCCCTCTCCGTCTTTGCGGAGAAGAACTTCTGATACATCACCTGGTTGCCTAGCATCAGCAGCATCGTTGGCACCAGGAACTCCATCGCTCGCGTGAAGGTAAGGTTGCCCAGCACCTCAAAGTGAGTGGGGGGCAGGGCAGCGTGCAATCCAGCCCATCCACCAGCCTTCAGGAACAGCATCGGCGCAGCCAGAATGCAGATGACCGTCACCAGCGAGCCGATGGCTACATCCATATAGGCCACTGAGGACATACCCGCCAGCGCCGTCGTCACAATCACAAAAACTGCGATGATGTACGTGCCCAGTTCCGGCGTCACCGCATCCGGAAAGATAAGATGCAGCACGTTCCCGCCACCTTTGAACTGATAGCTCGTGATGCCCACGTAGGCAAAGAGAATGGCAAAGGTGCCCAGCACGCGCGCCGTCTGGTTGTAGCGCGCCTCCAGCAGGTCCGGCAAGGTGAACTGGGCAAACTTCCTCGCCCGTGGCGCAATAAAGTAGATCAGCAGCAATCCCAGCCATCCGCCCGCAGGCTGCCACAGCGCAGCAAACCCATTGCGATAGGCGTTCTCCGCTCCTGCAAAGAGCGAGCCCGCTCCAATCCACGAGGTCAGCAGCGTCAGCACCAGCACCAGCGCAGGCAGTGAGCGGCCAGCCACCAGGTAGTCTGCCTTGGTCTTTACGCGGCTAGCGCGATACAGCGACACCGCCAGCAAGACAATGACAATGATCCCCAGAACTACGGCATACAGTTGGGACATCCGACGGGCTTCCTCGCAGGCGAAACAGCTCCACAGAAGTGTACCGGACATAACCCCAAACCATCGCGCCCCAGTGGATCATTGACCCATTCCGGCACTGTTGTTAGACTGTGAATGCGGGGTGGAGCAGCCCGGTAGCTCGTTGGGCTCATAACCCAAAGGTCGCAGGTTCAAATCCTGCCCCCGCAACCACACGAATTTGCGTAGGGATGGCTTCTGAGCCATCCCTTTCGTTTCCAAGCAGATGCCAGCTTCCCTCCGCGACGTAGTGGGACTTGCCGTTCCCAGTCTGCTGCGGGATCATGCGGATCTCGGAAACGTGGTTGAGCAGTTCCTTTCGGGCAGACCCCGGATCGCCGGCCAACAGCGCACGAAGGTTCCCCAGCCTCTCCGTAATGAAGTTACGGATGTCCGAAAGATGGGCTTCGACCGAATCGTCACCCTGAGCCAGCAGCTGGTCGGTGATTTCGCGTAACTGCTGTTCGCGCTCGTGGATCGCCTCGACCAGAAATGCAGACGGCCCTGTTTCCGCCGCCGTCGCCGCCAGCCGCCGCAACTCCCCTTCGAGCTTCTGTTTGCGTTCGCGCATCTGCGCCAGTTGGTTCGAGAGATTCGCAAATGCGTTCCTGACGTGGTTCCCAAACTCGTCCAGAACGTAGCCAATAGCGTCGGGCTGCAAAACCTTGTTCTGAAGCTCATCGAGCAACTGTTCCTCGATCCAGTCCTTACGCACGGTGACGGAGTTCGGACAGGTGCCACGATTGAAGTGCTGTGAGCAGCCATACTTCGGATAGTGGCCGTAGGAGGTGTATCCAGTAATGATGATGAGATTGGCTCCGCACAGGCCGCACTTCAGAAGCCCGCTCAGGAGGTAAGGGCTGGTGCTCGAACGAGGAATCAGGACGCCGCCGCCTTCACGCACACCATAGGTGCGCCGGACGTGCTCCTGCCGTTCGCGCACGCGCTGCCATAGCTCATCGTTGATGATCTGCAACTCCGGGTGCACGACTGTGCGCCACTCGCTCTCCGGTCTCGCGCGCCGCACGCGCTTGTTGGTTCCCGGCACCTTCACGAATCGAGAGCTGTTCCAGATCACTTTCCCGTTATAGAGATCGCGGCGAAGCATCGCGCGGATGCAGGTCGGGCACCACGTCGCATACCGCTTGCCCGCACGCGGCCTCGGCGGCGGAACGTGCTCGCTATTCAGTGTCTTTGCAATCGTTTTGAGTGACTGGCCCTCTGCGGACATCTCAAAGATGCGCTGAACGACCGCCGCCTCGTTCTCGTTGATGACCAATTGCTTGCCCGTCGTGCCAGGCACAGGAACCGAGTCGTAGCCGAAACAGCGACCACCGGTGTGCTGGCCGCGCAGCATCAGCCCTTCAAGTCCACGATGGGTCTTCTTGGCAAGCTCTTTCACATACAGGCTGTCCACCATGCCGTGAACTGTGACCAGCACATGCGCCTGCTCGTTCTCGGAATCGATGCCCTGACTGACAGCGATGAGGCGGATGCCGGCGAAGTTCAGCTTCTCAAAAATGCTCAACGCATCCTTGGTGTTTCGCGCCAACCGGCTGCTGTCGTCGAGCAGGATGATGTCGAAGGGACGCGAGGGAGAGAGAGCGGCATCCAGCAGTCGTCCCAGGCCAGGACGGTCCGCGCCGACACCGCTCAATGCTTCATCGACATAGACATGTTCTTCAAGAAACACGAACCCGCGAGAACGCGCATACTCGCGGCAGATACGAAGCTGATCGTCAATCGAGAGCGGACTCTGAAGATCGCTGGAATAGCGGGCGTAAGCGGCGCAACGCAGAATCATGACCGAATACCATCCTTGTCGGACGTTACCTCCGAAGGCCCTGTCGTCGCAAGTCGATTCTGCTTCTTGATTTCGGCCAGATATTCCCGCACCAGCGCAGGGATGATTACGTTGTCCAGCCAGGATTTGAGGGCGGGGTCGAGCCGCTTTCCAACACTCGAAGACCGTGCGGGGCCAGGCCGCTTCTCCAGCGTAACCTCATTCGCGCTTTTAACATCCCTGGCTCCCACGCAAGACCTCAAGGCGCGGTTGCTGCCCGCCCGTGTGGGGACAATAAGAAGATTTCTCACGCGGAGGTTATGCTTTTTCGGGGGAGGGGTATGCAGATCCTGTATAGCCCCCGCTTTCCGGTATAAGCGGCTTCTTTCCAGAGGTTTACTTGTCGAAGTTCGCTCCTGTACACGCTGCGGCACCACACGCCACTCCGATTTCGAATGCGCTGGCGAACGTCATGCTGACCTGGACCTGCAGCAGAATGATCCCCCTTGTCCTGCGTGATTTCTCAGGCACCGCGAGAGAAAGGCAGGCTGCGCCCGGCGGCGGGAAGATTCTGCTTCGCATAGGCCAGCAGGACACAACAATTCAAGAAAGTGAGCCTGGCCATGCGCCCTGCGGATTTCGGCTCCCCCTGAAGGTCCCCCCGAAAAAGCATCTTCCCGCCTTGGGAGCAGCCATCTCTCGCGCCCTCCGGGAGTATGCCCCGAGAGATCACTCCGGGAGCACAAAGGAGATCAGAGTCATGCAGGTTACGAATCCAACTCAGCGTACATTCTTCAACCGCATCCTTCAGGGCGACTGTATCGAGATCATGCGCCAGATGCCCGCAAACAGCGTGGATTTCATCCTCACCGATCCACCGTATCTCGTAAACTTCCGCGACCGCACAGGACGCACGCTGCAGAACGACACCAACGCAGACTGGCTCAGACCGGCGATGAAGGAGGCATGCCGGGTGCTCAATAACAATCGTTTGATGTTGTGCTTCTACGGCTGGCCGCGTGCGGAGAAGTTTCTGGAAGCATGGCGTGAAGCGGGTTTCCGGCCCGTTGGGCACCTGGTGTTCCGCAAATCCTACACGACGAAGGCGACCGAGTTTCTCAAGTATCAGCATGAGCAGGCGTACCTGCTGGCCAAGGGCCGTCCGGCGATGATTGGCGGGCCAGTCGCAGATGTGCAGCGGTTACTCTACACCGGCAATAAGCTCCATCCCACGCAGAAAGCTGTCATGTCGCTGATACCGATCATCCGCGCATACTCGCTTCCCGGTGATGTGGTGCTGGATGCGTTCTGTGGCAGCGGCTCAACCTGTGCAGCTGCGCTGCTCACGGGCCGCAGGTACATCGGCATCGAATTGGACAACGATTACCAGAGCGCGGCAAGCGAGAGAATGACCAGGATCAGGGAGAGAATCGCAAGACGGTCCTCTCCTTCCTTCCCGACCGAGTGCATTGTATCCACACCGCGGCGCGCGTAAAGGCGAGCCATCTCCTGAGTTGTTGTCCTCGCCGCCTTGACTCGCGCCACGGCGTGGTTTTTCTTTGCTGGCCATGTCGGGAAGGAATGGTTTGGCAGCTCCTCGACTGCCATTCAGAGCGTTTCCACTCTGCCTTCGCAGCCCTGCCAGCGCGAAGTTCGAGGGTATGCGGAATCTGCATACCCCACCCCTCAAAAAGCATTGGACGGTGATTTCACCAGCTCCTACATTCGCTCCACATCCTTACTACCGGCGCTCACCGGAATACGCGAATGAGGAGTATCTATGCAGAACACACTTCCAACCAAACCGGCCCTGTGGCGACGGCACATTCCCGCCGGCAGATTGACCATCCCCGCCCTGTTGCTTCTTGCCGCTGCACCTGTGTATGCGCAGGCTGCAGGCGGAAGCCCATGGGAGAACGCGGTCCAGGTGCTGGAACAGGCGTTCACGGGACCAATTGCCACCGGCCTCAGCCTGGTCGCCATTGTTGTGGGCGGCCTGATGTTTGCCTACGGCGAAGGCCAGTCCAAGCGCATGCTCGCCGGGATCATCTTCGGCATCGGCATGGCCGTGGGCGCGGTGAACTTTATGGCTTGGCTTTTTCCGGGGTAATCGACGGCAGGTCCCACCACAACCCAATCACCCGATAGGCGGAAAGGAGGTTCGAGGTGTCAGAGGGCGGCTCACAACGTGGTGCACGCAGAAACAAGGTTTTCAAAGCGATGAACCGCCCGCTGACCGTTCTCGGTGCGGAGAGGCGATTGTTCTTTGTGGCGCTAATCGCGGGAGGCGCGGTCTTTTCGCTCATGCACTCGCTGGTCGGCGGCATCGTGCTGTTCATCGTGGGCGTCGCCATCGCCCGCATTGCGACGAAGCACGACGTGGAGATTCTGCGCGTGCTCTTCAACTCCGGCAAGTTCTGCCGCCGTTATGACCCCATGAAGCCCGATGCGCTGGAGATCGCCGTCAGGAGGCGCGATGGTCAGAGTTGATGCCATTAGAAAGGACTGGAAAGAAGCTGGCTCGTTTCCCGCACAGGTCAATCTATACGGGTTCTGGGACGAACACACTTTCCTGACCAAATCCGGCGACCTCGGCAGGGTGCTGAAGATCGGCGGCACCGACTACGAGAGCCTCGATCACGCCGGCAGGAATTATGCGGTCAAGCGCCTCGAAGCCGCCCTGCGCTCACTCGATGACAGGTGCCGCCTCTACCAAATCCTGTTCAAGCACAACCGGCCCGCAATACCCCATGCCGAGTATGACAGCCCGCTGGTCCGCGCTGCCGTGGAGCAGCGCGCGGCCTTTCTTCAGTCCAAAGCCGACCACCTATATTCCATCGAAATTGTTTGGGCAGTGATGGTCGATGGCAGCTATGCGAAGACCGGCCTGCTACACGCGCTCGGACAGTTGCCGAAACAGCCCGCCGCGTCGCTCGGCGACCTGCGCTCCCTGCTCTCCGGTAACAAGGAACGGACTCTGATCTATGAGCAGATCGAGCGCGACCGCCTGCGGTTGCAACAGAAAATCCAGAGTTTGAGTGGGCAGTTGAACGACCTGATGACGGTCGAACTGCCAGGGGCGGAAGAGACATTCCGCATACTGCGCCGTCTCGTGAACTTCCGCCCCTCGAAGATTCAGGATGCGAGGCTGTATAGCGCGCGGCGCATCGATTACCAGCTATGCGACTCGGAGCTTGAAGCGCATCGCGGCTACCTGCGCATGGACGACGACTACCTGCGCGTGCTCACGCTGAAAGAGCTTCCGTCTGAGACGCGGCCTCTGCTGTTGCAGGGGCTGTTCGACATTCCCGCGAATTTTCACGTTGTGACCGAGTGGCACCCGGTAGACAACGCCAGGGCGCGGAAAGAGATTGCCAGCCGTCGCCGGCATCACCACAACTCCAAGACCAGCTTTGTCTCGAACCTTCAGGACCGGCAGAATAGTGGGCCGAAAGACGAGCTGGTCGATGACTCGAAGGAGGCCGCGATCGCGGAACTGGGCGCGGCACTGACTGCGCTCGGTATGGAGAGCAAAAGCTTCGGCGAGTTCACTCTCTCGGTCGTGATCTACGACGAGGATCGCGGTAAGGTGGAACACGCCGTCGCTGAGTTCCAGAAACTGTTCACACAGCATGACGGCTTGCTCTACGAAGAACGCTACAACCTGCTCAATGCCTTCTTTGCGACCATCCCAGGTAACCGACAGTTCAACCTGCGCAGGCAGTGGGCGCTCAATTCGAATTATGCCGACCTGTCGTTTCTCTTTACCATCGATAGCGGCAGCCAGTGGAACCCGCATCTGGAGCGGGAATACCTGCTGGCCCTCGAATCGACGCACGGCACGCCGTATTTTTTGAACCTGCACTCCGGCGACGTGGCCCATGCGCTGCTGCTCGGCGCAACCGGGAGTGGCAAAAGCTTTTGCGTGGCCGCCACATTGCAGGCCGCGCAGAAATACGAGCCTCTGACCTTCATCTTCGATCTCGGCGGCAGCTACGAAACGCTGACACGCGTTTTTGGTGGAACCTATCTCAACGTCGGCCTCAAAAATCCCGGCTTCACCATTAATCCGTTCTCGCTCGCAGCCACCAACGAGATCCGGAATTTTCTGTTTCTCTTCCTGCGCGTGCTGATCGAGTCCGGCGGACGCTATGAGCTGACGCCGGAAGACGAAAAGGCGCTGTTCGCCGCGATCGAGCGGGCTTACAAGCTGCCTGCAGCAATCCGGACGCTGACCAATGTGGCGTCCATCCTCGGGCCCTTGGGGGAGCGGCTGCACCGCTGGACACAAGCGGGACAGTTCGGCCATCTCTTCGACAACGTGGAGGACACGCTCTCATTCAGCCGGTTCCAAACCTTCAACTTCGATGGCTGGTCGGAGTACCCCGACGTGCTGGAGCCGTTGCTGTTCTATGTCCTTCAGCGCGCGTCGTCCGAGATTGAAAAACCCGCCAACACAGCCACCTTCAAGATGTTCGTGATCGACGAAGCGTGGATGTTTCTCAAGAACAAAACCATCCGCGACTGGATTGTCCGGGCTGAGAAGACCTGGCGGAAAAAGAACGCCGCCATGATCCTGGCTACGCAGTCCGTGGTGGAACTGGCGGCCTCGGACTTGCTGCACATCGTCAACGAGTCCTGCCCGAACAAGATCTTCCTCGCCAATCCCAACATCGACCGCAGGCTGTACGCGGACATATTTCAGTTGAACGACACGCAGCTTGAGTTGCTGGAATCGCTCGTGCCCAAGCGCGAGCTGCTCGTGATCCAGCCACGCGGCACCAAGAAGCTGGTCTTGGACGTAGACGCCCTGACCTACTGGACCGCCACCAACAACGCCCGCGACAACCTGCGCAGGCAGGACTATTTTTCTCGTTTTGGAGCAGAACAGGGGTTGCTCCAACTTGCCCACGGCTACCCCAATCCAACCCACTCCGAGGTGATCCGATGAACCGCACGCCCATCTTGCCGCTCGTTCTTGGCCTGGTTGCGACCGTTGCCCACGGCCAGCAATCGGCCCGCATCGTCCATTACCACCAGAATGATATCGTGAGCATCCGCGCCCGGATGCACTACACCACGCTGATCGAATTGCCTGCGACCGAAAAGATCATGGAAGTCGCCACCGGCGATAAGGACTTCTGGATCATCGATGCGGTTGGTAATTATTGCTTTCTGCATCCCGCCCAGGCAGGCATTCACAGCGACTTGAATCTGATTACCGACAAGGGGAATGTCTATTCGTTCTTGCTGGATGACGACGAATCCGCCGAGCCAGATCTGAAGGTGGTCATCGAGCCGAGCGGCCCATCCTCTCTTGCCGCGGCCAATGGTGCGACAAAGTGGGTGCCTGCATCGGAAGTCACGTCCATTGAGGCACAGGCCAAGGCCATCGGCCAGCACGACGCCAATGCGGTCGAAACATTCCGCGCCAACTATCCGACTCAGAAATTGAAGTTCGATTACAGCTACAAGAACAAACCGCCGTTCAACGTTGCGGCCGTCTACCACGACGACAAATTCACTTACATCAAGTCCTCCGCCTCTGAAAAGTTTGCCGTTTACGAAGTGAAAGACGGCAAACCCGACCTCATCAATTACCGGTTGCAGGACGACACCTACGTCATTCCCCAGGTGGTGGACAAAGGCTACCTCCAGATCGGCAAGCACAAGCTCACCTTCGAGCGGAAAGACGCCAGGTGAGAACCATGCCGGAAGAGAGAACAACTCCTGAAGTGAAAACAGAGGCGTCCTCGCCGGAGGTGCATCCGCCGAGCGCGACGCTCCGCGACAAGCGCGTGCTGCCCGAAGGCGTCGTGCCCAAACAGGCGCAGGCGTATGTGGTCGCCGGACTTGCGCTGTTGATTCTGATGGCTGTGCTGTTCTCGAAGAACCATGCGAGGACCGCGCCGAAGGAATTGGCGCCTCCTCCGGCCTCTGTGTCGAATGACATAAATCAGCAGCGGATTCACGAACTGGAGCAGGACTTGAGCGCCGACCAGCGCCAGATTCAGCAGCAGGCCCAGGCGCAGAAGTCCGGCGCGACGGCAGCGCCGGGAAGCGCAGCCTCTGCGGGTGGGACCGCTCAGACCAGCGATGTTAATCCTTCCGGACCGTCGCAGGCGCCTGCGCAGCCTCCCCGCGATCCGATTGCCGATGCGGAAAAGGCTCTGGCCTTCAAATCCCGGTTCGCTTCGAACCTCGTGAGTCCAGTTGAAGCGACACCTCCCGCCGCGACCGGCGCGAGCGCACAGCCGAATCCATCTCCCGCGAATCGCGCTCAGAGTTCACAGGGGCAGACTTCTGCTCCGCAGCCCGCCGATGCCGCCGGCAAACGCGCGCCCGAGGTCAACATCGACGCGGCACACGGCCGCCCCTATGTGATCTTCGAGGGCACGACCATCGATACTGTGCTGACCAACCGACTCGACGGCGAGTTCGCCGGGCCGGTCAAGGTGATGGTGACCAATCCCGTCTACAGCCGCGACGGCCAGCATGTGCTGATTCCAGCAGGAACCTTCCTTCTGGGCGACGTTCAGAAGATCTCGAACTTTGCTCAAAAGCGGCTGGCCGTGACCTTCCACCGCATGATCATGCCGGATGGATACTCGGTCGATCTCGACCAGTTCCACGGCCTCGACCAGATCGGCGACACCGGACTCAAAGATAAAGTCAACCACCATTATGTGCAGATTTTCGGAGCGTCGATTGCGCTGGGCGTGATCGCAGGCGCTGCCGAAGCCACCACCTACGGCAACGGTTATACCTTCAGCGGTCCCTCCATGTACGAGCAGGGAGTGGCGTCGAGCCTGTCGCAATCGAGTGCGGACGTGCTTGACCGCTTCGTCAATATTCTGCCCACGATCACCATCCGCGAAGGCCACCGGATCAAGGTTTACATCACCCAGGACATGCTCCTGCCCGCCTACGACGACCATGACATGCCGGGGGTGATGTGATGCGCTTTGCTTTGCTCGCGCTTCTCGTGCTGGTGGCTGGCTGCGCCTCCCCAGCGCCACCGAAGAAGCCCTCACCCTATCGCTACACAACCAGCGCGCCGCTGCGTTTGCACGGCGCTCATCGAAAGGAAACCGAATGAAGCCCATGAAATTATTCGCTCCGATTTTCGCTCTCACTCTTGCGCTCGCACCTGCGGCGCACGCCCAGTTCGGCTCGGGCATCGTCTTCGACCCCACCCAGAGCGCTCACGCTATTGAACAGATCGAGCAGGGTTTTCAGCAACTCCAAACAGCGGAGCAGATCTACACCACTGCCTACCAGACGATGAATCAGGTCATCGCCGCCTACAACCTTGCTTACCAGATGTCGCGGATGCCGCAGAATCTCGCCAGCAGGTATCAGTCCGATTTTGCCATGTGGACGAATTTTTCGTCCGCCTCCGTCCCTGACACCTACGGCAACACCTCGGCGTGGCTCAACGCACTCGATCTCGGAAATTCCACGCGAGCCACGTCCGCCTATAACGCATCCGTCATTCCGCTCGAAAGTTATCCCGGCGGTGCTCTGTCGCAACAGGATGCCAACACCCAGGCGACCATCAAAAACCAATACGCCTCATCCGAACTCGGACAGGCCACGCTGACCAATTCGCTGTCGACGCTGGGAACGATTCGTTCCGACTCCGAGACCTTTCAGCAGAAGCTCGCCAACCTCGAATCCGACACCTACTCGACCGACCCTACGCAGCAGACCTCGAACGCCCTGCTCGGCAAGATCAATTCCGCGACCATGCTTCAGATTCATTCGCAGCAGGATGCCAACCAGATCCTCGCTGCCGAGGCGGCGCAGCAGGCGCTCGATGAGAAAGACCAACTGGACGAGCGCAATCGGCTCATCAACCAGTCGATCTACTTCCAGCAGAACTTTCCCACGCTGATCGAGAGCATGACCTCCGGCGTGAGCGATGCCATTCACTCCGTCTCCCTTTCAACGACAGGACACTGAACCATGCAGCCAAACCCCTTTGCCGCCTTAAACCAGGCGATCAGCCAACTGATTACCTCCAACAGCGCCACATTGCAGGCCACGGGGCTCAACATCTTCCGTGGCCTGGCCGTGATCCTGATTACCTGGTTCGGCATCAAGTCCGCGCTCTCTGCCACGCAGGGGCACGGTGGCGGATTTCACTTCGCAAAGTTTGCCGACCTGATTCTGATGATCTCCTTTGGGTTGGGGATGCTGACGTATTACTCGTCGCCGATTCCAGGCGTGGGTTACAGCTTCTCGGACCTCGTGACGAAGGAAGCCCAGAACATCTCTAACCAGATCGAGTCCGACCAGACGCAGCAGATCGCCAACACCATCGTCAACGCGGAAGAGCAGCTCGGCGCGCCTCCAGGCAAGTACAGCATCCTCGAAGACCTGACCTACCTTCTGATCGCGGTGATTCTCGCCGCCATGGAAGCCGTGGCCTTCGCCGTCATTGCATACGGTCTGGTCGCCTCAGCGGTCTGCGTGCTGATCGGCCCGATGTTCATCCCATGGTTCATCGTGCCCAAGATGGACTGGCTCTTCTGGGGCTGGTTCAAGGCATTTATCGGCTTCAGCTTCTATCAGGTCATCGCTTCGGCCTTCATCTATGTCTTCGCCAAAGTGCTCACCGCGATGTTTCAGGTCATCGGCAAGATCAGCATCTCGAATGCGCTGACCGTCCTGCCCGTCCTCTTTATCACCCTTATGGTCTGCATCTACGGCCTGGTCAAGATACCGGAACTGACGGGCGCGATTCTCAGTGGCCGCGCTGGAACCTGGGTCAACCCGATGGGGAGATAGCGTCATGAAGAATACTTCGTTTCAAACGTCGGAAGCCGGACATAAATTCATCGAGCTATATGCGGAGCCTGTTGTCACCAATACATACCTGAAAATCGCGCTGCTGGTGCTCTCTGTCGTCGCAGTCGCCTTGTTTGCGTTCCTCTATCGAGCCGAGACCGCTGCCTCACGGCTGAAGCCGCTGGTCATCTCCATTTCGGACGTCGGGCGCGGCCAGGTGATGAACTATGACGACTTCTCGAAGATCCCCGTAGACCGCGTGAGCAAGTATTATCTTGCCCGCTGGTGCCAGCTTTACTACGGACGCAATCACGCGACATTGCAGCGGGACTTCTCGCAGTCGCTCGATTTCTTTTCGAACCAGTTGCAGTCCGCCACTCTCCAGCGGGTGAACCAGCAGAAGACCTTGCAGACATTCCTGCTCGATCCGAGTGCGCTGGACGTGGACATCGAGATCGACGCCGTCAATCTCATCGATCTGCGCCAGCAGCCCTATAGCGCACAGATTCAGTTCGAGAAAATCTTCCGCTCGCCCGGCGACGGCCAGGAGCAGCGCCGCGAACGCTGGACCGCGAATGTTCTGTATAGCTTCCGCGATTCAGTACCGAACGCCATGCTGCTGACCAACCCGCTTGGTCTGGTCATCAGCTACGTCCACGAAGACCAGGCATTCGGGAGCTGAGAACCATGCGACCCAAGAAGCCCATCCTGCTCTACTGTGCCGACCGCGAATTACTCTCCGCGACTGCGCTCGCACTGCGTCTCCATCCCTACGAAGTCACGGCTATCGAAGATAGCCGGAACGCTGCGGCGCTCATGATGGCAGGCAATACGGAGCTTGTCTGCGGCATTCTGATCCACGCACAGCAGGGCGATCCCGCAGGCAGGCTAATTCACCGCCTGCTCGAATCGGATTTGCACGTTCCACTTCTGCTGGTAGACCGCGCCGGCGATCTCGCGCCAGTCCGCTACGCGGACATGGTGCTCTATGGGCGCAACATCTCGATGACCCATATTCTTGGCGCCCTCAATGTGCTGTGCACACGAAAGCGCGGACCACGGAGTGCGGCATGAACGATCCGATTCTTTCAGGCAGCCAGTTTGAGCTTAGGCCGAAGGCCAAGCCGCGAAGCGATGGTCAGCAGCATATCCAGGGAGAAGTCTTTCCATTCGCCGCGCTTGATCTTCGAAACGCGCGGCTGCGAGATACCAAGCTCTCTGGCGGCTACTGCCTGTGTCCAGCCTTTGGCCGCGATGCGTTTCTCGATACGGATCATTACCTCCGCGCGCATCTTGAGAATGGCCGCTTCATCTTCATCAAAGCCGAGGTCAAGAAAGATATTGCTGCTGCCTTTGGTGATTCTGTTGTCGTCCCAACGGGAATCGGTCTTCTTCATCTTTCATTCTCCAATCAGCTTGTATCGCCGTCTCGCAAGCTCAAGATCGTTCTGACTCGTCTTCCGGGTTTTCTTCTCGAAGGCGTGAAGCACATAAATAACGTTCGCAAACTTCGCAACGTAAATTACGCGCCAGGCTCCATTGAGGTGAACCCGAATCTCATAGGCGCCTTTGCCCACGTCCTTCAATGGTTTGAAGTCAACCGGCATCAGCCCGTTCTGCACCCGGAGAAGCTCATCGCCAAGCGCCTTGCGAACCTCCGCTGGAAACTCCCGCAGATCGTCCCGGCTGCTGCCAATGAACAAAATGGGCTTCGTTTCCATTCAGGCAATTATACCAATACTTATCTAAATCCAACAGCCGTCTGCAAGTCGAAATTTATGGAAATGCCTGAGGGGCAGCCATGAGATACCTCTCTGTATGCTCGGGCATCGAAGCCGTATCGGTAGCGTGGCAACCGCTCGGCTGGCAGGCCGCCATGTTCGCAGAGATCGACCCCTTCTGTTGTTGGCTGCTGCGCTCGCGCTATCGCGCATCGCGGCCCATCTTTATGCCGAGTCCGCATGACGCGCCTGACAGGACGGAAGCCAAGCACCGCGCGGCAGCCATTCGCAACGTTGTTGCTCTGCCTGCTGATGGCGACGTTATCAACGCGGGCGATTTCACAAAAATAGGTAAAAAGGATGTGGGAACAATCGACCTTCTGGCCGGAGGAACACCTTGCCAGTCTTTCTCCATTGCCGGTAAGCGAGCGGGGCTGGATGACCCGCGTGGCAACCTCACCATCGAGTTTGCTCGACTTGCTGATCGCCTCCGGCCCACTTGGCTGGTGTGGGAGAACGTCCCCGGCGTCCTGTCGATCGACGGCGGACGGACGTTTGGAGCCTTCCTCCGAATGCTGGTCGAGTGCGGGTATGGGATCGCCTACCGAGTTTTGGACGCTCAATTTGCCGGAGTACCCCAGCGCCGGCGCCGCGTCTTCGTTGTCGGACATCTTGGAGACTGGAGAGGTCCCGCAGCAGTATTTCTTGAGTTCGCGGGCCTGTCAGGGTATCCTCCGCCGCGCCGACAAGCGCGGAAAGGAACTGCCGGGGGCGTTGAAGTCGGCCCTGCTGGCGGTCGTCTCACAGATACTGCACCCACCATCGATAGAGGGTGCAGGGATGGCCTCACCCGCAATCAATTAGGCATCGGTGTCCTTTCATCGACGGATGAGATATCCCATTGCCTGAATGCCGGTGGCATGGGCAGACAGGACTTCGAGACAGAGACGCTGATTGCGCATTCACTCTCTGCGGATGGCTTCGACACCAGGGTCCCCGCAGACAGGTCTTCGTCTGTGGGGTGGGAGGCGAGCGAAGACGGAACCGGGCGCGGCGTGCCGATGGTTCCAGTCGCCATCGGCACCGCGCATACGAAATCGAACGGCAGCGGCTTTTCGGATCACATCGCACACACTCTGGAGAGCGGCGGTGACCAGGCCGTCGCCTTCAATCTGCGCGGCAGAGAGGGCGGCGCGCTGCCAGAGTTGACTGGCGCTGTCAGCCTCCGCGCATCCACTGGAGGCAGCAGCAACAGTTACATTGCGTTTTCCGCCAAAGACTGTGGCGCCGATGCGGGTGGTATCGCTCCCACGCTGCGCGGCATGGGATACGATGGCAGCCATGCCAACGGCGGCGGACAGGTAGCCGTCGCGTGGACACAGGAACTTACCGCATCGACTGATATAGTCGGGACTCTTCAGCGCGGCGGCAAAGGCGGACGTGCCGATGGCGGCTTGACATCGCAGATGGCCGTGCGGCGATTGACGCCACGCGAGTGCGAGCGCTTGCAGGGATTTCCCGACGATTACACCCTAGTCGAGTATCGCGGCAGGCTTGCAGCCGACGGTCCCCGCTACAAGGCACTCGGCAACTCTATGGCTGTCCCGGTCATGCGCTGGATCGGACAACGCATCACAGCCGTCGATGCCATCCTCCGTGAGCACGGCGCGAGGAGGGAGCCATGAGCCTCCGCTCCTTAACGGTGTTGGCGCTTTCCTCGCGGAAGAGAGCAGACCTCGACCTTCGCCCTGTCCTTATCCCCTCGACATCCAGATCGCGCAGCTTCGCCTTCCGCGTAGTCGCCCAGGAGCGGACCCTCGCACAGTACCGGCAAGAAGGCAACGATGCGGAAGATTGCCGAACGTGGTTCACCCACTCACCGCTGGTCTACGCCGACCGGAAAACGCGACAGAACGGACGACTCCGGTACGCAGCTTGCGAATCAAGCGCATCGTTGCCCAGACCCCTTCAGACGGATGTTTCCGTAGAGCGCCCTCTCTCCCGGACTTTCCCATGTCTCACTCGGTCACTCGCTCGGTGCTTATCCCGCGCCCTGCGGCAGCTGCGCGGCTCTGCTTCGCACTACGTGCGCCCTTACGGGTTTCGGCTTTCAGAAAATCTTTTCGGCAAAACTCCGCAAAGAACGCGGACGAAAAGATTTTCCGAACCTTCCGAAAATGCGCCGCTTGGCCTTGGGAGCGGGGCACATTCACCACCCCAGCGCGCAGATTGCGCGCGCTCGGGGACCCCGGTACTCGCGTCGCTTCGCGCAGGAGTGTCCCGAGTAAGAACAGGGCAAATCCAAACAGGAGTTAAAGCAATGGCACTCTATACCAACACCGTCACCGTGAAGGGTTACCTAGGCAAGGACGCTGAGACCTTCGCCACCAAGAACCAGAAGACAGCCGTCGTCCTGTCGCTCGCCACCAAGTCCGGCTATAAGGACCAGCGGACGAACGAGTGGGTGAACCGCACCGAATGGCACCGCATCGTGGCTTTCGGCAAGCCCGCCGATTACGCGAAGGGCCTGAAGAAGGGCGACTACGTCGAAGTCGAAGGCGAACTGCGCTCGACCGAGTACGAGAAGGAAGTCGGGCGGGGCAAGAGCAAGGTCAAGGTCACCTTCCGCGACAAGGAAGTGCGCGCCAACACCGTGAAGAAGCTCGCAGGACCGGCGAAAGGGGAGAATCTCGACGCCGGGGTCCCCACGGACAGGTCTTCGTCCGTGGGGTGGGACGCCGATCCCATCACGGAGGAGGACGCCGCGTAAGCGGCGTTCTCCTCCCATTGGGAGGTGTGACATGAATGCACTCTTTACCAATAGCGTCCTTTTACGGGGCTTCCTCGCCAACGATGCCGAGGCTCCATCGTCCGACCATATCCAGAATGATTCGTTCGCGGTCCTGCTGCTGGCGACCGTCTCCGGTGTCTGGGATCTCGGTTCCAACGAGTGGCATCCACGCACCGACTGGCACCGCATCATCTGCCCCGGCCCCTTCTTCTGCGGCATGGTGCGTGGGATGAGGCGTGGTGACTATCTCGAAATCGAAGGCGAGCTGCGCGCGCTCGAACAGGAACGTGGCGTGGTCGTTGCCGGTGAACGCTTCCCAGTGAAGCACTCGACCTATGCCGTCCATGCAATCCGCATTCAGCGGCTGGACCGTCCCGATGCGCTGGTCGATTTCGGCGAGGACGGCTAATCCGTTCCGCCTCTTTTCGCGGGGAGGCTTTCGCCTCTCCGCTTTTCTGTCGAGATGCTGCCCGTTGCACGGCGGTGGAAAGGACCACTTATGATCGCCAACGCCGTCTTCGTTGCCACCTTGATTTTTCTCGCGCTCGGCTTCTGGCTCACGCGCGAGCTTCAGTTTCTGACGCCTTGGCGCAGCCTCATCCTGCACCAATACCTCAAGAGCATCGGGCTTTACTGCGCTCTGCTCTTCGCCAACATCCTCGGCCTCACCATCTGGATCGAGCGCAAGTTCTTCCTGCGGGACACGGGCCGCAAGCTCCGCCATCTCGACCAGGAGATCCATACCGGACAAAGCGAACTGTCGGGGGAAATTCTCGCGCAGTTCGGGGATGAGGAGGGGCGATAGCCATGTTGAACGAAGACCAGTGTATGGAGCGCACCCCCGACCTCATCGCCAAAGTTCGCCAGATGCGTGAGGCCGCGGAGAAAGAAATGAACCGCTTTACGCGGCTGGCCGACTACGACGTGCGTCGTGTTGTCGGCCAGAAGCCTGCGGCTGTTGTAGAGCCAGGCGCCGCGCAAGCAGTCATCGAGTTTTCGCCGGACGTTACGGAGCCCGGCGATGACGGTGAGGCACAGTCATGAGAATCGATATTCCCCAGGAACTGCCTCGTAGTCGTGAGGAAGCCAATGGCCCCCACAGTCATGTGGACGAGCGGACGCCTACACGGAACGTGCCTGAGAATCCTTTACAGCACAGGCTGCAACAAGCGCCCGATCCAAGGCCGGACGCTCGCCACAGCCATCCGCGTGCTCCCCGCAGAAAGAAAGAGCCGACTCAGGACGTGCCGTGCGAGCGCCGCCGTCCTGTCGCGTCGGACGGCCCACGCCGACCGGCGCGGGCAACCACAAACATCGTCGGTCTGGAGCTGCGGCCTGAAGAAAAGCAGCTTCTCCGCGAAGCCGGGCGCTTCCGCGTCGTCCGCACAGCGGACCTCCGCGAGTTGCTCTATCACGGCAAGTCCGGCACACTCGAAAACGATCTCCGTTATCTCCGTGACAAGGGCCTCGTCGAAACCACGCGAGTCAACCTCCGCCGCGATGGGCGGCGGCGCAGCATCGAGCGCGTCGAAGTGGTCACGCTCACCAAAGAAGGCCGCCGACTCCTTATTGAGGATGGCGATCTTCCCAAAGACCACAAAGTTTATGCCGGTCTGGTCAAGCCGCGGGAGGTGGAGCACGACTCGCAGATTTACCGCGCTTACCGGAAAGAGGCTGAGCGCATCGAGGGCAATGGCGGGACAAACCTACGCGTGCGCCTCGACTACGAGATCAAAGCCGACGTGCAGAAGGCGATCTACCGGGAGCGCAAAGCCGACCCTGCGCGCGGCATGGCGGAGATCAAGGAGCAGGTCGCCAGGCAATTCGATCTTCCGTTTGTGGGCGGCGCCATTCAGATTCCCGATGCCCGCATTGAATACGACCTGCCGCGTGCGGACGATCAGGACCAGGGATCGTGCACCGGACATGAAGACATCGAGGTTCTCACTGCCGCCTACCATCGCGGTCATCTGCGCTCGAAGGCGCAGGCTGGGTTCCGCAATTACGCTTCTGCCGCTGACCGTTCCTCTCTGACCGCAAAGATCGAGGACGACAGCCACCTCTTGGAAAACATTCTGGAGCTGTGAACGATGGAATATGACCCCATCCAATCTTTCGAAGCCATCGGCTATGTCCAGCGCGAGGCTTCGTTCCTGTACCTGGTCGCTGTCCATTCGGGCTACTTCCTGCGCCGGCAGTATCACAGCTTCACTGGACGGGAAGGCGGCAGAATGACGACCCGCTTTCTCACAAAAGCTCACCGCCACCGGCACATTCAGGTCATCGAGTGTGGGCAGCGGCGGCACATCTATCACCTGACAGCGAAGCCCATCTATGCCGCTCTCGGTCTTGCCGGATCGCAGCACCGCCGCATCAAGAGCGATGCCTATATCAAGTCCCGCCTCATGGTGCTCGACTTCATGCTTGACCATCTCGACGCCGACGTGCTCATCACCGAAGCGGCCAAGGTGGATTTCTTCACGACTCAGTGCGGCGTGAAGCTGGAACTGTTGCCGCAGAGCTACAAGGGCAGGCCACTGTACTTCTCCGATAATTTTCCCATCCTGGTCACCCGCATCGGCGTCCCTCGCTTTACCTTTTTCGACGAAGGCCAGGTCAGCAGCTCCCGGTTCGAGAATTTCCTGGAGCAGTATCAGCCACTGTTCCGCGCCCTCCGCGCCTCTGAGCTGATCTATCTTGCCGACACGGAAGCCAACGTGCGGCGGGCAAAGGTCGTATTTGAACGCGGCTTTCCCGCCGACCGCCTGCGTGGGATCACGCCGCTCACGCCCTTGGGCGTAGACCATTTTCTGAAATTTCTCCGCGCCCGGCAGTTCTTCGAGGCCGAGGGCGGCGGGGTCCTGTCCTCCGAATTGCAGCTTCTGCACGAAGGCGAATCACTCTACACCACGCTCGAACACCAGGCGCTGTATGCCGCGTGGAAGGCCGGGGCCACGAACGAAGAGAAAATCCGCGAGCGGTTTCAGCAGGCTCCGCTACGCATGACCTTCACGACGCAGGTTCTGCCGTACAGCTATCCGATCTATACGCTGCGGCAGGATGGCCAACCGGAAGAAAGTGACGCAACCCACCACGAGACCCCGCACCAGACCCCTGCGATGGAGACTTAATCATGCGGATAGAGCGAGTTAGAAAGATATCTGGGGTCACGGTGAGATGTATGCCGGGGGCGGGAGCGACGTCATCGCGCTGCGATTGCCGCGCGCCTGAAGCCGCGCTCGTCGCTCCCGCCCCCGGCACTTCAGGTATCGAAAGCATATCTGTCACAGATACCGGATTCATCTGCGCCGGATACGAAGCGGACCAGTTCAGCATCCGTTGTTGATCCATAACTGATCCGTGATGAATACATGACAGAGTGCAATGTCATCCACAGGAGATATCCATGAGCCGACTGAAACTGATGCACGGAGTGAGCCGGATACGCCGCGCCAAGCTCCAATCCTCTATCGACCAGACCGTCGCTGACGACATCGAGTTGTTGGCGCAGTGGTCGAACAACGAAACGAACTATGTCATCAACGAGCTGCTGAGGTTCGCGCTAGCCCAGGAAGAAGACTTCCAGAAATACAAAGTAACTGTGGCGTCGGACGCCGCGCATCCAGCCAGCAATCAAAAAACGGCGCAGGCAGTGGCAAAATCTGATCCAGCGGTAACATCCACTGCTGCGAAAGGGTGAGTGAGCCTTATGAATTTTCGCGCGCATCTACAACGCCTCACACATCCACTGATCGAGTATCGAATCCTGCTCTCGTTCGGACTGAGCGCGGCCTGCGGCATAATCCTGAGTAGCCTCTACCCCATCAACATCATGAATCCGATGCTGCACCTGATCGCGTTAAAGCAGCCTCTAGTCTTTCATGCGCTGGTCTGGAGCTACGATCTGTTTCTCTACAGCACGCCGTTCCTGATTCTGTCCACGATATTCTCGCTCGCCTACATCCACATATATAGGAGAGAGTCGGACGAAGCAGCCGGATCACTCCCACCGTACCCCGATCCGCGATCGAGACAGGACCTGTCTCTGGTCGTCGGCGAGTTGCACCGGCAGCTTGTCCTCAGGCCCAGCCCGGCCCCGCAGTGGCTCACCATACCGGAATGCGGTCTCTATACCGGGACCTGCATTGTGGGCGCTACCGGATCGGGTAAGACTCTGGCCCTGGTCCTTCCGGCCATGCGCCAGTTGTTCGCCTACTGCGCCAACGATTCCGAACGGAAGCTCTCCGGCGTCGTGCTCGAAGTCAAGGGCGATCTCTGCCGCCAGCTCCGGCGCATCCTCAAGTGGTGCGGACGGGAGCAGGATTATGTCGAGGTCTCACTGGACGGCAACATCCGCTACAACCCGCTGAACAATTCGCTCGATCCCTACGCCCAGGCGTTCAACATCGCCTCTATCATTACCAGCATCTGGGGCAAGGGCAAGGAACCCTTCTGGCAGCAGTCCTACACCGATCTCGTCCGGTATGTGATTCTGCTCCACCGCGTCCGCGATGGATACCTGACGCTGGTCGACCTCTTCCGCACCGTCATCAGCGCGGGGCGTCTGGAAGAGATGCTGATTGAGGTGGGATCGCGTTTCAGCCGGACGCAGTACATCGGTATTGGCAAAAACGCCTACCAGAAATATGAATCCGCGCTGTCGCCGCTCGGATTCGAGTGGAACAAGGATGCGAAGCAGTACCTTGCCGTATGGACCGAGGAGTTGGAACGGCTGCTCGTTCATGAGACAGATGCTGAGTTCTTCATCTACACCCGGAAGCCATACATGCTGGAGCAATATGACCGCTTCGACAGTGTGCGGTACTGGTATTGGGAGCACTGGAAGTTCTTCCGCTCCGAAGTCAAGACCTCGATCATCCAGGGCATTGTGGTCTTCCTGTCGCTATTCGAGACCGATCCTCAGGTGCGCCGCGTCTTCTGCCCGCCGAAAGAACTCTATGAAGGCAAGCCATGCGCCGGCGATCCCAAAGGCCGCGTCCTGCCGCCGTTCGAGGAACTGATTGAGATGGGTATGGTCGTCGGCCTGAACTTTCCCGTAGCCCTGAACCCGGCGCTGGCCAAAACCATCGGCACGCTGATGAAGATCGACTACCAGCGTGCGGTCCTGCTGCGCATCCTAAAGATGGACGCGGAACCGGAGAAGCACTTCCGCCCCACCGTGTTTCTCTGCGACGAATACCAGAACTTCGCCACGGTTGGGGGCGATAACCCGACTGGCGATGAGAGATTCCTGTCCATCTCACGCCAGCCTAAGTGCGTTCCCATTGTTGCCACGCAAAGCATCTCCAGCCTGAAGGACGCTCTGCCTAATGAAGGAGTGAAAACACTGCTGCAGGCATTCCGCACCAAGGTATTCCTCACGACCTCCGATCCCGAAACTGCGCGCTACGCATCGGAGCTTTGCGGCAAGGCGGACCGGACACGGATCAGTTACACCGTCTCCGAGTCCTCGACCAACGCCAACGTTGGCTGGCTTTCCGGCCGCACCGCATCGAGCAAAGGCTCCGTCTCGGCTTCCAAGCAGTACCAGAAACACAAAGAGCCGCTCTTCGAGGAAAAGGTCTTCTTCGATCTCAAAAATGCTCAGGCGGTCGTGGTTGCCTTCGATGGCGTCGCCCCGTTGCTTCCGACCTACTGCTATCTCAAGCCCTATTTCCTGCCCGTCACCATGACCTGGTTCGAGCAGGAGCGGATCGGCTTCGATCCCCGGAGGATACCTGCGTGAGTTTTGAAATCATCATCCCGTTTCTGAAACCCATCGAGTCTTTGCTGTTGGATCAGACCATCTCCGAAATCATGGTCAATCCCGATAATTCCGTCTGGATCGAAGAGGCGGGCCGTATCAAGGCTATGCCGGATATTCGCTTCGAGGAAGACGCGCTCGCCACTGGCCTGGAAGTAATTGCCAACAAGTTCGGCAAGAAGCTCGATGCCGATTCGCCCATTCTGAACCTGCGTCTGCCCGATGGCAGCCGCATGGCCGCGCTCATACCACCTGTCGTCAATCCCTATCCTCTGCTGACCATTCGTAAGTTCACTTCACGGAACTTCAACATCGAGGATCTGATCGAGCGTAGAACATTGACAGAATCACAGGCGGAGACTTTAGCTGCTGCCGTGCAACGTGGCGACAACCTTTTGATCTCCGGTGCCACGAGCTCAGGCAAGACAACACTCGCGAACGTGCTGGCCGGTTGCATCCCCGACAGCGAGCGTATCCTGATTCTCGAAGATGTAGCGGAGCTCCATATCAGGAAACCACACGTCATCTCCGCCGAGGCGCAGCTCGACACTCACAAGAACCAGATTGGATTCGCCGACCTGCTCAAGGCTGCTTTGCGCCATAGGCCTGACAGGATCATCGTGGGCGAGATTCGCGGACCGGAAGCGAGGGTCTTTCTTGACGCCCTCAATACTGGACACCGTGGTTCGTTGACGACCATCCATGCCAACAGCGCTGAGGATGCATTACGCCGCCTAGCGCAGCTTGCCATACGCGGTTCAGGCGGGGTCTCCCTGCTCGACGCTGAAGACGAATGCAGAAGATCCATCGATATGGTCGCGCACGTCACGAACCAGGATGGGTGGCGTCACATCACAGAAATCAGGATGGTAGCTATCGGGTAGACCTATTGCCCGGCAACATCCCAGCCCGCATTGGTCAACTGCAAATCCGCGGTCTCCTCGGTTTTTGAGATGCCGCCGACAGTCGTCCGGATATCACCAAATGCCCGTTGCACGTCGGCGTGTGTGGCCCAGGGTGCCAGATCCGCAATCTTATAGGTATAGGTGACCTCGCTTTGCGTATACGGTCCTGTCGCTGCTGGTCCCGACCACCTGACGATGGAATCAACACTCTCATCTCCATAGCAGAAAGCGCTGCTCTGACCCCAAACACCGGGTTTCATCTGGAAGTATTGTCTTCCCTCATCCGTCAGCTCATAACGTCTCACCGATCGTGGCGCCGATGCTCCCAGAGCGCCCATCATCCCCTGGATCACCGCTTTCGTGTTGTTCCCACGCACCAGGCCGGCTTGTTCCAGCGCCGCCATCTGCGGTGCAGCGCCGTATTGGTCCTTCAACCCGGACGTGGGAATATCCATCGGAAACGTCTGCGCGAAGTACGTGCATGCCTGGCCGTGTTTGGCAAGATACCGATTGATCGCGGTCGTGAAATTGGCGGCGTTCGGCTTCCTTGTGTCATTGCAACCGCCGAGTATCAAGAAAACCGCTACCAGAAACACGATGGACGTGCGCATATCTGCCTCCAATCGATCACGACCACTCGACTGCCCGCATTCAGACGAACCCGCGGCTGGGACTAAGCGTCGTTTTCTGCCGCTCACTTCTGAGCCTTTCCGTCTTTACCCAAAGCAGATTCTGAAAATCATTGACCGCCTGAGTACGATTGTCTCGTCGCACGAAGATCCCACTCTTCATCGTCAGCAGCTTGTCCGCCAGCGACCGGAACGCAATCCCATCCCGTGTCAGATGCGACC
Organism: Acidobacteriota bacterium; assembly: GCA_021818105.1. GTDB lineage: Bacteria > Acidobacteriota > Terriglobia > Terriglobales > Acidobacteriaceae > Telmatobacter. The sequence goes on from JAKAFB010000001.1 coordinate 98,299, forward strand.
AGCCACTGCTCACTATTGCAATGCCCTTGCCAGCCACCGCCATGTGGATGGCTTCGTGGAAGCTGAAGGGCTGCGCAATCACGTTCAGTTCGATACCGAGAACTTCGAAGTAGGCATTGATTTCTTTGCGGACTTCGGGCAGTGCGTGTTCCGAGACACCGATCAGCGGCTCCCGATCGAGATCCTGTGGAGAGATACTGTCACGGCGAAAGAGACGGTGCCGCGCCGGAATGCACAGCATCACGTCTTCATCCAACAGTTCTCGGGTTTCAAGGTCCGAGTAGTTGATGGGAAGATAGCCTACTCCTGCCTGATACTGACCTTCCAACACACCCCGGACAATGCCTATCGTGTGCAGGCTGGTCAGCCTCAGGACTGGGTCACCGGGCCGCTCGAAATGAAGGTCAGAGACAATCCTGAGCAACTCGGGGCAGAGAAACGACGAATAGGCGACATCAAGAAAGCCTATCTGGCGCCGGGCTACGTTGCGTGCCCGCTGTACCGCCCGATCGAAGCGATCGACGGAGTGAAGGATCTCCTCAACGAATCCTTTTCCGGCTTCTGTCAAGCGCGAACCTCCGTGCCAGATATAGAAGAGCCTCACACCCAATGTACTTTCAACATGATGTATCCTGCGGCTCACCGCCGGCTGGGTCATGTGCAGGCGCGACGCTGCGCGGCTCTCGCTTCCTTCCTGTGCCACCGCAATGACGCATTTCAGATCGTAGATGGTCACGTCGTCCGACATTTCTGCCCCAATGAACAAAAAAGCAAAGCCAAGAAGACATACTCGCATTTCCGATCCCCTATGCCTGAATCCTATGGCCTTGTCGTTGACCGACGTGAGCTGAGGATTGGGTACACGGCTGCGCGTTCTTCACGCTACATAAAACTGCAGGATAAACTCCAGTAAGATACCGCATGGAATCTTCACCAATATGGGGACGATTCCCTTTTAAGACGCCCTTGACAAGCCTCCAAGGCGCGCAACACTTCGCAGTGAGGTGGAATGAAGAGCAGGCCAGCCGCGGTACCGAAATATGCTTTACTGGAAGAGCTTCAAATCGACAGCGTCGCTCATGGCTTTGTAGCCTGCCGCATTGGGATGCAGATGATCGCCGTGGTCGTACTGATGAAGATATTGTGTGGGCTTTTGGGGATCCTGCATTTTTCTATCCAAGTCAATCACCGCATCGAAGACGCCGGAGGTACGAATCCACTGGTTGACGGCTTCGCGAATCTTCTCACCCTTCGGGGAGTAATATCCTGCACCGGCGAAAGGCATGATGGTGGCGCCGTAGATGACGATCCCTGCGGCATGCGCCCGGTCTACTATCTGGGTAAAGGCTGTTTCCAATTCGTGAGCAGTTATCTCGGCTACGGGCGGTTTGACGAGATGACCTATATCGTTAGTTCCCTCAAGTATCACCAGGAACTTTACGCCAGATTGCGAGAGCACGTCACGGTCAAATCGCGAGAGCGCGTTGGGGCCATATCGATCGTTCAGGATGCGATTGCCTCCGATACCTTCGTTCAGCACGCTAAGGTCCGAGGTTGCCTTGTTTTTTTGCAGCCTTTCAGCGAGGAAGTCCGTCCAGCGGCGGTTGGTATTGATGCCGGAGTAAGCGCCGTCTGTAATTGAGTCCCCAAGGACGATGATTGCACCTGCCTTCAGATCGCTACGTTGAACATCGAAGCCATCTAAGAAGTACCACGAATCGACCTCGGTTGCGCCACTAAGATTTAGTGATGCTGTTCCATTGCCAGCTGCCATGAAATTCGTTTGATTGGCCTCGTCGTGGAAGGTTGCATTGCGAATGTACTGGCAAGGAAGGTAGATACTGACTGCGACATTGGAGAGAGGCGGCAAGTTGAGCTGTACGGGATCGCTAAGCATGATGGCGCCCGCCGGAATGCGGATACTCATATTGCCCTGAAAAGTGAGTGGGTGATCAGTTCCGGCCTGTATAGCGTTTCCTCCGGCGCTGAGGGCAACATGAGCCTCGGCAATCGCGAGTGGAGCTGTGCCGAACTCGTTCGTGAAGCGGACTCGAATGCGATCTCCACCGAGAGAAACGTGCACGATCTCTCGCAACGTGACATTACAAAATACCTGCTGATCGTCGTCCAGTGGAGTCATCGGCGCGGCAGCCCAGGTGCCGACCCAATCTGACAGGTTGGATTTCTGAGCGAAGGCAGGGTGGTGCATGGCGAAGAGACAGCAACCACCGAGCACCGCCCATGTTATCCAGGCGTTCTTTTTCATAGCATGTCGCTCCTCCGGTCCCAGGAAAATGCAACAGGTTAGCGAGAGCTTCCGAGGATGCCAGGGTACCAGTGAACTGCGTTGTCATGATAAAGCTTGCGCAGGATCTCGGGGGGAAGATCCAACCCTTGCACTTTGCCGTGGCTATGTTCTTCGATGAGGTAATCGTCGGTTGCTAGGAATCGCCAGTCGTTTGCGTATGCCAGCTCCCAGTCCGAGAGCGCGTCCCTTGCGTCATCATCCTGGAAGAGGCTATTATCTGTCCCGTAGATGAGCCGGTCCTGATACTTGACGATGAACGCAATGGCCTGGGCGCGAGGCAGCTGCATTAAATAGGGCATACGAGCAGCAAGATCCACGGCGAAATTAGGGAATTGGTCAAAATGACGGGCTAACTGCTGGAAATTGCCTTCCATGCTGCCAAGGTGCGCTCCGACAACACGAAGGTTCGGATTGTGCTCCAGGATGCGATCGCGCGCAGGAAGAATGTCTGGCTTTGAGGGAGCGTGCGGATTCCTGTACATGTACCACTCTGGATGGTGCATGTAATAGGGGTAGTCCGGGGCGGAAGGGTTTGGCGGCTGCCACATCGTATCAGGATCCGCAACGTGCGCAAGCAGTGTCTTATGATGCGCCGCGATATCTTTGTAGATCGGATCGAAGACAGGATCGTCGGGAAGGATATAGTGTCCTTTCACATCCTTGATTTCTTCGCCAACATTTTTCCATATCTTGACGGCGACCGCGCCACGATAGAAGTCGCGATTGAGCTGGCGAATTGCCGCGGGAATGAAGTCCTTTCGGCCAAACCGATAGGGATCGAAGGTGGTGCATAGTGCTACGCGCCCATCGCTTTTGGCGATGACGGATTCGGTGTCCTTGAACTCTTGGGCAAGGTTGTTCTGATCGGCATCCTTGCTGTGATCGTCGACAATCAGCACGTCCAGGATGTGTAGATTGAGTTTGCGCAGCAGGGCGAAGAATGCAGGGTCTCTGGGAGCATACGCATGAGTGTGCGCATCAATTGGATCAAGCGCTACGAATTGCCTTAGTTCGCTGCTGGAAAATGGGCCGCCGATGGGAACAGCATGGCTGGACAGCGCCGGAGGCAAAGTTGAATTCACCGGATGATTTCCGCATGCGGATGTTGACGCGATCAGTGCAGAAGCTAAGATACGTGAGAGGATTCTGGACATAACTCACCTCGCGGCATGGAGCCGCATGAAGACATTTCTCCTGTGGGAACAGCCGTTTGCAACTGCTGAGTGAAGTGACGATTCCAAGAGAAAATCACTACCTCGCGCCACGGATTGCGGGGCGCGGCAGTGCTTGGGCAGCGCGGATTTTTAAGCGATGAGTGCATCAGTGATCGCAAGTCGTGCAATCTCGCCGGGAACGGCATTGAAAGCGATGAAGCTAAACGGGCTGGTCCACAATGGTTTCGTTATGCGGATTCCAATAGAGCCTCTTTCCGGTTCTGTAGGACTCGGCCGCCATAATGCACACAATTGAATGTGAGAATCCATGATCGACTGTTGCGCCCGGCTCCTTGCGGTCGCGCATGGCATACAACCAGTTCAGCAAGTGCCCGGCGTCATCGTCGCCCGGTCCAAGTGAATCGGGAAGAGGCGCACCGGGTACTTCTACCGTTGTTTCACTTTCTCGTGCAGGAGGGACGATTGGGACTTTGGTGTAGACCGGTCCGGAATCGTTGGGATCGTATTCTTTTCTTCCGCCTTCATCAGAGACAGTGAAGAGAGATGCACCTTCTCCTCCATAGTTCATGATCGTTCCATTGCGACCCTGAATTCGCGAGAAGCTGCGGTAGCTATTCCCGAAGGTGGTCTTGTAGGTGTAGAGGAAGCCCTTGGGATAGGTGATGGCCGCAACGCAGGTGTCGGGATTTTCACGCCCGTCGTCCCATATATAGATGCCCCCGTTCGCTGTGACGCTTTCCGGATAGGACTCCTCCGTCCACAGATGCACCATGTCGCAACCGTGGCTAAGCCATTGATCGAAGATACCAGACGAAAAGTCCTTATAAAGGCGGAATTCGAGGTAGACATGTGGATCGAAGGGGCGAAAGGGCTTGCCCAGCAGCCACCGCTTCCAATCCGTATCTTCCTCCTTGAGCAGCGACTTGCGCCCATAGAGCCAGCTCTTCCATTCCATTGATTCATCCATGAGCATCTGCGGGGAGATGCCGGTATCGGATTCGACAAAGCGCCAACGCTCCTCGTTCACATTCCATTCCTGCTCGATGTGGACAACTTTGCCTATCCTCCCTGAGCGAATGATCTCGCCGACTTTGAGAATGTACGGTTCGGTGCGGTGCTGGGTTCCCATCTGCACAACCTGCTTGGATGCCTTGACCACATCGCGCGCTTGTTTGGCCTCACCAAGGACATTGGCAAAGGGCTTTTCCACGTAGCAGTCTTTGCCGGCTTGCACCACGTCGATACACAATTTGGCGTGCTGGAAATCGCCGGTTGCGATCATGACGCCGTCAATGTCCTTGCGCGCCAGCATATCTTCCAAGTACTGATAACTCTGCGGTTCGAGGTTAAATGCTTTCTTCACCTGAGCTGCGCGCCGTTCCCGTGCAAGGCTCCAGATATCACAGACCGCAACTGTTTCCACGGGACATGTTCGGGAGGCCAATTGCACCATGTGTACATGGCCTTCGCTGCGCTGTCCACAGCCTAGCTGTCCAATCCGGATCCGATCATTGGCACCCAATACGCGCGCGTAAGACCGTGCATCCATGCTTGCCGCCAAAAGTGCGCCGCCGGCCTGTTTTACGAAGGTGCGGCGGTCGAATCCATCTTTTACGCATGGTTGACTGTTCATCGATTTCTCCTTGATGCAGGCGCAGAGCGCCAGCCCGCGAGCCTTTACCAATCGGCCAACTCCGAGGACGATTCCGTGTCGAGGTAGACGGTGGCGTCAGGATGGTTTCTGAGAATTGTTGCTGGGCACGACGACGAGACTGGAGCCTCCAGCATTTGCCGGACGATTGCGGCCTTGCGACGCCCAGGGACAGAGACGACGAGTTTTGGGACGCGGAGGATGGTGGGAATGGTCAGGGTCAGCGCTTTCCGGGGAACCTCGTCCAGGGTGCTGAACCAACCTTCCTGGAGTTGCTGTTCACGGCAAACGGCATCAAGCTGGACAACCTTAATATCCTTAGGATCGGCGAAATCTGCTTCCCCCGGATCATTAAAAGCCAGGTGGCCGTTCTCGCCAACTCCAAGAAGGCAAATGTGAGGATCACTTGCGCGGAGCTGCTCGGAGTAATCGCGGCACGCTTTGTCCAAGTCGGCAGCGGTGCCGTTGATCTCATGAAATTCCTTGAGGTGGACGCGGCCAAGAAGATGTTTACGGAGGTAGCTACGGAACGAGGCTCTATGGTCAATGGGAAGAGCTACATATTCGTCTAGATGAAATCCCACCACGCGGTCCCAAGGCATATTCGGCTGCGAGGTCAACTTCTCAAGCATGAGGAGCTGGGAGACGCCGGTCGCGAAGATGACGCCGATGTCATTGGGTTGATGGCTCAGCGCGCGCAGAGACTCGGCCGTCGCGTTTGCCGCGGCGAGTCCAGCGGCCTGAGCGCTTAGATAGATTTCCAGTTTCAGCCTTCCTACCTGAAGGCACCGAACATTCGTGCTTTGCGATGTCATGATCCCCTTCTTCACACAAGATCAAGAGCGTTTTTGAGCGCAAGCCAATCCTGCCGCTCTTGAGGGCAGCAATCCGCTTGGGATGCAGCGATAGCACATCACGGACAGAAATTGAACTTGTAAAAGAACCGACTACCGGCCCTTATCCGGTGAACTGTCGGGTTGAGCTAAGTGGTCGCGCATGCAGGCAACACACGCTTTGCCATGCGGTTAATGATTCATGACATGTATGGGAGCGCGATCTGAGGCCGCTTCTCGAGAAGCAGGGAGCATGCGGCAAGATTCCCGCTTGATCAATTCGGTTGGGATGGTGACGCTTTGTGGAGCCAGTGTAGGATCTGCAATACGATTTAGAATCGACTCAGCCATCTGCTTACCGATCTGTTCGGCGAATTCCCGGACCGTAGTCAGCCGGGGATAGAGCCAAGCTCCGATGGTATCGTCACAACCGGAGACGCTAATGTCGTCGGGAATTTTCAACCCGCTGTCGCGCGCGCCTTTGTAAACGCCGTGAGCCGCCTCATCGTTTCCCGCAATAATTGCGGTGACGGGCTCTTTGCGGGCGAGGAGCGATTTGATCCCGAGATATCCGCTTTCCGTGTCGTCTTCAGAGTTGATACTGCTTTGAAGAGGCTCCAATCCAGCTCCGGCCATTGCTTGTCGATAACCTTCAAAGCAACGCGCGAACCAAGGCAAGCGAGTGTTTCCGACAAACCAGATGTGACGATGCCCGAGTCCGATCAGATGCTCGGTCATATCGCGTATTCCATGAATGTCGTCGGAGAAGACGATGTCGCTCTTCAGGCCGCGAGGCTCACCTACGATGTTGTTCCCGAGCACGACATGGGCGATTCCCTTGTGATGCAGCAGCTCCAGCAGATTTCCATAGTTGGTGCCAGCCAGGATCACGGCACGGACGACATCCCGATATTGCACGACATTGGGAAGGTGCAATTCCTTCCAGGGAATCTGCGGCGAGTAATTGAAGGACAGGAAGACCATATTCCAACCGCGCGCGGCGCAGTAGGCTTCCGCACCGAGCAGAATCTTGGAGTGGAAAGAGTGCATCATGGTGCGGTTGCTGAGAAGGAAAGCCAGAGCCTTGTTTTTGTTTCTCTGAGAGAGATCAAATCCGAGCTTTGCCGCAGCATCAAGGACGGTCTTCTGCATGTCGGGATCAACATGACTGTTTCCGTTCAGAACTCGTGATACTGTTGCGACGCTTACCTGAGCAGCGGATGCGATTTCACGAAGCCCCAGCTTACTCTTTCTGTCTTTTTTGGATTGAACGCGTTCCATATCGCTAAGCCCCGTTTCTGCCAAGCCGAGAGACGAAAATTCCAAACCAGTATCCGCCACGGCCGTGCGGCTGCTTTGAGGCAATATCCGAGCCCGCAGTGCATTGCCTTAATCACTATATTAGCAAATTTGCAGAAGAATCAGGAAAAAATATTAAACATCGTGAAATTTCGCTCTGGCAGGTCGCTTATGACCGAAGATTCGTTCCTCCCGTGCAAGCTACAGACCCAAGAGTTTGCATGCGTTCTCGTAGTAAACCTTGCGAAGAACCTCGTCGGGAAGGAAGAGGCCGTAAATATGCCAGCGTCCCTGGCGCGAGGCGTGCGAGGGATAGTCGAAGTATTCATCGGCGGTCTCGAGCAGCCGGAAATAAAGTCGATACATCGCGATTTCCGGGAGTAGGTCAGTGCCAAAGAGAATGCGGTCTGGGTACCGAAGAAAGAATCTGCGAGCGGTATAAGGTTGTCGACCCAGCTCATTTGCACGGGCGCTGATGTCGACAGAAAGATTGGGATAACGATCGAGGATATCTGCGACAGCCGCCAGATCCTCACCGTTTTCAGCTAGGTGAGCGCAGACAAACTTGGTGCGAGGATGGCGAGCGATGACGGCATTGCGTTGAGCGAGCAGATTGTATTTGGAAACCTCGGAGCCGTAAAAGCTCCATTCGGGGTGAGCCGCGAGCTCCTCATAGCGCTCGTTGAATTGGTCGATGGGGGCGAAGAAGGCGTCGGGGTCGGCGGTGTGGAACATGACGGGGACACCGAGCTCCGCGGCTTTATCGAAAAGCGGAGCCAGACGTTCGTCGTTGATGCGAAGAAGTCGGCCGGAGGCGTCGCGCACCGAGAGGCCAAGATCCTTCCAGAACTTGATGCCACGTACGCCATGATCGACGAGACGTTCAAGGCGGTCGAGCGAGAGGCGAAGGAAGTCATGGCGCTCAATGCCTGTCCAATCCATCCATCCGATACTGGCGAAGCGATCAGGGGCAGCGCGTTGAAAGCGATCGAGCGTGTCGAGAGCATCCTGACCAGTGCGCATGGTAATGTTAACGATTTTCTCGATGCCGCAGGCATCGAGAACTCGCAGCACGTCGAGAGGGTCAAGCGAATCGAGGTGATTGTGATAGTCGATGACAGGAAAGCGTGCCTGTTCAATGAAATGTTGCGGCAACTTGAGTTGTGAACGGGGGGAGAAGTCGCCCAAGCGCAGGTCGATGTCAGCTTTGGCTTCCATCATGGCAACGAATTTATCGTCGGGAGGCATGTTGGTTCTATTTTCTCCAGAGAAAGGCATGGAGCAAAGAATAATAACGAAATTAAAAGTAAATAAAAGTCACAAATAATTCAACCGTTTAATTGTGAATGTCATCTTTTTATGTAAGAATCGACATGATTGGAAGGCTAGAGCCTGCAATCGATAAAGGATCCAAGCCGAGCGGAATGAAGACCTGCGCAGTTTCATTGCTACGGGTCTGGCCGAGGGAAGGAGAAGCGAGGTAATGCCGAGTTGTCTAGAAGAACTGGTTGCAGCCTGGCATTCAGGATGCTCGCGGGGTATTTACTCGGTCTGCTCGGCCCATCCCTGGGCGCTGGAAGCGGCTATTGAGCAGGCGCTGGAGGACGGAACCCAACTCCTTGTTGAGGCAACATCCAACCAAGTGAACCACCGAGGGGGCTATACGGGAATGCAGCCGGCAGATTTTCGCCGGCTGGTGGAAGGAGTTGCGTCGGCGAAGGGTCTAGGTCTGGAGCGCCTGATCTTGGGCGGTGATCACCTGGGACCAAATCCGTGGCAAACGCTGCCGGCAGCCGAGGCGATGGGCGAGGCCGAACGTATGGTGGATGCCTATGCGCGCGCGGGATTTACGAAGATCCACCTGGATGCGAGCATGGCATGTGGCGGAGAGCCAGGTCCGTTGAGCGACGAGACAATTGCGGAACGGGCAGCTCGGCTGTGTGCGGTGGCCGAACAGGCAAGCGGCGAAAGAAAGCCGGTGTATGTGATCGGAACCGAAGTTCCAGTGCCGGGCGGCGCGACGGAGAGCCTGAGCCATCTGGAGCCGACGCGACGTGAGGCGGCAGCAAAGACGCTTGAGGTGCACCATCGCATATTTGCCGGGGCTGGTCTTGCAGCGGCGTGGCCCAGAGCAATCGCACTAGTGGTGCAGCCGGGCGTGGAGTTCAATCACCAAGATGTTGTGGATTACAATGCGGCTCGGGCCCGTCACTTGCCGGAGTTGCTTCGTCGGGAGCCGGGACGCGTCTACGAGGCGCATTCGACCGATTATCAGAGGCCGTCGGCGCTGAAGGAGTTGGTGCGCGACGGATTCGCGATCCTGAAGGTGGGACCAGCCCTGACCTTTGCGTTGCGTGAGGCGTTGCGGGCTCTGGAGCAGATCGAGGTGGAACTTGTTGAGCCGAGGCGTCGCTCATGCTTGATGGGCGTGCTGGAACAGGCGATGCTCGACAATCCGCAACACTGGAAACATCACTACTCCGGCGACGCGCGTACGATGCGATTGCTGCGCCGCTACAGCTACAGCGATCGAGTCCGCTACTACTGGGCGGTGCCCGAGGTAAGGGACGCGGTGGCACAGCTTGATGGGAACCTGAAAGAGACGGGTATTCCAGAGACAATGCTGAGCGCATATCTGCCGCGGCAATACAAGGCCGTGCGCTCGGGAAGACTGCGCCCGGAGGCGCGCGCAATCGCAATCGACCGAATTCGAGACGCAATCCGGCCCTACGCAGAAGCCTGTTGGGGGTAGGAACTGCCGCCCTCCCCACGGGGTTTGCACCACGGTGACGGCTCTTGGTTATGCGAATCCTTTTATAATTGGGCGGCTGTGCGACTGAAGGCGCTGCTACAGTGCAAGTTTCAGCAAGGTGACCGAAGTGCAATCATGCCTCCGGTCCACTCCGCTGCCGATCAAGCAGCGGGCGGTTTCCACTGCGGGACGTTCTTCATACTCCCCTCGAACACGGCGTTTTTGCCGGTTGTGCATGCCATAGCCGAGCCAAATCCAACGCGCACGTCCGCCACAGGCTGGGTTTTGGTGCGTACGCAGTGAACAAATGAGCGGCAGGCGGTGAGGGTTGGGTCTTCCGCCTTGCGGGCATCAATTCGCTTTCCAGGGCCGCGATAGGGCATCTCATCGTCAGCTGCATAGTTGTAGCTTGCACCGGTTTTAACGCCCCGTCGCACGGCGTCGGTGTGGTCGGAGCCGGTGATGGTGTGGTGGATCGAGCCATAAAAGGTGGCGTCTTCCACCGTCAACTGTACGCTGCCGTTGGTGCCGTAAACCCAGAGCTGATCGCCCATGAACGCGTTGTCGGTCAGCGATGAAAAAATCATGCGGCGCCCTTTGGAATACCCGAGGATGGCTTGAACGTTGTCACCGACGGTTCTGCCATCGTTATAGAGCACGATGCTGGTGGAGCCGAGGACGGTCTGCGGTTGTTCTCCGAATATCCAGTTGGCAACATCGATCTGATGCGAGCCGAGTTCCTCAAGCAGGCCGCCCGAGCTCTCGCGGTAGAGTCTCCAGTTGATCAGATGTTCTAGGTTTGGGTCGGGCACATTGCGTCTCCAGTTGTCTCTGCGGAACCAGTATGCATAGACATGGGTTGGTTCGCCGATCTCCCCTTCGTGAATCCGCCGGATGGCTTCCTGAAACCATGGGGCGTAGCGATTTTGATGCCCTACTTGATAGATCTGGCCGCTTTGGGTAACAGCATTGACGATGTTGTAGTTGTCTTCCTCGGTGAATCCCATGGTTTTTTCGCCATAGACGGGCCGCCCGCTTTGGATAGAGTCGATTACATGCTGCGCGTGGAAGAGTGGCGGCGAGGCAACCACCACGGCATCAATATCTCGGCGCTCCAGCATCTGGCGATAATCCTTGTACGCAGGGACGGCCTTGCCGACGAGCTCGTTGACCTGCAAAAAGCGAAGCTCATAGACGTCGGCAACTGCAACTACTTCTACGCCCGGGACGCGCAGGAACTGGCGGATCAACTCTTTGCCGCGGCTGCCAGGTCCGATGACGGCAATACGAAGGCGGTCGGCCGAGGTGACTGGCTGATCTCCCACTTCCGGAGCATCTTCCGCTTCTCCGTGGCGCGGGCTGACTCCCATCGTGGCGGAAAGAATACTCAGGGATAGCCCTTGCAGCAAGCTTCTTCGGTTCATCATTTCAGTCTTCCTCCATCATGGTTGAGCATTCACAATCTTCTTTGGCGATTGGCGCAGGCCAGCGGACAGCTTCTGGTTGTGCGGTCTCTTGTTCTGGGGTGAGCACCAGGGCAGATACCGCCGGCAGGCTATCGAGCAGTGAAGCTCTGGCGTGGGTTGGCAACGCGAACAGCACGTTGGACAGCGCATCGCTGTCAGTTGCAGAAGGGGCAACGGCGGTAACCTGCAAGACGCTTTCGATAGGCAGTAACGTCTCGGTACTCATGATGGAGCCATAGAGGTGTCCCCGATCGAGAAATCGCTTCTCGGTGTAGTTGGCCGTGGAAAGAGATGTGTCGCGCAAGAGAACTGTGGAGAGAATGTGCCCGGGTTTGCCTGGCACCGGGACACGCACCTTCCAGCCTACTTCTCCGGGCGGGGAGCCGATGGCGTAGAGCGTGCTGCTGCCGGCGGAGATTAGAGAAGCTGGCACCGGCTCGTCCTGCAACACGCGAACGACCCGATCCACCGCATAACCTTTCCCAATTCCGCCAGGGTCAAGCTCGATTCCAGGGACGAGAAAGCGCACAGTCCTCCTATCCGGATCGAGGCAAACGTTGCGCCAGCCCACCTGGCTTCGGATACTGGATAACTCCTGCGGCGTGGGCACGCGCCCCGTATCACCGAAGAATCCCCAGGCTTTCATGAGCTTGCCTACCGTGATGTCGAAGGCGCCCTCAGAGCGGGCACTCCAAGCAAAGGCATAATCCAGGAATTGGAAGGTCTCCGGATCGGTCGTGACCGGGTGGTCGAAGGCCTCGCGGTTGATGCGCGATAATTCGCTGCCCGGCCGATAATGGCTCAGGAGATTCTCAATGCGATGGACCTCCTCAAACGCTGCTCCGGCGATCGAGCGGGCTTTGTCCTGAGAGGAGGAATACAAATGAAGTGTGAACTCGGTGCCCATTGCGGGCGTACTAAACGAGTAGAGCGGAAGCGCGCCGGGCAGCTCTTCCTGGCGGTCCGGGGCAAATGCCGGAACAGGCGGCGTTGGAGGGCGCTCGTGAAACGAAGAAGCGTAACTCATCGAGATATTGTTATTTCCTTTTACTCTCTTCCTTGTATATTTAATTTCGAATATCTTCTTTTGTCAATCTGACCGCTGATTGCCCTATGCACATCCGGACCGGACAGACGAAGTGAGACAGCAACGAGGCGCAACCGCACGATCTTGGGGAAGCTTGCCACGAGGAAATCGGTTCAACCTCCGAGGATTTCATGGAACGGCGAACTGATCCTCTCCTAGCAGGACCGTCAGAAGGGGCTTCAGGTCTAAGCAAAGAAAATGCACTTGCATATCACTGATTTTTGTTTTCGGTATCATTGACGCTGCATGATCATATCCTTACACTTGTACTATGCGGGTTGAAAGCGACAGTACACCGATGCTCGCCGAGCAGAGGCGGCGTAAGATCTTGGATCTGCTGGAGCAGAAAGGGCAGATCACGGTCAGGGAGTTGGCGGACCAATTTTCGATATCGGCAGTTACCTTGCGTGCCGACTTGAAAGCCCTGAGCGCCGCCGGGGCAATTCTTCGTTCCCATGGCGGAGCGGTGCTTCCCGAGGAGGCGGCGCGCGATTATCCCTTACGCATGAAGGCAACGCTGCACCGGGCGGAGAAAGTTCAAATCGGGCGGGCGGCGGTCAACCTGATTCAACCGGGCGAAGTGATCCTGCTCGATTCCGGCACCACGACGGAGGAGATTGCGCGCCAGATCAAAGCTCGGGCAATTCATTCAATTACGTTAATCACCGATGCAATTAACGTTGTTTCGGAAGTGGTTGACGCTCCGGGAATCTCGGTGATTTGCATTGGTGGAATCCTGCGACCCGTGTCGCAATCCTTTGTCGGTCCACAGGCCGAGATGATGCTGAAGGATCTTCACGCCGACCGTCTCTTTCTTGCCGTAGACGGATTCGATCTGGAAGTAGGATTGACGACCCCGGATGTGCTTGAAGCTCAGTTAAACAGTTTAATGATGAAGGCATCCAAGGAAGTCACGGTGGTGGCCGATCACAGTAAACTGGGCCGACGCAGCGTTTCGCGAATCGGAACCATCGAACAAATCCATCGTCTCATCACCGACGCAAAGGCGCCGGAGGACTTCGTCGAAGCCCTGCGCCACCGCGGCATTGAAGTGATCCTCGCCTGACCGGTCTGCGCTCTTTCCGGTAGACATGCGGTCCCCGAGCAAGCTTGGACCGAACGTACCGCCGGGTGTCGCAGCCTCCGAAATCGACCCACAGCGCAGCGCCTCGCACAGGAATCCAAGCCGGATGCGAGGTCTGCGCACTACAGGAGTCCGCATTTGCTAGAGACCCAGAATGCCGCTGCATCCTGTTCCCAGTCCGGAGCCGCTCACCTGCACCGCACATTGGGATTGTGGAATCTGATCATCATCGGGCTGGTTATCATCCAGCCGACGGCGCCGATGGGAATCTACGGCGTCATCAGCAACAAGGCACACGGTCACGTTGTGACCACCATTCTGATTGCGATGGTGGCGATGCTGTTTACCGCCATTGGCTATGGGCGGATGGCGCGGGTTTATCCGAGCGCTGGCTCCTCCTATACCTACGTGGGGCGCGAAATTTACTCTGCCCTGGGGTACGTGGTGGGCTGGGGCATGGTCATGGACTACCTTCTGAACCCACTCATCTGCACGGCGTTCTGCTCGAAGGCGGCGATGAACATTCTGCCGGGCCTGTCCTATTACATCTGGATTGTGATCTTCGCGGCGTTCTTTACCTGGGCCAATCTGCGCGGTATTCGTACCTCGGCGAAGCTGAATGAAGTTTTGTGCGCGGGCATGGTACTGGTGGTCCTGATTTTTCTTGGAGGCGTGGTGCGCTGGCTTTGGCAGGCACACCACGATCCGGGGTTCTTCGCCCGCCCATTTTACGACCCCTCCACGTTTCAGCTTTCAAGCGTCTTTGCGGGAACCTCGGTGGCCGTGCTGACCTATATCGGGTTCGATGCGGTGTCGACGCTCTCCGAGGAAGCGAAGAATCCACGTCGGAACATCTTGTGGGCCACCGTGCTGGTATGTCTGATCACCGGCGTCTTATCTGGGCTGGAGGTTTATGCGGCACAACTGGTATGGGGAGCCAAACCGTTTGCGGAAGGCAGTGTGGAATCCGCTTTCGCGCTGATCTCCCGGAAGGTAGGCGGCGTCATTCTTTTCCAGGTGGTGAACTTTACGCTGCTGCTGGCAAATGTTGGCTCCGGCATGGGCTCGCAACTGGCGGCGGGACGGCTTTTGTACGGAATGGGTCGCGGGAACGCCTTGCCCCGGTCCTTTTTCGGCTCCATCGACAGCAAGCGGCGGATTCCGCGCAACAACATTTTGGCAGTGGGAGGATTTGCGCTGGCCGGAGCCGGCATCCTGGAGTTCTTTGCGAATCGACTGGGCGGAGGCGCTTACGAAGTGGGCGCGCAGGCGCTGAACTTTGGAGCCTTTATCGCGTTCATGGGCGTGAACGCGGCGTCGTTTGTGCATTCGGTGGTGCGCGGCGGAAGCCGCAAACCGACGGACATTCTGGTTCCAGTTCTCGGGTTCGGCATCTGCGCGTTTATCTGGGTGCATCTGAGCCGGCCCGCGTTGGTTCTGGGCTCGGCGTGGATGAGCATTGGTATTATTTACGGGGCAATCCGCACCCGCGGGTTCCGCTCCGAGCTAGTCACCTTTGAGGTGCCAGCGGAAGAAATCTGAGCCGAAGGCGATGAAAGGCAGTCTCGATCGTATCGGCGCACGCGCTGTGCGAATGCGTCATTTCTCGTGGGGAGCAGCACAGACGGCCGGCTTCGAGGGGCGGATTAGGAGAAAGACGGCTGCCGTGGCGAAGAGCGGGAGCAGGCCAGCCGCAAGAAACGCGGGAACGTAAGAAAAGCGGTCAACAATAGCCCCGACGGCAAGAGTGAAGATGGTGCTGACGATGCCTGCTGCCAGTCCACTCAGCCCGGTCACAGTGCCCACGACATCCTGCGGAAAAAGGTCAGACGGAAATGTCAGCCCCATCGTCGACCAGCTTGCAAAGCCCCAAAGCGCAACGCAGATCAGGGCCAGCGCCAGGTACACACTGTGCACCCGCGAAGCAGGAATGCCTGCGAGAATGGGCACACAACTAACCGCACAAACCCACAGGCGCGCACGCACGACGGAAACGCCGCGCCGAATGCAGAACCCGGAGATCCAGCCTCCCGTAAAATTGCCGAGATCCGCGGCGACGAATGGTATCCAGGCAAATGCGGCGATCGCCTTCAGGCTGAAACCGCGGGCATCACTCAAGTATTGCGGAAGCCAGAAGACGTAGAACCACCAGATTGGATCCGTGAGCGCGCGACCGAAGATGACGCCCCATACATTGCGATTGCGCACCAGATCGATCCACTTCCTGAGCCCACCTTTTTCTGAATGAACCGCCGCATCCATGCCGGCACGAATAAGCGCCACTTCCGGCGCTCTGACGCGGGGATGGCGATCGAGTGGATGGTAGACGCGCAGCCAGAGCGCAAGCCAGATGAGGCCAAGCGACCCGGAAAAGGCAAAGGACCAGCGCCATCCAACAGTCAGAGCAATCCAGGGAATGGCAAGCGCGGCCAGAGCCCCGCCGACGCTCGAACCGCTGTCAAAGATTGCCACGGCCAGGCTGCGCTCCTGGCGTGGAAACCATTCAGCCACAGCCTTGCTGGCGCCCGGCCAATTAAAGCCTTCTCCAATGCCGAGCAGGAACCGAAAGACGGCGAAGCCCATGGCGGAGTTCGCCAGGCTGGTGAGGATACTCATGACCGACCACCAGGCGGCGGCCAGCGCCAGGCCTATGCGTGTGCCAACCAGATCGAGAACGATTCCGCCGAACAGCCAGGTCAGTGCATAGGCAAGCTGAAAGGCGCCGAGAATCCCGCCCAGGCTCGTGTGGCTCAGGTGGAATTGCCGCGTAAGCATGGGCGCAAGCACGGAAAACGTCTGCCGGTTGATGTAATTGATCACCGTGGAGCAGAAGAGCGTCCACACAATCCACCACCGCGTTCGTCCCGGGCGTAACTTGGCGCCGGGTGCTGTGGTCTCCAGTTGGGCATTACTGAACATGAGCGGTGGTACTCCGTGCCGGCGTCCGGCATTATAGATGGCGAGCGGTGCAAATACCGCTCGGCAAACAAAAGAGACTCAACATGATGCGTAGATAATCGAAAGCAAACACTTCGACAGTATTGCACAGAATCGCACAAGACGACCCTGCCGGTAAGGTCTGATCGCTTGCAATCACCCGGAATGGCTTATTTCAGGTCTACAAAAAACTGTCGCTGAACCTAAAATTTTGCAATGTTCTCCGCGAAGAATAATATGATTTCGTATGATTGCTTTTGTTTTCCAATACTGTTGCCAACCCAATTGGAAGTTCCAGGCGGTGTGCCCTTTCTTTTGGCACACAAGGCGGCCGGAACTTGGAAACGGGAAGGCTAGTGCTCCATCGGGTATGCAAAGGGCACGGGTTCTATTCCTTGCAGTCCTGTTTCTCGCGGGTGCGGTCTCAGGAGCCGAAGGTGTAAACAGGGGTGGAAAAGGGATGCTGACCTCCGAGTATCTGAGCTCCGACTTCCGTCCGGATGGAGATCTGACGAAGCCGATATGGGCTAAGGCAACGCGCGTCCGCTTCGACCGGGATGCGTTTGACGAACCTCTTGTGTACCCCGACCTGGAAACCATGGTGGCCAGCCGGTGGACGCAGAGGTATCTTTACCTCGCATTCTGGTGCCGTTATGTTCGCCTGGATTTCTTCAAGGGTGAAGAGCCAGCTGTGGAGCGCTGGCAGTTGTGGGATCGCGATGTGGTTGAGGTATTTCTGAGTCCACATCATGAGCAGAGGAGCCGCTACTACGAGTTTGAGGTTGCTCCGAACAACCAATGGATCGACCTTGCGGTGGACCTGGGTGCGAAGCCGAAGCCGGTGCATGACATGCAGTGGAACTCCGGCTTCGAGCATGTCGCGAAGATCGACGCGGCACGGCGGGAGTGGACGGTGGAGATGCGGATTCCCATGGCGTCGATGGGTACGGCGCATGTGGAGGAAGGCACGGAGTGGCGGGTGAATTTCTATCGCGCGGATGGAGAAAACAACCAAAGACGGGACGAGCAGAAGCTTCTGAGCTGGAGGCCGATGCCGCTTGCCAACGGCTCGTTTCATCAGCCGGCCTCGTTCGGCGTGCTTCGGTTTGTGCAGACGGAAGGGCAGGAACAAAAGGAGAGATGAGCATGACCGCAGAATTCAGGAAGCTTTGTCTGTTGTTTTGTTTGGCTGTTGTCGTGGCGCTTGCCGCGCCTGCTATTGCAGCGCCGGTACGCGTCCAGGAATCGGAGATTGTGATTCCTACGTATCTCATGGGGCCGCAGGATCCGAATCCTCCGTTTGCCCTGATGAATCCGCGGCATGTCTATCCCTATACGATGCTGGACGACCTGACGAATAAGCGTGAGCCGAAGACGTACCGCGCGATTGTATTGGAGAACGAATTTCTGCGCGCCACGATTCTGCCCGGTCTCGGATCCCGGCTGTATTCGCTGTACGACAAGGTTGATCGCCGTGAGGTTTTCTACTGCAACCACGTCGTCAAATACGCTCTGATCGGGTTGCGCGGCGCATGGATCTCTGGCGGCATCGAATTCAACTTTCCCAACGGCCATACGACAGATACGGTATCGCCGGTTTCTTCCTGGTACGGTAGAAATGCCGACGGCAGCGCGACGGTGTTTCTAGGCGATGTGGACCAGGTCTCCGGAATGTACTGGCAGGTGGCGCTGACGCTGCGACCCGGCGCGGCCGCGCTCGAGGAGCGCGTTACTCTTTTGAATCCCACGCCGCTCAGCAAGCTTTACTGGTTCTGGGACAACGCGGCGGTATCCGCCCCGGACGACCTGCATTACGTCTATCCAATGCGCGAAGTGAATCCGGACGAGCCGGGAGTTGACTGGAGCTATCCATTCTGGCAGGGTACGGACTACAGCCAGTACAAGAACATCCACCCGCCAACGGAGATCTTCGCAGCCGGCGTGCATCGGAATTTCTACGGTGCGTACTTTACGCAGTCTGACTACGGCATTGTGCATTTTGCGGACTATCGCGAGATGACTGGAAAGAAGATCTGGACCTGGGGTATATCAGGCAGAGGACTGATTTGGACCGATCTGTTGACCGATCGCGATGGACCCTACAGCGAGATCCAGGCAGGACGGTTTGCCACGCAGTTGAACCGGGAGTTTATGATGCCGCAGGATGTCGAGTCGTGGACGGAGTACTGGTATCCGGTGCGGAAGCTGGGCGAAGGTTTTGTCGAAGCGACGCGGCAGGTTGCTCTCAATCTTCGAGTAGAAGCCGGTCCGCGGCGAGCTGGGACGATGGAGATCTCTGTCAGTCCCGTCGAAGGGGTTCAGGATGCCCGGATCGTGGTCAGCCTGAAGGGAGAGACGCCTCGTACGATCGGGCCGGTAACTTTGGCGCCGCTGGCGGCGCAGAGCTTTTCGATTCCCGTTGCGGATGCGCAGGAAGCGAAACAGTCTGCCGAGGTGAAGGTGCTGGACGGAGCAGGGAAAACAATTCTACAGTGGAGCGCAGCCGAGCCCATAGATGGAAATCCGGATTTTGTCTCGCAAGTGGGAGCACCTGCGCCACGACAGGTTCCTGCGGATCGATTAACTTCGTCTGGATTGCTTCTGCGTGCTTTTGAGAAAGAGAAAGAAGGCGATGCACAGGGGGCAAAGCAGCTATTTTCCGAGGTTCTCAAACGCGATCCTGAGTCCATCCCTGCATTGCGCCAGATGGCGATGGAGCATTATCGCGCGGGGGATTTCGCAGCAGCAGGCGCGGAGATCGGGCGGGCTGTTGCACTGGACGATAGCGACGCAGAGAGCCAGTATCTTGCAGGGCTTGTGGATCGCGCCCAGGGAAGGCTTTTTGCCGCAAAGGACTCTTTCTGGATTGCGGTGAGGCACGGCAGAATGCAGCCCCAGTCCCTGATGCAGCTAGGAGAGATTGAGATAGCACAGGGGGATGCAGGCAGCGCGGAGAAATTGCTGCGCGCGGCGATTGAGGAAGACCGCGGCGATGCACGGACGCAAAGCGATCTGGCTGTGGCGTTGCGACACGAAGGCAAACTGGAGGAGGCGAGCCGCACAATTGCCAGCGCGTGCGCGGGAATGCCGCTCTATCCACTGGCCCTGGCGGAGCAGTGGAGGGTCGCATCTGCGAACGCACAAGAAGAACCCGCAGCGGCGCAGCAAGTCGAGCAGCAATGGAGCCGCGCCGCCGGAGACCGGGAGCAGAGTTATCTTGAAGCGGCAACCTGGTATGAAGAGCTGCACGACTGGCCGGCGGCAGATTTCATTTTGCATGCTGCACTGAGGAAGATGTCTCCGCAAATGGTTTCGGCGATGCTGTATTACCACCTGGCTTTCAACGCGCAGCAGGAAGAACAGGAACAAGCCGCGCGTGCCTATGCGGTAAAGGCGCGTGCCGCGCGCTACGAAGAGATTTTCATCAACCGGCTCGATGATGTCGCGGTGCTGGAAGACGCCCTTCGGGTGGATCCATCGGATGCCCATGCACAATATCTGCTGGGTAACTTCTACTTTCAATACGGACGCTATGCCGACGCGAACCGCCTGTGGCAGCAGGCCAGGGACTCCGGCTTCGATTATTCGGTTCTCTACCGCAATCTGGCGCTATTCACGTGGAAGATCGAGATGAACAATGCGCAGGCAGCCGATCTGTACCGGCAGGCAATCCGTCTCGCGCCGCACGATTTTCATCTGTATCGCGACCTGGACGAGATTCAAACCGCGATGGGCGCCACCGAGGCGCGCAGCGCAATGTTTGCTTCAGCTCCGAACGACGTGCTGGAGCACGATCCGGTGCGAGTGCGTTATATTTTGTTGCTGCTACAGAAGGGCGATCCCGATCAGGCGCTGGGCTTGATGCAGGGACACGACTTCAGGCCGTGGGAAGGCGGACAGAACATGCACGACTTATTCGCGTATGCCTGTATCGAGGCAGGCCGCAAGCGGTTGGCAGAGGGCAAACACGCAGCGGCAGAGTCAAGCATTAAGCGTTCGTTTACGTATCCAGAGAACCTGGGAGTTGGCAAGCCGGACGATGCGGACGATGCGGCAGGGCTTTATTGGCTGGGCACTGCGCGAAAGCAGATTGGAGACGGCGCAGGGGCGGACAGCACGTGGAAGAAGGCATTGGAGCAGCGCGGCGGAGGGAAGATCGCAGCATACTACCAGTCGCTGGCTCTGGAGCAACTTGGGGAGAAGGCGCAGGCCGGTGCCCGGCTGACACAATTGGCGGAAGCGCCACACCAGCCCGGTTCCAAGGATGAAGACTCGGCGGAGAGCTACTATGCGGCGGGAATGGCCGAGCAGCACAGGGGACAGTCGCAGCAGGCTGCGGCGGATCTCCAGAAGGCGCTGTCGCTGGATCCCTCCTTCTGGCAGGCCCAACTGGAATTGGCGAAGTTGCGGCCCTGACCGGAGCAGGGGAGGCCGCGGCCGGCAACGCGTAGAGGCGCTGGCTCAACTCCAGCCGGGCGCTTCGATTGCCTGCGCCTGCAGCGGGAACGATCCGTCGTCATTCAGCGGCTGTTGGCAGGCCCAGCGCACGGGCCGCTCAACTCCGGCTTTCGTGACCAGATGCGCCGACAACCTGAGCTCAACGGCGCCGGTTCCGGCAGGGAGCACGAAGGCGGCCTGGCGGACTTTGCCGGCATAGGGTTGTCCTGCGTCGAGCACGCCACTTCGCCGAATCGATCCATCCTTGCTTTCGAGCGTGAGCCGGAGGAAGCCTGGGATGCCGGCGACCCCGGCGTTGGCCACGCCGACGATAACTTCCGTTGTGTCCCAGCGCTTTCGTTGCCAGATCCAGGCAGGACGAAGGCGGTATCCGATGCGCTGCTGGAGGGCGCGGAATCCATCGGGGTAACGCTGGTTGTATTGCTCGAGATTTCCAGCTTCGGTCCAGAGCGACCAATAATTGGCGCCGAGATCGAGGGTGTGCAGCATGGCGTTTTCGCGGAGATTGATGCCTGCGCTGTCGACCGGGATGGTGGAACACTTGTAGTCGCGATAAGAGCCATCCTCCATGACGACAGCGAGCCAAGGAGGGCAATTACCGAGTTCTTCGATTTGAATGGGTTCCTCGTCGATGATGCTGTCGGAGCGCAGCCAGCAGCCGGCGCGCATGGCCATTGCCACCACAGCGTCGTTGCCGGCACGGCTGATGTCGGGCTGCGTGTTGACCGCAAGCTGGGTCCGCTTCCAGGTCTCCAACTGCACGCGCGTGAGATGGAGAAAGGTTTGCTGAGCGGCAGGAAAATCCTGGAATGGCGCATGCATGTGGTGGGTGTGCCCTTCACCCCAGAAGCCGTACATCATCAGATCCATGAACTCGATCAACGGATCGCCGTCAAAACGGCCGGCCAGCAGCTCATTTAGCTCGCGAAAGGCGTTCTGGAAGGCCGGGCTGTCGTAGCGCGGTTCCACAAAGTCAATCTCCCGTCCACGGAACATGCGGCGTCCGATGTGCGCCAGCGGCACGGTGCGTTGCAGAAAATCGGGCAGCGCCAGCCGTTTGGGCTCGAACTCGGGATTGGACATCTGGACACGAAAGGCCACCCGCAGACCATGACGGCGGGCAGCATCGAGCGTCAGCTCCCACATCGGATGCAGATCTAGTTTGCCTGCCTGCGATTGCACGTCGCGCCAGTCGCAGCGGATATAAAGCAGGTCGACAAAGGGAAGGCTGGCCATCTGCTCCACGGCCTGCTCCAGCGTCTGTTTGCCATTGCGCACCTTGAGTGCAGGTCCATTCTCTTCCCATGTATAGCCGACGAGGCCAAGGCCGAAGTTCCGGATGTGCGCATACGAGGGGGTTGTAACCGCGAGAGTCCGTTCGCCCGTATCTTGCGTAGCGTAGAACGGTCCCTGATCGAGACGGTCGACCGCGATGGGCAGAGCGCAGACCGGGTCAGGGAGGCGCTCGGCAACTGTCGCGGCTTGCGCAGGAAAACCTGCGGCGGCTCCAGCGGCCATGCCGGCGCGGAGAAAGTTGCGCCGCGAAAGTTGCCAGCCTAGCAGCTCGTCTGGATTCACTGATGTTTGAGTCGGCTTCATTCCAAAACCTGTCCTTCGGCGCCGCGGTCTCAAAACAGGATTACTGCACGGCTAACGCCGATACGCCAATACAGCCTACCCATAGATCTTATCGAGCAATCCCTCGATGAAACGTCTGGAGTCTCTGAGAATCCGAAGGTTTTCGGACCCGGAGGTTTCTGTCTCGAACGTGAGAGGACCGCGATAGCCCACTTGCTTGAGCTGTTCCAAAACCCGTGGAAAATCGACGTTTCCGCTGCCGATCGGCACACCCTCGCCGAATTCTCTGGGATTGGTGGGGAATCTGCCGTCCTTGATGTGGGTTCCGCGAACCAGAGGTCCGAGGATCGTCATGGCGTCGACCGGGCTGCCCTTGCCGCATTCGATGAGGTTGGCCACATCCAGATTGACGAAGACATTCGGGAGTCCGGTGTCCTGGATCAGACGCAAAAGCGTGATGGGAGTCTCCTGGCCGGTTTCGCAAAGAAAATCGAGGCCGCGCTCACTGCAGTAGCTGCCAATCTCGCGTACTGCGGAGACGGCCTGGGGATAAAGCGGATCGTTCGGATCTTCGGGGATAAAGCCGCAATGCGTATGGATGGCGGGAATTCCGATCTGCGCGGCGATGTCGGCTGCCATCTTGAGATTGCGGATGCGGGCCGCCCGCATGGAGGGTGGAATTATTCCGATGGTTAAAGGCCCTTCGTAGAAGTTGAAGACACGCTCGAAAACCTCCGGACCATGCTCGGAAAATGCGGTCGCCGTGATTCCAAACTTGTGTAAGACGTTCATGACCGGCACTGCGACATCAGGCGTGAGGTTTTTGAAACCGATCTGACAGGTCGGCAGGTCGAGGTCGTGAATCTGTCGGATGGATGCCTCGATGGACTCACTGTCGTGCACCCAGATGACGGCGCCAAGCGGCGGACGTGGACTGGGACGGGGCGTAGTCGATGTGGCCGCGAAGACTGGGGCCTGTCCCGGTGAGGGCGCGGCCAGACCGGAGAGAGACGCGGCACCAGCCAACTGTATGAAGTGACGACGACTTACGAGGTCCATGGACAATCTCCCGGTGATTCGAAGGAGGTGTGCGCCGTTCAGGTAAAGATCAGCGAACTGGTGGGGAAACTCTATCGCACACTCTTCGTGATCAGTATACAGAAAGAGAAAATATTCATAACTATAAATAAATATATGTAACGAACTGTTGTAATATTTCCGAAATGACGAGAAATTGACCGAGGAATTGATGACTGCTGTCGGAGAGGAGCCTTCGAGGGCCCCACAAAGGACTGAGAGACCGATGAGGCAGGCCCGCATCTTTTACGGCTGGTGGGTGGTGCTCGCGGCATTTCTGAATCTGTTTTTTTCCGTAGGTGTGATTTACTACGGCTTTCCGGTTTTCTATCCGGCCTTTGTTTCGTCTCTGGGATTTGCGCGAGCCGATATGTCGCAGGGATTCCTGATAGGAGCATTTGTCATCGGAATTCCGTTTGGAATGATCACGGGCGCGGTGATCGACAGGATCGGCGCGCGCCGAGTGATTCTATCCGGAGTTGTGATGGTGGGTCTTCCCCTGGTGCTGATGGGGCTCATGACGCGTCTGTGGCAATACGATCTGCTTTGTATTGCTGAGACTCTCGGATATACGTTAACGGGTCCCATTTCAAATCAGGTTCTCGTCGCGCGGTGGTTCAAGGGGCGGCGGGGCCAGGCGATGGGCTATGCCTATCTGGGGCTGGGCCTTGGCGGGGTAGTGGCTCCGCCTGCTGCGGATTTTCTGATTCGGATGTTTGGTTGGCGGTCGGCGTTGGAAGCATCCGGCGTGGTCATCATGGCTGTGCTGTTTCCGGTTGGGTTCTGGGTGACAAGGTCGTCTCCGGAGGAGATGGGGCTGTTACCGGACGGGCTCAACGAAACGCCGCAGCTTGAGGCGGAGCCTGAAACGGCCGCGTGCTCGACAAGCACCAAGGAGGCGCTCGGCAGCGTCAACTTCTGGCTGATTTTGGCGGGGACTGTTTTTGTTCTAGGCGCAATCAACGTTGTCACCCAGCATTTTGTTCTGTACTTGGAGGACAAGCATTATTCGTCGACCGCCGCGGCACGGTTTCTTTCTGTGCTGCTCGTTTCCAGTCTCGGAGGGCGCGTGCTGGCGGGCCATATTGCGGACAGGCTTCGCAAGAAAAATACCATGGCGCTTTTCTATATGCTGATCGGCGCGGGGATGCCGTTGCTGATTTTCGCGGGACATCCGGTCGCCCTGGGAACCTTTGCCGTGGCCTTCGGATTCGCGATGGGGGCAGACTACATGTTGATTCCGCTGGTGCTGGCGGAGTGTTTTGGAGTATCGAGCCTGGGCATGCTGCTCTCTCTGGTTGTCGCAGGCTTCTCGATCAGTCAATGGGTTGGTTCGTGGCTGGCGGGAAGGGCTTTTGAGGCTTCGCACGGCTACGAGATTGTGTGGAAAGTGGCCGCCGCGGCGTGCATCGCCGGAGCTGCCTGCATCTTTGCCGTGCGTCCTAAGTCGAGGCCATGCCCGCAGATGGGATCAACTGATTCCAACGCGTTTGACGCACAGTGAAGGAATAGCACCGCGGAATCTAACTCAGAAGTATCTGACGACAACGCCGGCAGGGACCGTTCGTAATTGAGGACAAGTTGAAAGGAACATGATGATGGCAACTTTGCAAAAAAGTTATTCGATCCGGGACGTGGAAGAGCTGGAAGAGATCCTGAGCGAGCCGTCGGAAGCGACGGTGCGCGATCTTGCGTCGGTGAAAGGAGATATCGTCATCCTTGGCGTGGGCGGCAAGATGGGACCAACACTGGCGCGTATGGCGAAGAAAGCTTCCGAGCGGGCAGGGATCAAACGCCGCGTGATCGGAGTAGCGCGCTTCGGCGAGCCGGGCCTGCAGGCGCGGCTCAAGTCCTGGGGCGTAGAAACGCACGTTGCCGATCTGCTGGATCCGGAGGTTTACGACACCCTACCGGATGCGCAGAACGTTGTGTTCATGGCGGGCAGAAAATTCGGCTCAACCGGGCAAGAGTCATTGACATGGGCAATGAACACCTACCTGCCCACGCCCGTTTGCGAGCGCTACCGCGGCAGCCGCATGGTGGTGTTCTCAACGGGCAATATCTACGGATACTGTCCCGTGGCGTCGATCGGATCGCTTGAAGACGATGAGCCGCATCCGGTGGGCGAGTACGCCATGAGCTGCCTGGGCCGCGAGCGCATCTTTGAGTACTTCAGCCGCAAGTACGGCACTCCGATGACATTCGCCCGAGTGTATTACGCCGTTGAAATGCGTTACGGCGTTCTGGTGGATTTGGCACGGATGGTGTGGGCGGAGCAGCCAGTTCCGTTGGCGATGGGCTATTTTAACGCGACCTGGCAGGCGGACGCGTCGGCGATGAGCCTGCGCTCCCTGCTCCATGCATCGACACCTCCGCTGGCTCTGAATATCGCTGGCCCGGAGCTGCTGAGGGTTCGGAGAATCGCCGAAGGGTTTGGCGCATTGCTGGGCAAGCCGGTTCGCTTTGAGGGCGTGGAAGCTGCAGACAGCGTTTTGTGCGTCGCCGACAAGGCGGCACAATTGTTCGGCTATCCAGAGGTTGGTGTGCGCGACATGATGACCTGGATCGCCGATTGGGTGAAACACGGTAAAGAAAGCCTTGGAAAACCGACGCACTTCGAAGATCGGAGAGGGAATTATTAGGGCTGTTATGCCCCCGGGGGGGAGAAATGACTAAGAAACTGGAACTCGACAAGCTCCGCGCGCTTCTGAACCGCGGCGCGGTGATTCCTGCGCATCCACTTGCTTTGACGGCGCAGCGCCGGCTCGACGAGCGGCGGCAAAGGGCATTAACGCGTTACTACGCCGAGGCCGGTGCCGGCGGCATGGCGATTGGCGTGCACACCACGCAGTTTGCCATACGCGATCCTAAAATCGGACTCTTTGAACCCGTGCTGCAACTGGGCGCAGAAGAGATGGATCGCGCGGACCGCAACAGAGAAGATCCGCTGATCCGAATTGGCGGTATCTGCGGCGAAACGGAACAGGCCGTACGGGAGGCCGAGTTGCTGACCCGGCTTGGTTATCATGCCGGACTGCTGAATCTTGGCGCGCTGCAGAAAACCGACAACGCGGCGCTGATCCGGCACTGCCGTGCGGTCGCCGAGATCATTCCGGTGATGGGGTTCTATCTGCAGCCCGCGGGCGGGGGGCGTTTGCTGTCCTATCTCTTCTGGCGCGAATTTGTCACCATCGAAAATGTAGTAGCCATCAAAATCGCTCCGTTCAATCGTTATCAAACACTCGATGTGGTGCGGGCCGTCGCCGAGTCGGGGCGGGAGATCGCGCTCTATACCGGCAATGACGATAACATCGTCATGGATCTTGTCACCCCGTTTGTCTTCGAAGCCGGAGGTGAGCAGAGAGAGGTGCGCATCGTTGGTGGACTGCTGGGACATTGGGCCGTGTGGACCAGGAGCGCTGTGCATTTGCTGCAAGAGTGCCACGCGGCTTCCCACGCAACCGAAATCCCGAAGGATCTGCTACGCAAGACCGTGGAAGTTACCGATAGCAACGCGGCATTTTTCGACGTGGCGAACCAGTTTGCCGGTTGCATCGCTGGCCTACACGAGGTGCTGCAACGTCAGGGAATCCTCGAAGGCATCTGGTGCCTGGATCCAAACGAGACTCTCAGCCGGGGGCAGAAAGCAGAGATCGATCGTGTGTATGCAGCCTATCCGCATTGGAACGACGACGGATTTGTCCGGCAGGGTCTGGACCGATGGCTTTCGTCGTAGCTGGAGAAACCCGACGGGAGAGCAAAGATGTGGAACCCTGGAGCCGACGCAGCGCACCTCGCTCCGGCTCAAGGTCGTCGACAATCCCAATAAACGA
Organism: Acidobacteriota bacterium; assembly: GCA_021818105.1. Classification (GTDB taxonomy): domain Bacteria; phylum Acidobacteriota; class Terriglobia; order Terriglobales; family Acidobacteriaceae; genus Telmatobacter. Next base: position 125,837 of record JAKAFB010000001.1, read on the forward strand.
AAGCAGATTGATCGATATTTAATTTCGTATGATATAATATAATTTCGTTTTGTAACGGTTTTGGACATTCGAAATCAAAATGTACGATTCCCCTGCATTTTACGGATGATCCTCCCCGAAAGGCCAACGATCCGAAGGAGCAAGGATGAGATACGGAGCGATCACTTTACGCGAGATTTCCAATCAACCCGATGTGTGGCTGCGCTGTTTGCAGACCCTGGACGCTCTGGATATCGGCCGATTGACGGCGGGCAGGCGGCCGTTCTCTTATAGGTGGGTTTTTATTGGCTGTGGCACAAGTTACTATCTGGCTCAGGCAGCGGCTGCCTCATTCATCTCCCTAACCGGCGCATTTGCTTGCGCAGTTCCGGCCTCCGAGATGCTGCTTTATCCAGGGTTATCGGTTGCGGGCGATGACGGCGCGATCTTCCCGGTGCTGATCTCGCGCTCAGGCCAAACATCGGAGGTGCTGCAGGTAGCGGAGGTTCTAAGACGACGTGACGTCGAATTTCTGGGGATTACGTGCGATGGCAACGAGTTTTCGCAGCTCAGCCCCTACATGCTGCAGTTGCCAGTGAGCGAGGAGAGCACGGTAATGACCTCGTCATTTACTTCGATGCTGATGGCCCTCCAGTATATTGCTGCGAAGGTCTCCAGACAGGATGAGTTCGTTGCCGGTTTGCGGGCACTGCCGAAGGCGCTGGCAGGGCTATTGCCGGTCTATCTCCCTGAGGTCGAGCAGCTTTCTCAGCGGTCGTTTGAGGATGCGGCTTTTCTAGCGCAGGGAGTGCTTTATCCCATCGCTTCAGAAACGGCGCTCAAGGTGATGGAGTCGTCTTCCAGCTACGCGCAGTTTTTCCATACCCTCGAGTTTCGTCACGGCCCCAAATCGATTGTGTCGGAGAAGGTTCTTGTCGGCGGGCTGATCTCGGAGGCGGGGTACGCGGAAGAGAGCGCAGTGTTGATGGAGATGAAGGAACTGGGAGCATGCACCCTGGCGATCGCCAATTGTATCTCGCCCGAACTGCGCGCATCGGCAGATCTGGCGATCGAGCTTGCTCAACCAATGCCTGAGCTCGCTCTTTTGTCCATTTACGTGGTCTGGGGACAGTTGCTGGGCAGTTACATCGGACTGCGCAAGGGGCTTAATCCAGACTCGCCGCGCCATCTTAGCCGCGTGGTAACGCTGGAAGGTTAGAACCCAATGCGCAAGCGACTGGACGTTGCCATCGCCGGGGAGATCAACCTCGATCTTATTCTTTACGGGCTTCCCGAGAAGATGCCTGTGGAACATGAGATCCTGGCAAGCGACTTTCGTCTCACTCTCGGGAGTTCTTCGGCAATTCTAGCGCATAACCTAGCCGCACTGGGTGTCTCTGTCGGCTTTATCACGCTGCTCGGGAAGGACGCGCTCGGCGCCATGGCGCTGGATCGACTAGCGGAGAAAGGTGTTGACTTGAGCAAAGTCAAGCACGCATCCGGCGGTGTTTCTACCGGAGTAAGCGTGCTGCTGAATCACGCGAGCAAACGCCATATTCTTACCTATCCGGGCACCATGTTTGAGATGGTGGTCGGAGATCTCGACCTGGACTACCTCGCAACGTCCCGTCACTTTCATCTTTCCTCGCTCTTTCTTCATCGGGCACTCAAAGCGCATCTTCCCGGTGTATTCAGGCAGCTCAAGGCCAGAGGGCTTACTCTGTCGCTCGACACCAACGACGATCCGGAGGGCCATTGGGGATCGCCGCTCGATGAGCTGCTGGAAATGGTCGACATCTTCCTTCCCAATGAAGATGAAGCCCGCCAGATCACAGGCGAGTCCGACCCTGAGGCGGCACTTACTGCCCTGGCTGCACGTGTGCCGCTGGTGGCCATGAAATGCGGGAGCCGGGGTGCACTCGTGCAGAAGGGCACGCAGCGGTGGGCAGTTCCCGCTACGCCGGTCGCGCCGGTGGACACAATTGGGGCCGGCGACAGCTTCAATGCCGGATTTCTGGCCACCTGGCTCCGAGGCGAAGCGCCCGATGTCTGCGCCGCTTTCGGCAATCGCGTTGCCGCGCTCTCCACGCTATGCCCGGGAGGGACGGAGTCATTTCGCGATCCAGGCTTTATGAACAGTTTTTTGTTGAGATCTCAATAAATCGGGCCGTTGGCTGCGGAGAATGGCGAGCCGGTTTTGAAGGTGTAATGGCGCCTGATTTGAGGCAGATATCAGATCACTCTTTGCACTGGCCGCCATTGCCGGGCCAGCGCAGGGAAGCCATGTGCAAGGCAGTTATCTGATTGATTATGAAAAGACTATCTTGAGGCGCTCAACGATTTCCTGAGTACAAGAAACGCGATAAGCATATTATAGAAAAATATTCACGATATTCAGCAAATTTTCTTGACAAGTGCGCTTTAATATATTATGGTTCTTATTCTTATGGGAGAGGTTGGCTTGGCGCGCTGGCGTTAGTTCAGAACTTCGAGATCGCTAGATATGTAGCAGCCTTTTCTCGCAGGCCAGCCAATCGAGGAATTGAATTCTTGCCAATTTGCCTCGCCCATTTGCCTGAAGAGTGTGTGGCGGCTGGGGCCTGGCGGCATACGGCGCTGGCCCAAACCGGGAATCGATCAAAACCCGGGACACGTAGTTGAGAAAACAGAGAGTCAAGAAAACAAACCAGGGATATTCCGCAAGGAGGCACATGAAAGGACATCGGACATTCATAGGGTTTTGCTTTACACTTTTCCTCTTGCTCTCCACGTCGGCGGGCATTGCTCAGACCATTACCGGCGCTGTGCGTGGGACGGTGACCGATTCGAGTGGCGCCGTCGTCGTGAACGCAAAGGTTACGGCGACGAATGTGGGTACTGGGGTGGCCACGAGTGTTACGACCAATAAAGATGGCTCGTACAACATAGAGTTTCTGCCGATTGGGGAATACAAAGTCACGGCCACGTCCGCGGGGTTCGCGGAGTCGTCGATAAGGCCGTTCAAATTGCAGATCGATCAAGTTGCCAAGATCGACATACAGCTCCAGGTAGGCAATCGTACGGAATCGATCAGCATATCGGCAGCGACGGCGCCGATTCTGAATGCGGAGAATGCGACGCTGGGCATCAGTCTTAGTTCCAACACGCTCCAAAACATGCCCATGAATGGACAGAACGTTAACTTTGCGTCGATGTTCGTGCCTGGAACCGTGAACCCGACTGTGGGATCGATGGGCGATCTGCAGGGTTCTGAGCGCGATACGCGTATTGGTTCGAGCGGCCAGGGCGCACAGGCGGTGCCGTCGTTTAACGGCAATCGCCAGCAATCGAACAACTACGTGCTGGATGGAATCGAAATCAACGAGACGCTGAATAACTTGATTGGCTACTATCCATCTCCCTATTCGATCCAGGAGATGCGCGTGATTACCGGCAACGCAGACGCGGAGTACGGCAACGTGGATGGTGGAGAAGTGGTTCTGGTGACCAAGAGCGGAACAAACCAATTCCACGGGAACGCCTGGGAATACTTTGAGAACCAGAATCTGACCGCTAACACATGGTTCAACAACCTGAAGGGTGTGGCAAAGACGCGATTCACCCAAAACCAGTATGGCGCAGCGGTGGGCGGGCCGATCCTGAAGAACAAGCTCTTCTTTTTCGGAGACTATTCCGGAATGTACTACACAGTGCCCACGAGCCAGGGTGTCGCCAGCGTGCCGGACGCGAGAATGCGGACAGGAGATTTTTCCGAGGTTCTGGCAACCGAGGGAATTCAGTTCTACAACAACTCAAATGGAACCGGCAGCGCCACGCCGTATGTGAACAACCAGATCCCGATCGTGAATCCGGTGGCGAAGTACCTGTTCTCAAACACCAAGGCGTTGCCAATGCCCAATAACACTGCACATGTTCTACCTGGAACAGTTACATCCGGGAACTATATCGGCTATACCAGTTCCCACAATGCCAACAATCAGGGGGATGCACGGATCGATTACACGATTGACAACAAGAATTCGCTGGTTGGCAAATATACGTATGGCGATGCATACGACGCCACGACACAAAACGTTCTACCGACCAACTTCCCGCTCGGAGACGATTATCCTTTTGCAAGCGCCATGGTGAGCTGGGTGCGCACATTTTCCCCATCACTTGTCAACGAGTTTCGAGGGGGATATTCACAGACCACATGGCATCAGGGCATCCCATCCGACCCGTCCGGCCTGTTTGGGCTTAATGGCGATCAGACGGTTGGAATTCCGTTTCTCAACCAGCCGGTGGTTGGATTCAGCTTCATGGCGATCTCAGACTGCTCGAGCAGTAACGACTGGAGCTGCTACGGAACTACAATCAATGCAGACAATTACCTGAATGATATTACTCTGGACTACAGCGACAACCTTACGTGGCAGCACGGTCACCACGTGACGAAATTTGGTGCGCAGCTTGTGCGTTACCACCAGAATTTCCTGACACTGAGCAACCTCGGTGGCCCGCTGGGACAGTTCTCGTATAACGGCGAATATACGGCTGGCCCGACCGGGCGTTACGCGTATGCGGATTTTCTTCTCGATTCATCGAATCAGGAACAGGTGACCGGCGTAACCTCGGCGTTTGCACAAAGGCAGTGGCGGGACGCGTTTTATGCGCAGGATGATTGGCGCATGACGCCAAAATTAACCTTGAATCTGGGCGTACGCTGGGGATACGATCAGCCGATCTACGAAGTGCACAACCGGATGTCAAGCATCGACCTGCAGGCGGCGTACTTTGCTCCGGCTCTTACGGAAAGTATGTTTGAGCTGGCTGGCAAGAACGGCAACAGCCGGGCGCTCTACAACAACGTAACTGCATACGACATGTTCATGCCTCGTGTTGGATTTGCCTGGCAGCTAGACAACAGGCTGGTTCTTCGCGGCGGCTATGGAATCACAGATGATGAGGAAGGCACCGGCACCGGGCTGCGGATGACCCAAAATGCTCCATGGCAGGCATCATTCAGCCAGAGTGCACCGAAGCCAACCAGCACATCTGGGGGCACACCTTTCCAAACCGAGAACGGTTTTGCTTTAATTCAAGGCAACGGCAGCCTGGATATCAATACGATTCTTCAGTCGCTGCAAGGGTCGCAGTTCGATGTCTGGGATCCGAACTTTCGCCCAGCGGTTGTGCAGCAGTTTAACCTGACCGCGCAGTACCTGGTGAACAGCACGACCTCAGCGTCAGTCGGGTATGTGGGACAGATAGGCCAGCACCTAGCAGTGCCCATGGGCCTGAATCAGTACACCGGCTTGGTCCCTTCCACCTGCGCTACGCCTGGCCCGAACGGTGGCTGCGCTCACCTTGTGGACCCATACGACAGCGTTGTGGGGCCGAATGGTTTCATCATCGACACCATGGCCAATGGCATCGAAAACTACAATGCTCTTCAGGCTGTGCTGCAGCACCAGCAGTCAAACGGGCTGGAGTATGCGCTGAACTACAGCTACTCGAAGTCCATGACGGACAACCCGGGATTTTTCGGAATGAACGGTAGCGCACAGGCCGATCCGCTGCCGCAGAATGTGTTCGACCTGATGGGCGACTACGGTCCGTCCGGCTCGGATGTGAAGCACAACCTCTCGGGCACGATGGTGTACGAATTGCCATTCGGCCGGAAAAGAAGGTTTGGCACCGACTGGAACCGGTTCACCGATGAGGCCCTTGGCGGATGGGCTTTGTCGGGAGCTGTGATTCTGCATTCAGGATTTCCAATCACGATTCAAACATTCAGCCCGACAGGCCTGACCAACAGCGCGCAGGAAAATGACGACGGCGTTGAGCGGGCAAACCAGTACCGTCCGATGAAGATTGTGCACCGATCAACGCAAAACTGGTTTGGCACGGATTCCTCAGCCGTACCCTGCCAGGGACCGGATAACGGCATCTGCGCGTATGGTCAACCGGGCGGTCCCACGCTGGCCGATCAGTTTGGCAATGACCGTGTGGGCACGGAGCGCGCTCCGGGATACAGGCAGATCGACTTCTCGTTTTTCAAGGCGTTCCGTACGCGGGGAGATCAGAACGTGAAGTTCCGAGTGGATGCGTTCAACGCTTTTAATATGGCGAGCTATGGAATGCCAAAGTACAACGTGGACAGTGCGACGTTCGGCCGGATCATCAATACGCTATCGCCACCGCGGCAGTTCCAGTTCTCGGCCGTCTACCAATTCTGATGGAGGAGCCTCGCTTCAGCCATCCTCCATATCAGAGCGATTCCAGAATAGCAGTACCCATGTAGCCTCAGTGTTTGAACCAAGCGGAGGCGTTTTCTGCAGTGATGGTTTTCAGTGCCTCGGTTACGGCTTGGTCGAGGGCATCTCTGGTGCGTGCCTTGGCAGCGTTAGCGCTCGGCGCAGGATCCTTGCTCCAATTGGAGCGGGCCGGATAGTAGCTATCTCTTGAAAGGAACCAGGATTTATGTCGCGTAATTTCATTCCGCAACTTTTATGGGAATCCATTCGACTCGCTGTGAGTCCAAGACGAGTATGGCTGTGTGCGCTTGTATCCATGCTGATACTTCTTCCGGGTAAATCAATAGCTCAGAATCAACCGCTCGCCCAGACCGGCCGCTCTGATCGGGAAGGAATTCACAAGATTGGCCACGTAATTGTGATTATGCAGGAGAACCGTTCGTTCGATAGCTATTTTGGAACCTTCCCCGGAGCTGACGGATTCCCAATGAAGGAGGGTGCATTCACGGTCTGCAATCCCGATCCAAAGACCGGATTGTGCATGAGTCCTTATCACGATACCAATGACTCCAATGGTGGAGGTCCGCATGGAGCTCTGGGCAGTCTGGAGGACATCGACAACGGCAGGATGGATGGCTTCGTGGCCGAGGCAGAGAATTCCCCACGAGGATGCCTGCACGCAATGGATAAGGATAATCGTGCATGTTCCAATTCAGAGAATGCCGATGTGATGGGATTTCACGATGGCCGCGACATTCCAAATTACTGGGCGTATGCGCGAACGTTTGTGTTGCAGGACCACATGTTCGAACCGAATGCGTCTTGGAGCTTACCTGCCCACCTCTACGAAGTTTCTGCCTGGTCGGCCTACTGCACCCGGCACGACGATCCAAAGACATGCGTGAATTCGCTGGATGATCCGGGATGGCCACCCACTCCTAACAATCAGTCAGTCCCAGGCATGAAAAAAACAAAGCCAATCTATGCCTGGACGGACCTGACCTACCTGCTGCACGCCCATCATGTGACCTGGGGCTATTACGTGATGGAGGGCGGAGATCCCGAGTGCGAGGATGAGTATGCCGGAACCTGTCCTCCAGAGAAGCGGTCGGCCCAGACCCCGCCGATATGGAACCCTCTGCCCTATTTCGATACCGTAAAAAATGATGGCGAGCTTCCCAGCATTCAGCCTATGGAGAATTTCTACAAACAAGCCCGCGAAGGCAAGTTGCCTTCAGTCTCATGGATTGCACCTTCCCAAGTGGTGAGTGAACATCCGCCGGCACTTGTGAGTGTGGGCCAAAGCTGGGTGACAGGGCTGATTAATGCTGTGATGCAAGGTCCAAATTGGAAAGACAGCGCCATCTTTCTGGTTTGGGATGACTGGGGTGGTTTCTACGACCATGAACCGCCCCCGGTTGTGGATGAAAACGGATATGGGCTGCGTGTTCCGGCGATGGTCATTTCACCCTATGCCAGGCCGAATTTCATTGACCATCAAACGCTCAGTTTTGACGCGTATCTAAAATTCATCGAAGACGATTTTCTGGGTGGTTCGCGGCTGAATCCAAAGACCGATGGAAGGCCCGACCCCAGACCGACAGTACGTGAAGATGTTCCCACACTAGGCGACCTGACAAAGGACTTCGATTTCAACCAAAATCCGCTTCCGGCTTTGGTTCTTCCCGAAAATCCCTCAACGGATTTGGTCAAGCCTCACAAGTAGCCATCGACGTATCTATCAATAGCTTATGCCGCATGTCGAACAATCTCCGAGCGAAAAGACACCAACAGCAAATTCGAGGCATTGCAGGCCCCCGCAACCAAACAAATCAACAGCTTACGATTTGTTTGGTTGCTCCGACAAAGGACAGTTAGGGACAGATTACGAAGCTGCCGACCTCGGCGGCTTTTTTGTTGTCTGTCGAACTAATTTGACCAGCCGTTCCTGTGGCCCCGCGTTGTGGGTCTATCGTTTTGAAATTTTGCGTGCAAGCAGGGTGGTCGGTTAGTTAGAAACCTGGCCAACAAGATTGAGATCAATCGCAACGTCATTGTCAGCCTTCCAGAACATGAAGCTCGGATTCTTAAGACCCCACTGAACATAAGGAACGACGAATTGCGCCTTCGCTGTCGCCTTTGATCCATCGATGTGAATTTGCATCGGAATCGTCAAATCGTGAGGATTGCCGAGTAGGGTGAACACTCCGCTTACCTGAATGGTAGAGTCGCCAGAGGACGCGATTGTCCCGATGTAGGCTTTGGGCGCAAAGGAGACGGTCGTGTACTGGTCTGCCTTGAGAATTTCCTTATTCATCCTTTTATCGCGACTGCCATTTCCCGTCTTCCCACTACCGGCCAGTACGACCACCGAGCCCGACATCTTGAGATTGCTGCGATCAAATTCAATTGATCCCGATTGGATGTGAAAGGTGCCGTGGACGACCTCGTGGGTCGTGTTGAGCGTCATCTTGACTTGGCTGGTGCCAGGATCAACGACGAAGGACTGATGCTGAGCGAGCGCGGCCGGGACGAGTAACACAGCAAGGACGAAGGCGGAAAAGGATTGCATTGTATCTCTCTTTGAGGGTGACTTCTGCGAGTGGATGTTCAGTCAGCGACTGCATGGGAGACAGCCGTTGTATGCCCAGCGGCGACGCGTGTCAGCCTGGCCGTTACGCGCATCACGCCGGGCCAGATCCTTAGGCAAAATGGCAATACCGCGCGTGCGAGAGCGTTGTTCAAGCCATCGGCGGCAAACTCGGCAAGGCGCATCTGGGGCAGCAGTGCAGACCGAAGGCGAGCCTGGAAGAGCGGTGCCGACTCGCCTGCGAGGAAGGCAGCAACAGCACAACGTGCCGTATGCAGGGCGATCGAAATGCCATCGCCTGTGAACGAGGGGATGACGGCAGCCTGGTCGCCAATGCAATAGAGACCATCCTCAGTCGTGCGCCGGATGTGACCGTACGGGATATGGGTGACGGCGATCGGTTTGTCGAGCAACGGCTCGGCGCCGGAAAGCCTCATCGCAAGGTGCGGACAGTCCTGTTGCATCTTTGCGAGCAAGTTCTCCCAGCGATGGCCCACGCCTGCGAGATACCGCTGTTGCACGACCCAGCATAGGTTGGCAATGCCGCCTTCGACCGGCTGGATCCCGCCATAGCCACCGGGGTAGAGCATCAGCTCAGAAGCGTGTGCGAGATCAGCGGATTGTGCGGGCGCAAGCCGGTAATACATTTTGAAGGCGACCCATCGCTGCGGGTCTTTTGGACGCGGGTAGCCACGCAGATCGTGTTTGCCTGTGGCGAGAAAAGCCGTTGGCGCTTCAAAGACTGCGCCGTCGTCGAGCGTTGCCTGCCACATGCCGGCTGGTGTGCGAGTGAGTGACTGAACGCTGCGGCCGCGCTCGACACGGACCCCCGAGGAAATGGCTTCGGCGATGAGCGCAGTGTCAAGCGTTTTGCGCGTGAGCGACTTTGCGGGGAAGGGTAAAGGAGCCTCCACGGCGGGCTTGGCGGCGGCGAGTCGAACGTAAGGGATGGGTACAGCGCCAAGCGCAACCACATCGATCCCGAGCGCATACAGGTCCTCAAGAGCTTCACCGCTGAGGAACTCTCCGCAGACCTTGTGGCGCGGTGTAGCTTCGCGTTCGATCAGCCTGATGCGTCGCCCCCTCCGGCCGAGTGCGATCGAAGCAGCACAGCCTGCCACTCCGCCACCGATTATCAGAACTTCATCTTGCAAAGCATCACTCCTGGTCCACTGGAAATTCAATCAACTTGTAGCAGAACAGCACAATTTTAGTAGACGCCCCAAAAAGCATTTTGGTGCGTCATCCTCAACAAAACATTATTGTGGAGCCAGTAGTGCGCTGCCCAGATGGATGCGTCTAATGCGTTAGAACGAGGCAATCGATGGAGCGAAGCAATTTCTTGGTCGTCGTTTTGTGGACGATGATGGTAGGCACCGTAGCGCTTGCTGAACCGATTTCAGTGAGACATATTCAACAGCCAATGCACCGGTTTATGGTGGCCCGCTCCGAAGATGGAAAAACTATTGCCAGTGGTGAGTTTTTGCAGGTTGTGCAGGGCGATGAAGTAAAGATGCGCCTGACCTATCACTTTGTCGATGGATCGATTGATGACGAGGCGACGACGTACACACAGCAAGGCACGTTTCGGTTAGTACGCTACCATCACATACAGCAGGGGCCGTTCTTTACAAAGCCCATCGACTTTACGATAGATGCCTCTACCGGCATAGTGACCAGTCGCACAAGAGACAAAAATGGCAACATAGACGTCGAGAGCAAGCACATGAAGCTGCCCGATGACCTGGCAAATGGCTTCATTGGAACATTGCTGCTGAACGTGTCGCGTAATACGACGCCATTTCGGGTGCGGATGCTAGCGCCATTCGGAGGCGGGCGGTTGGTTCAGATCCTTATCTCGCCGGAGGACGAGCAGACGGTTCACTTGGCAGGACAAACCCTCAAGGCGACAGTGTTTCGAGTCCATCCAGATCTGGGCGGCATCGTGAGTCTGATTGCGCGGCTGCTCGGCCTTCAACCGAAAGATGTGAGGGTGTGGGTACTCGAGGGTGAGGATCCTGCGGTGGCGGTAGTTGTTGGGCAACTCGGTGGTTACGGGCCTGTAGTCAGTTCGGACCTGGTGGGCACCAGCTTCTCGAAATAGGACATTTTGCAATCCCACATCTTGAGCTCTTGTAACCGATGGCCAACGATCAGTTGCGACGTGTAGTGAGTTCGCTCCAGTTGAGGCTGAGGTCCACGATCAACAGCGAAGCAAGGGTGAAGGCGATTACTCCAACAGCAGCGAGCACGTCGCCCAGGTGGCTCCAGTAACGTGGCCAGAGGTTGAGCACACGGCTGGAAACGAAGGTAAACGTCACGGCATAGGAACGGGCCATCCATTGGCGGTGCACGACGATCTGGCGATTGCGTGCTGCGACGAAAGCTGCGACCGTGCAGACTATCCAGGCGGCAGCCTGCATGGTGGTTCCTGGGAGCCCCGGCCGGCCGGCCGCGAGAGCGATGCCCGTATAGGAACCGATAAAAACAGAAATTACATAGATGTATCCGAGGACGCGATGGAGTTGAAAGTGGCGCTGGCGGATACGTGAGGAAAAATTGATGGGACCGATCAAAAGAGCGAAGATTCCGGCGATTGTATGCGGGATAAGGAGATGGCGATCGGCGATGACCTGCAGACGGTAAGCGTGGTACATCGGGTAATCGGTAATGAGGAGAAGCTCTGAGGTAATGAAGACAAAGAGCACAGTGATTCCAAGCGCCATCCAGAGGATTGTCTTGAATCTGGGATGGGCTGAGTTGGACGCCGGCCACGAGCTCATTTCCACCTCCCCACACACAACCGTCCCGGTCGCCAATGTTCAACCGTAGCAGATTCCAGCGAAATCTCAGCAGTCGCCAGCAAGCGCACCCAGTCCTCTTCCCGAAAGGCTCGCCGGAAGGAAACTGGCCCGTCGTGCCGGACAAACGGGTGCCACCTTACCACCCCTGCCAACCACGCAAAGAGCCGGCACGTACGCTCCGACCGCTCCAGATCATTGATAAGCCAACCGACCTGCGCAGTGGCTTCCATCCATCGCAACAGCGCGGTGATCTGTTCGTTTTCCAGGTGATGCGCCGTCAGCGAACTCACGACAATATCCACTGGTTTCTTCGGTCGGTACTCCAGAGCATCGCCGGTCACCCATGCGATTTCCAACTCTTCCCGCGTCAACTCCGCTGCCGCACGTGCCGCGTAGGGGCTCAGATCGATTCCTGTTAACTGCACAGCTATTCCTCGTTGTCGTGCCCATCTCGCAATCTGCCGTAACAAGCCGCCACCCCCGCTGCCTACATCGACGATGCAAATCGGATGACTCAATCCGCGCGGCAACCGCTCCAGCCAAGCCAGCGTCGGCCGATAGCCCAGCAGCCATCGGTTAACTTGTTCAAGACTGTGCAGGCAGTCGCGGAACTCCTCATAACTGCACTCGCCATCCATCAACTCGGGCAGATCACGCGGAGAGACCCGCTGACTAAAATCGAACTCGGCACTAGACGACATGGAAGCGCATCGTCTCCGCTGTCAGGCCCGGTCCAAACGACATCGCACATCCACGCTGCCCAGGGCGCGCTTGCTGCATGATCCACTGCAGCACAAACATCACCGTCGCTGAAGACATATTGCCAAAGCGCGACAACACTTCGCGCGATGCCGCCAGCGCATCTGCTGGCAGTTCCAGTCCCTTCTCTACTGCATCCAGGATGGACCGCCCGCCAGGATGCACCGCCCACAGGTCGATGCTATCGCGTTCAGACATCAGTCCGCCCGTGTGCAGAGCGCGGCCCAATTCTCCCGGCACCTGCCCTGAGAGAAGCATGTCGAACCCGAGATCGCGGATCTTCCACGTAATCAGCCCACTCGTTTCGGGCACCATCACTGCCTTGAAGCTGTCCAATGCAAAGCCCTGCTCGCGTGCGGTAATCAGGCTCGCCGCCGCGCCATCGGCAAAGACCAGGAAGGAGAGCACCTGTTCCAAATCCTGCGTCTCCTGGAAGTGCAGTGTGCACAGTTCCAGGTTGACCATCAGAACACCTGCCTTCGGATCTGAGCGCACGATATGCCGTGCCAGCTTCAACGCATTGATCGCGGCATAGCATCCCATGAATCCGATTACAGTACGTTCCACGTCCGCCGAAAGCCCGAGATGGTCGACGATCTCAAAGTCCAGCCCCGGCGCATAGAGACCTGTACAGCAGGTCACCAGCACGTGCGTAATACCGGAGCGTTCCTTCTCGCTCAGCGCAAGCCGATCCACGGCCATCCGCATCAGCATCGGAGCACTCTTCTCAAACAGCTCCATGCGTCGCGCCGTGCTGGGAAAGTTGCCAGGACGATAAAACTCTGTTGCGTCATGCGACGAGAATTGGCCGGAACCGGTCATCGGATTGAGGAATGAATAGCGGTGCGCAATGTTGGCGCGGCCCACCACGCGGCGGAAGATCGCACGCAATCGTGGGTTCGCAAGCATCTTCTCAGCAAACTCAACGAAAGCATCATGCACGTCGTATTCTGGGACGGCAGTGGCGATGCGGTTCAGGTAAGCCATGGTCATGCGCAATAGACTCTTAGTCCGGATTATGGGGATTAAATGTTGCGTGTGTCTTAGAGAAGCAGAACCACAAAGAGATGACGATCCGGGGATAGTCGACTACTTCAGGGGACAGGCTCAGTATCCTCAACACAACCGCTATCCATTCAGACGAAAAACTTGTTCATTTGGTAGCACTTTGCACGCAGGGAATAGGATAACCATCTTCAGGCAAAACAGTGACAGCGTACAGGCCGGAGTTAAGCTGGGGAGAGTGGTACGCCATGGTTTTAGCCTCTCCAACAACAGTCAACCAGGGCGCTATGTGTGATAGCGATCGTTTCGGTCGCGCCGAGGTTGCGGATTCTTCTGCTCATTGCCGCATTCTGCCAAGGCGGGTTGCTGATCCTGTTTAGAATCAATGCATCCAAAAGACTCAAAATCCAAAAGATTGCGGGTGCAAATCCTGCCCCCGCAACCGAACAAATCAAATGCTCACGATTTGTTTTGCTGCTCCGGCATAGGACAGCTAGGTACAGTTACGAAGCTGCCGACTCCGTCGGCTTTTTTGCTGTCTGCAATATAAGGCCAATAAAACGTCAACAGACCGAATGATGTCAGCCCGCTTTTGTATTGGCAAGGTAGGTTCCTAGCCCTTCTTCGCCGGACGTTCATGATCCAGCTGCGAGGGGTCGAACATGGCTGCTGAACATGCCCATTCTCTCGCTTTCCAACGCACCCGTTTCATTGCTATAGCAGGTTGCTGAAGAGTCCCAGCAAGTAGCAGGCCAGCTTCAAAAATTGCTCCCACCGTTCGCGATAAGCTCCATCGTGAACGGTTGAGGATGTGGTGAATGAAGTTGATGAACTGAATTCTGGCTTCGTTTTGCATGATAGCTTGCGCGCTCGCGAACGCTCAGGGCCGGCAAGGACCAGGATGTATGCTCTCATCTGATCCGTTACTTCTTCGCGGTTTGCTGCAGAAAATCAACCAGGTAACTCTTCCAAACAGCCGCATGGGTGTGCGTGCCGTGCCCAAAGGTCTCCATCGACGCAGGAACCAGGATGAACTTTGCATTGGGCATGCGGGTCACTAATTTCTGCGCGATATCCAGGTAAGGTGGATTGATGAAGTCGTCTGCGGAGTTGATCCAAAGCACGGGTGTCACTATTGTTGAAAGCTTTGGCTCCGGGTTGTAGTTCCGTGATGCATCAAAGTAGTAGAGGAAATCGTCGGCATCGGTGTAGGCTACAATGCCGTCCACAACGCGGTTGACGTAGGCCTCAGCCTGTTCGCGCGTTGGGTAGTCCTTCTGCATCTGCTGCGGCGCTGACCCGGCAATGATCAGCAGGTTCGCCGCGCCGCGCAGCCCCTCTACCGGTTCATGGCTATAGTTGCCGTTGTCCCACGCAGGATCGTTGCGAATGGATTGCATGGCCATGTAGCGCCAGATGCGGTTGCGTCCTGCAATCTCCATCGGAAGGCAGGCCAGAGGAACAAGGCCGTCAGCAAAGCTCGGATAAGTTTCCCCCCACACGAAGGACTGCATGCAGCCCATGGACGTGCCCAATATCAGTCGCAGATGGTCAACGTGCAATCCCTCCAGAAGCATCGCATGCTGTGAGCGCACCATGTCGTCATAGGTGTAGTGAGGGAACCGCATCCGCAACCCATCGGAGGGCTTTGACGATTCGCCGTGCCCTATATCGTCCGGCAAAATGATGAAGAACTTCGTGATGTCCAGCGGCTGCCCCGGTCCAAAGAGGACATCAGAAAATACCGGATTGAGCAGCGAGTGGGCATCACCGCCGGTGCCGTGCAGCAGCAGAACTGCGTTATCCGTGTGGCCTTGCGCATTACTGTGCGGCGTACCCAGCGTAAGGTAGTGGAGCCGCAACTCGGGCAGCCTCTCTCCTGTTTCGAAGCGGAAGTCATGCAGGACGTAGGTGCCGTTCTTCAGTGGCCAGTGCGTCGGTGGATAGCTAGCCTTGGGGGTCTGGGCGGCAACCGGCGTAACAAGCCAGGCAGCTAGCGGCGCAAGCAGGAGAAGTGTGAGACGACGCATCATGGGTGCTCCTATTCATCCCGGTCATAGTAATTCGGAAGGGCGTGCTTGCGCGATCCACCAGGCATGCAGTGCGGCTTCTGACATCTTCCGGCATGACCTCAGAAGCCGTTGCTGTCCTCGCCTCCCACATCAAACACGCCCCGTGCAATGAACAGGATGAGAGCCGCCGAAGTCCCCACATGCCAAATGGATGAGCCTCAGAATTTGGCGTTGACCACTTCCATCTCTTCCTCTTCCATGTGCGCAAGATGGTGGAATGATGCTGTGCTTGGTACAATCAGGGCTGGGCCACATTCCTCGGCCGGTCAAGCAATCTGGAGTCTCAGAAGTTGTTGTTCGCAAGTAAGAAATTTAGCAGTCGGTCTATTTTGGCGCTCGTCTCTGCCTTCGTGGTTTTGGGATCTGTGTCTGCCGAGCCAAACGCTCAAGCATTTCTCCACAATCCCTACTCCCTTCACTTCCTCGATCTCCACACCGGGAAGCGTCTCGACATCGTCTACCGTGACGATGGAGCATACGATACAGCCGCTCTTACCCGGCTGAACGACTACCTGCGCGACCGCCGCACCGGTGATGTGCATGCCTATGATCCGCGGGTGTTCGATCTCCTCCACGACCTCCTGACCTCGCTCGGCCTGCCCAATGGCGAAATCGACGTCATCTGCGGATACCGCACGCCCTGGACCAACGCGTACTTGCACTCCCATGGTCATCATGTAGCAGTGCACAGCCTTCACATGCAGGCCATGGCTATTGACATTCGTGTTCCCGGCGTTTCCACTGCGCAACTCCGCGATGCCGCTCTCGCGCTCCATCGCGGCGGAGTCGGCTATTATCCCGGCGATGATTTCGTGCATGTGGACGTGGGCCGCGTGCGCCGCTGGTAGAGCCTCCCGGCGTTCACCTACACGTAGGGATAACCTCTGCTCAGTGCGGCGGTTAACTTGGCATCGAATCCGTAGATGTCCTGGCTGAAGTGCACCTCGCCATGCTCGTATGCGATCGCTGTTCCGTACACAATGAACACCGGGATCCGCTTGGCAAGGTTTACGGTCACATCGTCCTTCCCGCTCTGCATTGCCTCCCGCACCCGCTCCAGCGTCCACCCGGGATTGCTGCTCAGCACCCACGCAGCTAGCTCGGCCGGCTTCTCCACGCGGATGCACCCGTGGCTGAAGTCGCGGCGGGATCGTGCAAATAGTCGCGTCGATGGCGTGTCATGCAGGTACACGTCATTCTCGTTTGGAAAGATGAGCTTCACCAGCCCCAGTGCATTGCCGGGGCCGGGCACCTGCCTCACCATCAGCTTGCCCTGCCGCAGTTGCGCCAACACATCATCGGAAACCGCGCCGCTGCTCACCACGCGTCCATCGTAGGAGGTCACCTCAAAGTTCTTTCGCGCCAGGTAGCTGCGATCGCGCTCAATGTCCGGCAGAATCTCGTTCCGTAAAATGCTGCGCGGCACGTTCCAGTAAGGACGGAAAATAATGTGCGTCATCTCCGCTGTAAACACTGGCGTCCGTGTGCGCATGGCCCTACCCACCACCACGCGCATATCCAGTGCCACCTTTTTGTTCTCGTCGACTGCACGCAGGCGAAAGTCCGGTATGTTCACAAAAATGGATGGCGTAGAAAGCGTTGTCGGTAGCCAGCGCCAGCGCTCCAGTGCAAGCTGCAATTGATGCACTCGGTCCTTCAGTGGCACGTTAAGTTGCCGCACGGTCGCCGCCCCAAGCCGGCCATCCTCATCCAGCCCGTGCCGCCTCTGGAAGCGCTTCACCGCATCCACCAGCACAGGAGTGTATATCTGGGAGTCCGGCGCAACATCCGCATCCTGCGGCAAATCACCCACCAGCTGCAGCAGCCGCGTCAGCCGTGGTACGCCCGCATATGTCTGGCCCGGCTCAATCGTCTTCCGCACGGCAGGCAGCGTCTCGCCGTCATCCCTTTTTGCCAGTTCAAGGTAGCGCACCAGCGCCTGCTCCGTGCGTCGGTACGCTGCAAAGGGTGGTTCAATTCCGTCCAGCGCGGCCTGCACATTGGAGGATCCAACAACCTGCCCGCGCAGAAATGTCCCCGGGTCAAACTCCTTGCCCCCCACGGGAATTCCATATTCGCCATTCCTCGGATGGATGCGTCCTTGATGTAAAGCGGATGCGTATCGCATCGCGCACACAGTCAGCGCAACGTCAAACAGAGCCACTGTCGTCTGGCTCGGCGCGTCCTGTAGCGTCTTTACCCGGTCCCGCCAGCGCGAAGCGTCATAGTCCTCCGGGTTCAACCCCTTCATGTCCGCATGCTGGAACGTGTCTAGCAGCGAAAGAGCTGCCGGCACTGCCTTCCCATCATGGACCCATGCCGGCGCAAACCCGGCAGGCTCGTAGAACCTCATCAGCGGGTCGCGAAGGTCCGCAAGATTCGGCCAGCGCATCCCCTCCAACCGGCCTGCCGCCACAATCGTCCGAATCTCGCTCTGTTGACCCAGGCCGGGATATGCCATGCATGCAAGAAGAAGGATTGCCCATACAAGACGCCCTCGATGCCTGGCGCTCCACACGCCTCTACCCCCTCGCGCCTGCGCTCCTGCTGCCGCGCACTACGCCGCAACTTAGAACAGACTGCGCACGCAACAAAAGGACAGTAGCTTTTCAGT
>JAKAFB010000031.1 GCA_021818105.1 Acidobacteriota bacterium
GATGGTCGGGGCGGAGGGATTCGAACCCCCGACCCTCTGCTCCCAAAGCAGATGCGCTACCAGACTGCGCTACGCCCCGATGACCTGTCTTGATTGTAGCGCGGATTGGCCTTCCGGCAACCGCGGCGTCCTACACATGCGCGTTCAGCCACACCAGCAGCCACACCACCAGCGCCAGCGGAATGGCAAAGACCATTGCCACTGCTGCGGCCAGCGCGCACAGGAAGAGCCAGTCGCGCCACGTGTGCCGTCGCGGCTCGGCCAGGTGCCGCTGCAGCAGCGCATAGTTGCGCCGGTTGGGCTTCCATGCAATGTCGAACGCGTCGCCGAAGACCGGTACCGTGCCGATGAGTACATCGATGCCCAGATTCACCAACATGCGCACCAGCGTGATGTAGGGAACTCCGCGCACCCATGCGGCCAGCGGGATGACCAGCGACAGCAGACCTCCGATCACATCTCCAAGGCCGGGGACGAGCCCGATGATGCCGTCAATGCCGAAGCGAATCCGCGTGCCCGGTATGCGAAAGGCCTCGTCGAGCAGGATTTCGAGCTTGCGCAAAGTCTCGTCGCGAAAGAGCCATGCGATGCGACGCGAGCGCTCGAACGGCAGTCTGTTCAACTGCGGTCTGTCGGGCTGCGGATTGATGGATGCCTGGGTCATGGTCGAGCCTGCGCCGGTCTCACGGGCCGGTCCCGGAGCGCTGCCTTCGATGCTACAATCAAGGGGATACATGGCGGCTATAGTTCAGCGGCAGAACGCCTGACTGTGGCTCAGGATGTCGTGGGTTCGATCCCCACTAGCCGCCCCAGTTTCCACGGACCGCAAATCCCAGTCCCCACATTGCAGGGCTTCCGTGATTACAGAACCCCAAGAAAACACAACGATTGAGAACCCCGTGGCGCCTGCGCCCTCGTGGATGAGCACATTTGTGCCGAGGCGCGGGCTGGGCAATGGCCACGTGCAGACGATTGTGGGCAACTTTCTGCCGCGGCCGCCGTTCCTGGTTCCCTCCGCAGCCGAAATGGTGGTGGTGGACCCGGCGGACAACAGCCGCGTGCTATGCCACTGCAGTTGGCAGCCACAGCCTGTGCGTGCCAGCCGCCTGACGGTGGTGCTGGTGCATGGGCTGGAGGGCTCGTCCGACTCGCGCTACATTCGTGGCATCGCGGCGCGCGCCTGGGCCGCGGGCTGCAACGTGGTCCGCATGAACATGCGCAACTGCGGCGGCACGGATCACCTTACGCCAACGCTCTACAACTCCTCGCTTTCCGGCGATGTGCATGCAGTGGTTACCCACTTTGCGGCGCAGCATGGGCTGGAACGCGTAGCGCTCGTGGGCTACTCCATGGGCGGCAATCTGGTGATCAAGCTGGCAGGCGAGTGGGGAAGCGATGCGCCGCTGGCCGCGGTGGCGGCGGTATGCCCGGCCATCGACCTGGCCGCCGGTTCTGATGCCTTGCACCTGCCGGCGAATCGCGTCTATGAATGGCACTTTCTGCGTGGCCTCATGCGCCGCTTCCGTCGCAAGGCACAACTGTTCCCGCACATCTATGACGCGCGTGTGGGCCCGGTGCGCTCTTTGCGCGAGTTTGACGACAAGATTGTTGCGCCGTACTGCGGCTTTCGTGATTCCGACGATTATTACTTCCGCGCCGCGGGCGCCCGTGTGGTGCACCGCATCGCCGTGCCCACGTTCATCCTGCGCGCGTTGGACGACCCCTTCGTTCGCCTCGTGCCGGAGACGCGGGATGCGCTCATCGCCAACCCGCATATCGCGCTGCTTGAGACGGATCACGGCGGCCATTGCGCGTATCTCGCAAATGATCCGGGAGACGACATCCATTGGGCCGAGGCGACGGTGATGCGTTATCTGTTGCACACGGCGGGACCAAACCATGGAAGCTGACTGGGAGGTTGAGCTCGGCGGCGGGGCGCTGGTGATCGACCCACACTGGCCGGGCTTCGTGGACCTGCGCATGCAGCCGGAGCGCGCGCGCGAACTGTCCGAGGCGGCAGACATGCCCGCGCTGAGCGACGCGCTGATCTCGCTCAATGCCGCCGCATCGCCTGTGTGGACATCCAAGTGTGATGTTTGGCCCGTGGCCGAGCTTGACGCCGACGAACTGGACGCACCGCGCGACCAGGGCCATGAGGCCGTCGGTTGTTATATTGACCTGTTGCCTCGGCACGGCGGGCAATGGGCCAACCCGCCTGAACTCACGGACTGGTGCAAGCGCGTGTGTGAGCGCCTGCGTGTGGTGCCGCTGTATAGCTGCCGTATAGACCTCGTCGTGCGCCACGCCAACCTTGCTGAGGAAGGGCTGGACCTGGGCGTGACCGCCTATCTGACCGCTGCGGGTGCTGACCGCCCCGCTGCTGTAAGAACGATGGCATCGGTGCTTGCTGCGTTGACAAATGCCGTGTGCTTTGTCGGTGACTCCGCAAGAGCCGATTCAAAGTTACAATGAAAATGCGCGGGCGAGTAGCTCAACTGGACAGAGCACCGGCCTTCTAAGCCGGGGGTTGCAGGTTCAAGCCCTGCCTCGCCTACCACCTTACAATCCATGGGCTTATCGGCCGACACGACCTCCGAACCACACCAGCGTAGTCGGCAGCATGGATCCTATGCGGATGGTTTCATTCTTCTCTGTGGATCATAGCTTGCAGGCTCCGGGGTCGCAGCGCGTGAAGTATTCGTGCTCATACGGCTCTTCTGCAACTCCCAGCCTCATCACCTGCTCATCCCTCGATCCATGCCGGAAGACCGTGATTCCCTTGCATCCCAGCTGATGCGCCAGCTGGTACACGCGCGAGACAACCTCCACCGAAGCATCCGACGGCAAATTCACCGTCTTCGAAACGGCGTTGTCCACATGCTTTTGAAAGGCTGCCTGGATGCGGACATGCTGTTCAGGCATCACCTGCAGTGCGGTCACGAACAGCCGCTTCACCTGCGGTGAGCAGCCTGGAGCATCGGCCACCGATCCGGTTCGCATCACATGCTCCATCACCTTTCGCGCAGCCGCGCTCGGTCCAAGACTGTGCGCAAAGATAGGATTCAACTCCACCAGACTTTGTCCCTCCAGCACTCCCACCCGCCGGTATGCAAGCCCGAACAGCGGTTCAATGCCGGGGCTGGTCCCCGCAATCAGACTAATGGTTCCTGTGGGCGCGATGGACGTCATCGTGGCATTGCGGAGCTTCACGCCCGACGAGGCATATTTGCTCCTCTCCCATGCCGGAAATGCTCCGCGCTCTGCTGCGAGCGCAGCCGAGGCGCGCCGTGCCTCGCCGGAGATAAACCTCATCAGCTTGTCTGCAAAGCGCAGGGCTGCCTTGCTGTCATACGGAATGCCGCTCAGAATACAGGCCTCTGCAAAGCCCATCACGCCCAGCCCGATCTTGCGGCGTTGCTCGGTGGCGTGCTGCACCTCCGGCAGCGGATAGCGGTTGACGCTGATTACGTCATCCAGGAAGCGCACTGCATCGTGAACAGTCTGGCGCAAGCGATCCCAATCCAACTCCTTCTGCGTCGCGCGGGTCTTTATAAACCTGGTCAGATTGACGGACCCGAGATTACAGGATTCCCATGGCAGCAGTGGAACTTCTCCGCACGGATTCGTGCTTTCTATCACGCCGTCTCCCGGCGTCGGATTGCCACGATGGATCGTATCGGCAAAAACCAGTCCCGGATCGCCGCTTTCCCATGCTGCTTCGCAGATGCGTTCGAAGATTCTGCGTGCAGGAAGCCGGCCCACGACGCCTCCCACCGGATCGCACAACTGCGTGCTGCCTCCCGAAGCTACCGCAGACATGAAAGCGTCCGTCACGGCCACAGAAAGATTGAAGTTCGACAGCACATTTTTGGAGCGCTTGCAGTCAATGAACTCCAAAATGTCTGGGTGATCGACGCGCAGCACCGCCATGTTTGCGCCACGCCTTCTTCCGCCAAGCCGGATATGCTCCGTCGCGGAGTCGAAGATCTTCATAAAGGAAACAGGACCGGACGAGACACCGCCCGTGGACCGCAACACTTGTCCCCGGGAGCGAAGACGGGAAAATGAGAAGCCCGTTCCTCCTCCCGAGCTCTGCACGGTGGCCATGTGGCTCAGTGCCGCAAAGATAGACTCCAGCGTATCCTCGATCGGCAGCACGAAGCAGGCTGAGAGCTGTCCAGGGTGCATGCCTGCGTTCATCAGGGTTGGCGAATTGGGAAGAAAGTCCAGCGACTGCAACATCGCATGAAAACGCCGTTCCCAGAACTGGGCGCTGCTGGCCGGGCCATACAGAAGTTCCGCGGCAGAGACCGCCCGTGCCACGCGCTCAAACATCTGCTTGGGAGTCTCCGTGACCATACCCCTGGCATCGCGTCGCAGGTAGCGGGCGCGCAGCACCTGTATCGCGTTGCTGCTCCACTCTCTTGTCGCCTTGGATTGCTGGGCCATCACTTTGCTCCAGGCAGCCTTCTGCCAGGCCGGCCAGGGAGCACGGCCTTTGCAGACATCTCGCTCCAGCCGCGTCCCTTATGGTTGTGCATTATGACACTGAAAGAGTTGAAAAGCTTGGCGCGAGTGGGAAGAATCTCCGTGAAGCAGCGGTCGGTCGACGCCTTGCATCATGCAACTCTTCTGAGCGCGCGTTGCAAGTCCTCTCAGCTTAGGACTGCTTTGCTCCGGTTGAATCTGGAGACGTTGCCCGGGCACCTGCTCTTTTGCCGCCCAGCAGGCCAAAGCGCGCCAGCATCACAAACCACAGAATCACGCCTGCCACAAAGACGACAAGGAAGAGCGGAAATACCGACCATTGCGTCTGCACGGTGAATTGCTCCGGGCGGAACCAAGGCTTGAGATAGGCGTCCCTTAGAATGTCGCGCATGATGGACATGCTCAGGATGACCACGCCCAAAATGCCCGGAACCAGATAGCCGGCGACGCGCAGGTTCTCTTTGCGCAAGGCATCGGCCATCAGGAAAATCGCCGCTATACCACCGACAACGCCTACAAGCAGCAGCGCAGTCGCAAGAGCATTGTCGCCCATGAAGAGCATCCGCATGTCGCGGGGAAGAGTCACGAGGAAGATGAGTCCAACTACCATCTGCGCCATCGTCGCGTACATGAAGGTCTTGCCGCCGAGATTCAAGAGCAGGCGTGCATAAGCGCGATCACGCTTCCAGTTCGCCATCGCCATGAAGACCAAGAGGATGCCGCCCACAGCCACCGCAGCCACAAAAAAGTGGAGGTAGCGCGGAATTAATGTTGGCTCAGCGAGGTTGAGGTTCCACCCGGAAGGGTCAGAGAAATATTTGTCACTCCAGCGCGAAGGTGTCTGGCTGAGCGTGAAGTTATTGCTGAACATGAATCCAACAATGAAAAGGAGAATGGCGCTGAACCACATGACACGGCCGGACTTGCCCGGCTGTTGTCCGCTGCGAAACGACACATAGTAGAAGCCGTAATAGGCAAGCGTGATGAGCACCAGAATCAGAAACCACGGCCAGGCCATGATGATGGATGACGTGTAGAAATACTGCCCGTAGAGCACCTGAACAAAGAGCAGGGGGGCAACGCCCAGCGTAATGGTTGCGGGGAGAAGAGATGGAAGCTTTCTGGCAATATCAAAAAACGCCTGCGTGCCGTAGGATGTATCCTTTGCTCGCCATTTCGCCGCGATAGCCATCACGGCCCCGCCCAGCATTAAATTCATGGCCACAATGTGCAGGAAGAAAGTCACCACCAGCAATACCTTGAAGACCCAGAAAGGCGCAGGCAAAGGATTGGGGTCCAGGTTCGGAATCATGTTGGGTTCTATCATGGTTCATTTCCTCCGGGCTCTGCGACGGCAATGCCCTTCGCAGTGCGCTGTGCGTTCACCCACTGCGCCAAAGCCATGCGCTGCTGGTCAGTAAGTTGCAGATGAGGCATCAGCGGGAACAGGCTCGTCAGGTCCTTCATGGCATCGCTGGCAGTGCCTGGGTCCTTGGGAAGGTTCCGGAACAGTTTGTCCTTGGCGTTGATCTGGTGACACATGGAGCAGTTCTGTGCGAACACTGTAGCGCCATCCGTGACAACCGGAGCCGAGGCAGGGATGGGATGCAGCGAACTCAGGTAAGCCGCAAGCGCGGCGCGCTCCGCATCCGTTCCCGCAAAGGGCGGCATCACATTGTTGTGCATGAATTCAAGGCCGGTCAGCATGGCATCAATTTCGTTTCGGTCCCATGCGCGCAGCGTAATGTAGTGCTTCAGGCCACGATACGCATTCGGCGTGTGGCAGCTTGCGCACTCCACGCGAAAAATCTCTCGTCCGGCGGCAATTTCATTCGCCGGGGTCAGTTCGCGCGTCTTTATCCACTTTGCGGTTGGCAGAATCCCTGCGCTGCTTACCGCATCCGCGTTGAAGCCTCCATCGCCCGGAGTCTCTGCGGCATACAGCGAGTTGGCATAGAGATAGTTCGCAATCACATACGGCTTGCGAATGGCCTCGCGCACAAACTCAAACGATCCCATGGTGCCAAGAGCAACCAGTGCTACCAGCAGGCTGAATGCAAGATGTATCCGCCGTGGGCGCGCGAGCGCAAGCAGCGCCAGCACAAAGGTCACACTCAACAGAATGACCGCAAGCATGGCGTAGTGTGTGCCCGTCGGCATCGGCCCGCGCGCGCTTGCCCACACCTCCGCAGGAATGCGGTGGATGTACCACCATCCCAGGAATGGCAACACCGCGAGGCAGGGAACAATCCATCGTGAGCTCCACCGCACAATGCGCGCTTTCAGCTCCGGATCCTTCTGCACGCTGGCAGTAATGAGCGCATAAATGCCCGCTAGTGCCAGTGCAATGGCAAAGCGGAACGCCAGTGAAGGAAAATACGTCGGATTAAAGAAGCCCTTCCAGAACTCATGATTTTTGACCCAGCTTCCTGAGGTCAGCATGAATGTGATGATCCCATTGATGATTACCAGGCTCATGAATGCGGCAAAGAAATAGATCCACCCATACCACTCATGCAGCCGCGGTTCGAGACGATTCCATCCATACAGATAAAGCAACGCAGCGGTGATCTCCACAAAGAAGAACACCCACTCTATCGCCCATCCCCACACATACGCATGAATCAGGTTGCTGGTCGCCGTTGGACTGATGAGCGCAATTGTGAACCAGATGCCCACCCCGCTCACGGCTCCAAACACCACCGTGACCAGCACGAAGAACTTCGTATGCGCTTTCAGCCAGTCCAGCAGCGCCTCATCGTTGTTGCGTCGGGCTCTGCGCTCCGTCAGCACCAGAAAGAGCCCGCCACCTACAGCAAAGTGCGAGACAAAGACGTGCAGTATGGCCACCACTGCCATCAACAGACCGGCGCCGAACGCCACATCCCATACTGGATAGTTCATCGGGTCCTCCTCGGCGGGCACCCTTCACGGCAGCGGCTGGGCCGTTGCTCGCATCGCCTGGCTCCGAGTAATGCCATACACTCCATTGCTCACCTGTTTCCATGCGCCATGCTGTGATTCCAATCACATCCGAGAGTGAAGCGAGCCGGCGATTTCACCCCTTAGCGTGAGCCGCGTCCATTATCACCGGCACTGCGCGCCATCAGCCACTGCAATACTACAATGAGTCCTTGATTTCGCAAGATGGATGGGCCAGATGAAGGGGGATGCAAGAGATGGCCGCAGGCGTGCGCAGCGGCCATCTCTCTTTGAGGGTTACTTCACCATGCTCGCGCCGTGGCGCTCTTCCATGGGCACAAAGCTGCGTGTGCGCTGCCCCGTGTAGATTTGCCGCGGGCGAACAATCTTCTGCTCAGCATCCGTAATCATCTCCTGCCACTGCGCCAGCCAGCCCACAGTGCGCGGAATGGCAAAAAGCGCGGTGAAGATCTCCGGCTTGAAGCCCATCGCCTGGTAGATGATGCCCGAGTAGAAGTCCACATTGGGGTAAAGCTTACGTGTGACAAAATACTCGTCCTGCAGCGCAATACGTTCCAGCTCAAGAGCTATGTCCAGCTTGGGATTACGTCCGGTCACCTCGAACACCTGCTCCGCGGTCCACTTGATAATCTTGGCGCGCGGATCGTAGTTCTTATACACGCGATGGCCAAAGCCCATCAGCTTGCCGTGGCCATCCTTCACACGCTTGATGTAGGCAGGCACATTGTCCTTGGTGCCAATCTCATCGAGCATCCTCAGTACTTCTTCGTTGGCCCCGCCGTGCAGCGCTCCGGAGAGGGCTGCAGCAGCCGAGGCGATTGAAAGGTACGGATCTGCCAGAGAACTACCCACGGCGCGCATCGTGCTCGTGCTGCAGTTCTGCTCGTGGTCAGCATGCAGGATGAAGAGAATGTCCAGCGCGCGGGCCAGCACCGGGTGAGCCGCATACTTCGGCTCCACCATCCGCCACAGCATGTTCATGAAATTCTCGGTATAGTTCAGATCATTGTCCGGATACACATACGGGAAGCCTACGCTGTGCCGGTAGGACATGGCGGCGATGGTTGGCATCTTCCCGATAAGCCGCTTGATCTGACGCAGACGATTTGCCGCGTCGTGCACATTGCGCGCTTCGGGATACACCGAAGAAAGCGCTGCCACAGTGCTCACCAGCATCGACATCGGGTGCGCATCGTAGCGGAAGTTCTCCATGAATTGCTTGGTGTTTTCATGGAGCATGGTGTGATGCGTAATCTCATTCACCCAGTTCTTCAGCTCAGCCTCATTGGGCAGCTCGCCGAAGAGCAGCAGATAAGCCACTTCAAGAAACGTGCAGTGTTCGGCCAGCACCTCAATTGGGTAGCCGCGATATTCCAGAATCCCGCGGTCGCCATCAATGTATGTGATGGAACTGCGGCAGGAAGCCGTATTCATGAATGCAGGGTCGTAGAGCATCAGCCCGAAGTCGTCGTCGCTGGTGCGCATCTGGCGAAATTCCATCGCCCGGACGGTCCCGTTCTCAATGGGAAGAGTAAATGTACGATTTGTTCGATTGTCAGTGATCGTGAGGCTGTTGGATGACATGGAAAATCCCCTTGATCTTGCTCCCAGTTGAATAATGGCGTTGGTCTCCGAAGCAGGCCGGAGGCATACTGCACTTCCGGGTGCAGAGAACACACACACTGGCCGGAAGCATAACCTTGCGGATTATGATTAATCTCCCTGCACATAACGACTGTCTGTGATTTCAGTCACGGCCATTTCGTTCTAAATCACAAACAAGTCGCAACTTGCCGTCCCATTGCGGAATTACCGCATCCTCACCGCCCATATGCACTGCATGAAAGTGATCCGCCACACAGTTCATACAAAGCGCATATACTTCCCAGTGGAAATCCGGGAGCACTTGTCATGAGAGAAGTTGTCATCGTTTCAGCCGTACGCACGCCGGTGGGCAGGTTCCAGGGCTCACTGCAATCTTTTTCTGCGCCGCATCTGGGAGCGCTCGTGGTCCGCGAGGCCGTGCGGCGCGCCGGCATCGATCCCGCGCGCGTGGATGAATGCATCATGGGCTGTGTCGTTCCCGCGGGGCTCGGGCAGAACCCGGCACGCCAGGCCGCGATTCACGGCGGAATTCCGCCGCAAGCTGGCGCGCTTACCATCAACAAGGTCTGCGGCTCCGGCCTCAAGGCTGTGTCCCTCGCCGCACAGGGCATCCAAACCGAAGACTCTGAGATCGTTGTCGCCGGCGGCATGGAGTCCATGACCAACGCGCCTTACTTACTGCCGCAGGCCCGCGCCGGCTATCGCATGGGTAACGGCACACTCGTGGATGCGATGGTGCATGACGGTCTGTGGGATGTCTACAACGGCTTCCACATGGGCGTGGCCGGAGAGCTGGTCGCGGAGAAATACGGCATCACCCGTCAGGAGCAGGATGCCTTTGCTGTGGAGTCGCATCGTCGCGCCGCCGCTGCAACTGCCGAAGGCCGCTTCCGCGCTGAGATTCTGCCCATTGAGTTGCCGCCCGCGAAGAAAGGCGATCCGCCGCGCCGCATGGAAGCCGACGAAGCCATCCGCCCCGAAACGACCGTTGAGATTCTTGCGCGCCTTAAGCCCGCCTTCAAAGAGGGGGGCACGGTCACCGCGGGCAACGCGCCCGGCGTCAACGACGGCGCCGCTGCCGTGGTGGTCACCAGCGCGGACCGCGCAAGGGAACTCGGCCTTCAGCCCTTGGCCGTCATCCGCGCACAAGCCACCAGCGGCCACGAGCCGGAGTGGATGAGTCTCGCTCCCATCGACGCCGTGCGCAAAGTTGTCGCGAAGGCCGGCTGGTCACTCGATGCGGTCGATCTTATCGAGCTGAATGAGGCATTCAGCGTGCAGGCTCTGGCCGTCATCCGCGATCTGGGTCTCGACCCCGCGCGCGTCAACGTCAACGGCGGCGCTGTCGCCATTGGGCATCCCATCGGGGCCAGTGGAGCGCGCATTCTGGTGACGCTGCTGCACGCCATGGCGCAGCGCGGCGCGAAAAAAGGCATTGCCTCACTTTGTCTGGGTGGTGGAAACGCCGTAGCGCTTGCCGTAGAGCGAGTCTAGTCGCACACCAGCGCATCCTCGGGAAAGGCCGGCTCTTCGGCCTCTTCCACGCTGGCCATGTCCGCTGCCCCGCTTGCCAGTTGTGCTTCAAAAAAGGCATGTACCTGCGCCAGCACCTCCGCGCCTGTGCGGCACTGGTAGATGGCTGCGCGCAGCTTGGCTCCGCCCGGCACGCCGTGCGTGAACCACGTGGCAAACTGCTTCATCTTGCCCGCTGTCTCGCCATGGCGCGCATCGCGCGGCAGCGCCTGGCTGGCTTCCGCTTCATGCAGCAGCATCTCAAAGTACGCGCGGATCATCTGGTAGCGGTCTTCCACCGTCGGCTTGTCATAGCTGCCGTTTGCCGTATATTGCGCAATTTGGCGGAAGATCCACGGGTTTGCCGGCGCCGCGCGGCCAATCATCACCGCATCGCATCCGGTCTGCGCAATCATCGCCGCCGCATCCTCCGGCGTGCGTATATCGCCATTGCCGATAACCGGAATTGCGACAGCCTGCTTCACCGCGGCAATCCACTCCCAGCGCGCCTGCCCGCTGTAGCCCTGCTCGCGCGTGCGCGCATGCAGCGCCAAGGCATTCAATCCTTCGCTCTCCGCCATGCGTGCCAGCTCCACGCACACTATCTGCGCGTCGTTCCAGCCCAGCCGGAACTTTACGGTGAAGGGAATCGTCACCGCCTTGCGCACTGCGCGAAATATCTCGCCAATCTTCGGCAGGTCGCGCAGCAGCCCGGAGCCGCCGTTGCAGCCCACCACGCGCTTGGCCGGGCAGCCCAGGTTCAGGTCCACCAGGTCAAAGCCCGTGTCTTCCACAATGCGCGCCGCCTCAGCCAGCGTCTCTGCATTGGAGCCGAAAAGCTGCGCCCCAATCGGATGCTCATCCTCGTAGAAGGTCAGGTAGCGCTTCCGCTTGGCCTCGCGCATGCGTGAGAGGCCGTCGGCCGAAGTAAACTCCGTCATCAGCAACCCGCACCCGGACTGCGCATTGGTCACGGTTGCATCAATGTCAGATTCGTTGGGGCTGGCCGCAGACATAAACAGGCTGGCATGGCGAATAAAGCGCCGAAACACGGTGTCGGTAACTCCAGCCATCGGAGCTAGCACCGTCGCGGGCGCCACCGTGACCGGGCCAATGCAGAACTCTGCCGGCACCCGCGTATTCTCGGGCATCTCGTACGTACGCGGATTGTCCCAGCTCTTCCTCACGGTGAAACCTCGGCCCGTCATGGCGCCTGCCCCTCAACAAACGTGGGCCCCCGCCGTGGCGGAGGCCCCATCGTATCCACTGCCTGCTTGCCGCTACTTGGCTGCTGTCTCTCCGGCCTTCGCATACTTGCGGCGGAAGCGCTCCACGCGGCCTGCCGTATCCACCAGGCGCTGCTTGCCGGTGAAGAACGGGTGGCACGCTGAGCAGATTTCCACGTGAAGGTCGCCCTTGTGGGTCGAACGGGTCTCAAAATGGTTTCCGCAGGCGCACAGCACGCGCACTGCCTCATAATCGGGATGAATCTTTTCCTTGGGCATCTCTTGAAGACAAACCTTTCCTGCGATCTCTTCTATTGTAGGGGGATTTGCCCGCTTGCGCAATCTGGCGGGGCGCCGGCCCCTACTGCGCCAGCGCCTTCTCAATGCCCGCCTCCGCCAGCGGAGCCATCACGGCATACCCCGCCGGCAGAGGGTGCACGCCGTCCTTGCTCAGATTGGCAGGCAGGCCATCCTCGGCATCCTTCATGGCAGAGTGGAAATCCACATACACGTAGCCCTTCTCAGCCGCATATTGCTTTATCCATCTGTTCAGCGCATCTATCTTCGGCGCCGGTTGCAGCCCGCGCTGCCACGGGAAGTCCGCCGCCGGCGTCACCGAGCATAGCACCACACGGATGTGATTCGCCGTGGCCAGGTCCGCCATCGAAGCCAGGTTGTTTTTCGAGTCTTCCAGCGTCATCGGGCCGGTGTTGCCGGCGATGTCATTTGTCCCCGCAAGAATCACCACCACCTTCGGCTGAAGATTCACCACGTCCTGCCGGAAGCGCACCAGCATCTGCGGCGACGTCTGCCCGCTGATACCACGATTGATATACGGCTTCCCCGGAAACGACACGTCCAGGTGCCAGCCCGCGGTGATCGAGTCGCCCATAAACACCACGCGGTTTTCCCCCGCGGCGGGCGGTCCCAGCTTTTCGTTCGCATTCTTGAAGTGCGCCAGCCAGCCAAAATCCGTCAGCAGTTGCTGGTCATGCTGGCGCCAGTAGTCGTTGTCGGGATGCCCAATCTGCGCCGGGGAGGAAGCAGCCTGCGTGGTCGCTGGACTCTTCGCTGTTGCCGCGTCTTCCGGTTTCTGGGCCATCAGCATGGCCGGGGCAAGCAGTCCTGCAAACGTCAGTACAGCCAGAGCGGTGCGTATGCCGATGATTTGCACGAGGTAGCCTCCAGTCGGTTCTTCAGAAAATCGATTTTGTGTGCGCCTTCGATTGTAGGCAATCGCAGCCCCGCCCGGCGACCGCTTTTCCACACTTGCCCCCGATTCCCCACTGCCTTCCGCGTGCGCTTCATGCGCTACGCTTTTAAGAGCGATGAGTGATTGTCCCATCTGTGGCGGCGTCGGCCTGCTGCGCGTGCAGTCTGCTGCGGGCGTGTGGTCCACTCGCCCCTGCGAGTGCCAGCAGATGCAGCGCTACCACCGCCGTCTCGCCGCCGCCCGCATCCCCGAGCGCTACCGCCACTGCTCGCTCGACACCTACGAGACGGCATTCAAAGGAGCCAACCCCTCGCTGGCCCATGCCCTCATGAGCGCCCGCAAGTTTGCTGAAGCCTACCCGGTGGACACCGTTGGCAACGGTCTTCTCTTCGTCGGCACCTCCGGCCTGGGCAAAACCCACCTCGCCGTCGGCGTGCTCCAGCGCCTCGTGCAGGAGCGCGGCGTCAAGGGCCTCTTCTGCGACTACCGCGAGCTGCTCAAGAACATCCAGAACAGCTACAACCCCCAGGTAAACACCACTGAGCTGGAGCTGCTCAAGCCCGTCTTCGCCGCCGAGGTGCTCGTTCTGGACGACCTCGGCGCGCAAAAACCCAACGAGTGGGTATGGGATACCGTCGCCCTCATCCTCAACACCCGCTACAACGACAAGCTCACCACCATCATCACCACCAACTACGCGGATGCCCCCGCCGGTGCCGGCCTTCGAGCCGACCAGCAGGGCGTGCGGCCCGCCAAGTACGAGGACACCCTTGGCGACCGCATTGGTGACCGCATGCGCTCCCGCCTCTCCGAGATGTGCGTGCGCGTCGAAATGTTTGGCGAGGACTTCCGCCAGACCGTCAAAAAGGCCCGTTTCGGCTGAAGACTTTTCCTCCTCCCTGTCTGCAATACAAACCCAACCGCCCTGTCTCGCCTGGCGGTATCCTTGGTACAGATTTCTTCAGGCTGTAAGGCAGAAAGGCCCTCCATGCGCAAGTCTTTGGAAGTGGTTGCTCTCTTCGCGCTGTTTCTGCTTTTTTGGATCACCTATGCGGCGCTCGAAGGCCCCAACCGTCTGCCGGACCGCATTGCCACACACTTCGATGCTGCGGGCAATGCCAATGGCTGGGGACCGCCCACCGTGCTCTGGGTGCTGCCGGTTGCGGCCCTTGGGCTGTATCTGCTGATGTCTGTCGTCGCTCGCTTTCCCAGCGCATGGAATTATCCCGTGCGCGTCACAAGGGAAAACCTCGACCGGTTGCAGAGCGTGGCCCTCAATATGGTCGCCCTGCTCAAGACGGAGCTCGTTTGCTTCTTCGCTCTTCTCCAGTGGGCCATCGTGCATTCCGCGCGCAGCGGGCATGGGCGCGCCTTTGCCCTGCTGGTTCCGGTCCTGCTTGTGGTGGTGTTCGGCACCATCGGCCTGAGCTTTATGGCCATGCTGCGCGCGGCCCGACCGCAGACAGGCAGCGAGGGCTCCGGTTCAGGGAGCCCGGGAAAACTAAGGTGAATGAATCGAGGATGCCGCTCTGCGTGAGCGCAATGGTCAGCGAAGGCTATCCGCAACGGATGCCAGCGCCATGGCCGTGGGCGTTAAAACACCCAGACGCTGATCAGCACCAGCAGGATCGCCACGATCGTCACCGCCTGATAAGCAGTGTTCGAGCAACTCCTGCACTGTGCCAGTGCGCTCTCAGGCGATGGCAGCGTGGAGGCAGCGGATTGGATGGTTGATTCCATCGATGAATGTCCTGGCCTTGAATGTCCATCAATACAAGCGGTACGAGCCGGCTACCTCTCCGGTTCCCAAACCCTATGCCTATTTAGAGACGATTCACCTGCCAAAGGAATCAAACAAAAGATGTAGACCCTTGGCGAATGAGGTTCTCTTTTCCCATATCGGCAAAGTGGAAGAGAAGTTTGTTCAATATGGAGAAACGTATTGCGCCTCGGGATTCCTTTCTTAACAGGTGTAAAATCCCAACGTGAGCACCGAACCCAATCTCAACCTTGTGCCTGCGCCGGAAGTCCGCGAGCGCAACTGGCTGCCCGTTGCCATTGCCGCCGCTGTCGTTCTCGTCGTGGTTGCCGTCATGGTTCTCGTGCTCCAGCACGGCCAAAAGGCGCCCACCGTCACGCCCATCTCGGCTCCGCTCGATCCCTACGCGGCAAACCTGCCCATCTCCGGTCTCGTCATGAGCGAGTCCAGCAATCTCGCGGGCGGCAAAGTCACCTATGTAGACGGCCACATCGTCAACAACGGCGACAAGACCGTCACCGGCATCACCGCCCAGGTGCTCTTCCGGACCTTTGCCAATGAAGTTACCCAGAATGAGACACAGTCGCTCAAGCTCATACGCATGCGTGAGCCCTATATTGATGTCGCGCCGGTCTCGTCTGCGCCGCTCAAACCCGGCGACGCGCGCGACTTCCGGCTAATCTTCGACGGTGTATCTCCTGACTGGAACGGCGCTTACCCTGAGATTCGCATCCTGCACGTCGACGCGAATTAGACCATCCTGCTCCTCTTTACCCGGTAGAACTTACTTTGCACGGTAAAAATTACCGCCCACAGCCTCTGCGGCCCTTGAATGCCTGCGTCTCAGCATAGTTCTAGCGTTCCCATAACTCTTTTCTTATCAGCGCATTATTTTGGTGCCGCGCGCCGCCGTCACTTTGGCACAGGCCTTGCTATCTCTCAGGGCAGAAAGACATGGTTTGGCAAGACCGCGGCGATCCGACGGTCCTACACAAAAAGGGGGTAATTACTCTAATGATGAACTCCAAAGCGACTTCCCAAATTTTTCTACCAGGCGCATTTGCAGCCTTCGTGCTGGCGACTGCGATGACGGTTCCGGCGGTGGCGCAGTCCGCCAGCGATCCCCAGAGCGCCCCTCCTGCGGTGGCACAGCAGCCCTCCCCCTCAGCCTCGACGGCGAACACCGACAAGGAGGGGTTCTGGGGGCATCTCAATCCCTTTGCCCGCAAGGTTTGGGTGAAGAAGAGGATTGACCCGATTAACGACCGCCTCACTGAGCTGGACCAGGTCAACGGCCAGAATGCCCGCGACATCAAGGACGTCGATGCCCGTGCGCAGGCCGGCATCAAAAAGGCGCAGTCCACAGCTGACGCCGCCAACCAGACAGCCACTGCCGCAGGTGCCCGCGCCAAGAACGCCAACGACATCGCGCAGGGTGCTGCCGGTCATGTCGATCAGTTGAATTCCACCGTCAACGGCCTTGACCAGTACCATCAGGTAACCGAGGCAGACATCAAGTTTCGCGGTGGCAGCCCCGCTCTCTCGGCAGACGCCCGCCAGCAGCTCGATCAGCTTGCGGCCAGCCTCGCCGGCCACCAGGGTTACATCCTTGAGATGGACGCGCACTCACCCGCGCATGGCGCAGCCGGCATCCAGAGCTCGCAGCGGCTGGCCGAGTCCGTGGAGCGCTATCTCGTCACCGAACACCAGATTCCCGTCTACCGCATGCACTTCGTTGCGCTGGGCAATGCCCAGGTCGCGACTGGCGATGAAGATGCCGCGCCCGTCCGCGCCAGCAGCGTGCACATTCGGTTGATGGAAAACAGTTTGGCGGCCCAGGATTCCACATCGCCCCATGGTGTGGCATCTGCAGCGGGAGCGGAGCGGCCGTAAGGTCGCGCAGCCACCCCCCTGAGGCTCTTTCCGCCCCGACGGCACCCCGGCCGTTCGGCCGCCAACCAAGCTCTCGCAACACGAGAGAACCAAGGCAACTTGGCCCCCGTCGAAAACGGGGGCCGTTTTTTGTCTGCTCACAGAGATATTGCCACTGATCCTTCATTTGCCCGGTGCACCTTCGATCGGTGTCTAAGCCTGTATCACGGATTATGACGGAGGGTGCGATGACTCACATGCAATGCGGCAAGCAATGGAATCAAGGATTGGCAATCGGCGTGTTTGTGGGGCTCTTCACGCTGTCGTCCTTTGCCTTCTGCCAGCAACAGAATGCACACCCAACCATCAGCGATAAGCCGCTTTCGGCTGAGCAGTTGGAGATCTATGCCGCAGTCCTTCGCGGATGGATGAATGACGGCAAACATACTCTGCACCTTGCGGACCTGACAATCCCATTGGACAAAGAGGATACAAAGGACTGTGGGAAATTCCCACCCGCAGATATCAATTCGGTTACGGTGCACCGCTTCCGCCAGCAGGATATCGCTTCACTTGGAAGCAGCATGATCAGACTCGTGGATCCAGAAGTGCAATCTCGTGAGATTCAAAGGAATGATCCGGGCAAAGCCATTCAAAACGGCACATCTGTCGACGAGGCAGTGGAGAACGGATATGCACATGGACTGGTCACGCTCAGTGAGATCCGTTTTGACCAGAGTCACACGCACGCAATCGTCTGGTACGGATTTCGCTGTGGTGGGCTCTGCGGCAATGGCGGCACTGTATTGATGGAGAAGAAGGACGGAAAATGGCGCGAAGAAAAGTCCTGTAGCATCTGGATGTCAAAACGACAGATGACTCCTGGGCTGCCATTCGCCGAAGGAAGCTAAGATCGAGGACTGCTCAAACTAACCTTCAATTTTTTCCCGCCGGTTTGCAGATAATTTCCCCACTTTCCTGCACACTGGAATTGGAACTGGAGAAATCCATCAGCCGCGGGGCTGGGGGAGCAGGGGTACCCCCCACCCCCCTCCCCCCACCCCCCCCTTGAATATTTTTGTTTTCCACAAAAAGTTTGCAGAGAATTTCGTGATTCTGTGAAACGGCCTCATCTTCCGCAGCCGCGTAGGCGAGCCTGTTCCCACGCCCTGCCGCGCGCGCCCGGTAAAATCTTCATATATGGAAATCGCTGATTCCAACGCCGCCTCTGCAAGCGGCCCTGACACGATTCTTGAAGGCACCCGGTTTGTGCGCGCCTGCCTGCGCAAGCCCGTCGATCGCACGCCCGTCTGGTTCCTGCGCCAGGCCGGCCGCTACATGCAGGAGTACCGCGACGTCCGCAAGCACCACACGCTTGTCGAAATCTGCAAGCAGCCCGAGCTCGCCGCGGAAGTCACCATCACCGCCGCGGAAAAGCTCGGCGTCGATGCCGCCATCATCTTTGCGGACCTACTGCTGCCGCTCGAACCCATGGGCCTGCCCTTTGAATTCCAGGCCGGCGAAGGGCCCACAGTGTTCCACCCCATCCGCACCGCAGAGGACGTGCATGCACTGCGCACAGACCGCGCCGCCGATCTCGCGTATGTAGCCCGTGCCATTGAGAAAGTCGCCGCGCACTTCCGCGACCACCTCGGCATCATCGGCTTCTGCGGCGCGCCCTACACGCTGGCCAGTTACATGATTGAGGGCGGCGGCTCTCGCAATTACATCCACACCAAACAGATGATGTATGGGGATACGCCCACTTGGCGCCTGCTCCTGGACAAACTTGTGACCGTACTCACGGAGTATTGCCAGTTGCAGGTGCAGGCCGGCGCCGATGTCATTCAGATTTTCGACAGTTGGGTCGGCTCGCTCAGCCTCTCTGACTATCGCGACTATGCTCTGGAAGCCTCCAAGCGGCTGGTGCGCGCCGTGCAGCAGATGGGCGTGCCCGTCATTTACTTCGGCGTGGAGACTGCGGGCCTGCTGGGTGAGATGGCCTCTACCGGCGCGGACGTGATTGGCCTTGACTGGCGGCAGCCACTCGACGAAGGCTGGCGCGCCGTGGGCCACGGCCACGCGGTGCAGGGCAATCTGGACCCCATTACGCTCTTCGCTCCGCTCGACGTGCTGGAGCTCCGCGTGCACGAGATTCTGCGCGCAGCCAACGGCCGTCCCGGCCACATCTTCAACCTCGGCCACGGCATCGTGCCCGGCACGCCCGTGGAAAATGTGCAGGCCGTCGTACGCATGGTCCGCGAGTTTCGCCTGGAGGCAAAGCATGCCTAAGCAGGCCGTGCTCCTGCTCGCCCACGGCACGCCGGAGACGGTCGAGCAGATCCCCGAATACCTGCGCAACGTGGTCAGCGGCCGTCCGATTCCGCAGCACGTGATTGAGGAGATTCAGCACCGCTACGCACTCATCGGCAGAAGCCCCTTGACCGAACTCACAATGGAGCAGGCCCGGCTGGTCGAGGCGGAGCTGGCCGACCATGGCCATGCCGTGCCTGTCTACGTGGGCATGCGCAACTGGAAGCCGTATATTCCCGACGTAGTGCGCCAGATGCGCGCCGACGGCGTAGAAGAGGCCGCAGTGATTTGCCTCGCGCCGCAGAACTCGCGCACCAGCGTGGGCCTCTATCGTCGCGCAGTGCAGGCTGAGGCTGGCCCCCTGCGTATCGACTTCACCGAAGGCTGGGCGCAGCACCCGTTGCTCGCTGAGGCCTTCGCCGAGCGGCTCCGCGCGGCCATGCACAAGCTGATAAACGAAACAGGCGCTCCTGTGCCCGTGCTCTTTACGGCGCACAGCGTCCCCTGCCGCACCATTCAAACGCCCGCTGCCACTGAGGGACAGCCACGCTTCTGGCCCGGCGAAGGCGCGGACCCCTACGCACAGGAGGCCAAGCACACAGCGGAACTCGTCGCTGAGCGCGTGCCGGAGATTCCGCACTGGTGGTTCGCCTTTCAAAGCCAGGGCGTCAGTGGCGGCCCGTGGATCGGCCCCACCGTGGAAGAGACGCTGGATGCGATTGCGCAAGCCGGCGTGAAGACGCTCCTGCTGCATCCCATCGGCTTCCTCTGCGATCACGTCGAAATCCTCTACGACGTGGACATCGTCTTCCGCGACTACGCAAAGGGCAAGGGTATTCGTCTGGAGCGTCCCGAGTCCCTCAACGCTTCGCCCACGTTGGCGAAGTGCGTCGCTGACCTCGCGCTCCGCGGACTCGATCGCCTG
This sequence comes from Acidobacteriota bacterium, assembly GCA_021818105.1. Classification (GTDB taxonomy): domain Bacteria; phylum Acidobacteriota; class Terriglobia; order Terriglobales; family Acidobacteriaceae; genus Telmatobacter. Next base: position 19,857 of record JAKAFB010000031.1, read on the forward strand.
AGCAGTTAGAGCCGCACGCAATCCACACAATTGCGCAGCTTCAGGCGATCTGCATCTTTGGTGCAGCGTACGTGTTACCGACGGCCCGGCGGATGCCGGAAGAGTGCTATTTCAGCCGCATCGCGCTTCCACTACCATTGTTGTTGCCACCCGCGTGTAACCGTACCTGTGGCCATGCGGGCTTGCACGATTGTTTGTTTTGAAATGCCAATTGCCTTGGCACACGTTGCGCGTTCGTCAAAAGCGGCCTGCAGGACCTGCATTGGATGAGACAGGCTCGAAAATCAAGAAACTACGCAGGCGCAAGCGGTCGCATTTGAACTCGCTCCAGTGACACATGGCGACGATAAGGATTGCCTGTGCATCACACGACGATTTTCGATTCTTCGACTGATATCCCTGAGATTCCGTGTTCCCATTGCGGCAACCCGCATCTGCGCCGCGTTCCACGCAAAGGCTTCCTGCAAGACAAGGTGTTTCCCCTGTTCGGCTATTATCCGTGGGAGTGTCCTCTGTGCCGCCAGAAGCGGCTCTTGCGCAGGCGCAGCCTGCACGATGGCGCGGGTGAGCGCTAAGCAGCCTGCCTAGCCATGTGTCGGTGGCACCTCAACGGCGCCACGCAGGGTTGTCACCTTTTCCACGTGGTGGCTGCGGCACCAGGCCTCAAGCCCATGTGCAAGCCGCTCCACGGCGCGCGGATCAGCATAGCTCGCCGTGCCCACCTGCACCGCCGTTGCTCCGGCCAGCAGAAACTCTACGGCGTCCTCCGGCTTCACAATTCCGCCCATGCCAAGAATGGGTATCTGCACAGCGCGCGCTGCCTCGTACACCATGCGCACCGCGATCGGCTTGATCGCCGGGCCGGACAAACCGCCCGTCACGTTGCTCAGCCGCGGCTTGCGCGTCTCCACGTCGATGGACATGGCAAGGAAAGTATTCACCAGGCTCAACGCGTCCGCGCCCGCATTGGCCGCCACGCGCGCCATGTGTGCGATGGACGTGACATTCGGCGAAAGCTTCACAATCAGCGGCCGTGTGGCAACGGCCTTTGCCTGGCCGACGAGATATTCGAGTGAGCCCGCGTCCGCGCCAAAGGCCATGCCTCCAGCATGCACGTTGGGGCAGGAGACATTCAGTTCATACGCGGCAATCCCCGGCGCATCGTTCAGCCGCTGAATCACCGCCACGTACTCGTTCACCGTGTAGCCGAAGACGTTCACGATGACCTTGCAACGGGGATACTTCGCCATAGGCGGCAGCTTGCGAGCGATGAAGTCCTCCACGCCCACATTCTGCAGACCAATGGCATTCAGCATGCCCGCGGCCGTCTGGATCATGCGCGGCGGCGGATGCCCGGCCATCGGCTGCAGTGAGATGCCCTTGGTGCAAAAGCCGCCGATGCTTTCCAGCGAGACGATTTCTTCAAACTCGATGCCGTAGCCAAAGGTGCCGCTGGCTGCGATGACCGGGTTGGTCAGCTCCAGCCCGGCCAGCTGCACTTTCATGTTGGGTTTCACGCGCGGCAGTCTTCCTTCAGGTTGGTTTCCTACTCGCTCGCCGGGTGGCTGGGCTTCAGCGCTTCAGTCAGCACGCGGCCCACTGCGGCAGAGGGCTGATTGACTCCGGCCAGCGAGGCGAGCGTGGCCACCAGATCCACCGTGGCCACACGTCCATGATATGCGCCCGGCACAAATGGCGTCCCATAGAAGGCCAGCGGCACATGCCGGTCATAGGACCACGGACTGAAGTGAGTGGTTCCACCCATATTGGCTGAGCCCTGCATCTGATACGCGCCAAGTACCAGCATCACATACCAGTTGCCATGATCATAGTAGCTGTGCGCCAGTTCGCGTCCCCATTCGCTTGGCGGCAGCTGACCCTTCGCCAGTGCCAGCCGCGTATACACACCTGCCACTTGCGGCACAGGTGGCAGGCGATGCTGTGCGGGCGTCGCTTCTGCGGGCTTTGGCGCCAGACTGGCTACCGCATCCGGAAGCAGCGCGGCCACCTCGGCTTCTGCGTCTTTCTCACTTACATGGATCTTTTCAAATGCGCGCTTGTCCAGAGTGATGTAGGGCAGCTCCGGCCCAGGCAGCAGGTAGCTTGTCTGCGCGCCGGGCGAATAGCGCGCGTTCAGGTCGGCGTTCAGCCTGGCATATACCGCCTTCATGTCCACGGTGGCCGCGTGGATGCCAAGCTTTTCCGCCACTGAGGCAACCGGTGCAATGCCGTGATCCGCCGTCATCGCCATCCACACATTGGTGAGTCCAATGGTGTGGTCAAGCCAGGTAAAGAAGCCATCCAGGTCGCGGTCCAGGCTCAGGATCATTGCCAGCTCCTGCGGGGAGTCCGGCCCGTAGCGGTGCCCCTCAAGGTCATTGGCCGAGAGCGAAATGGTCACCATGTCCGTCACGCCGTTTTGGCCCAGCTTTTCATGCGTGATGAGCGCCTTGGCAAAGTCCAGCTCGTAGCGGTTGGCAGCGGGCGTGCTGCCCACCACTTCAAAAAAGTCCCGTGTCCCTACGGCATTGGCTTCGCGCTCCGCTTCAGCGGCACGACCACTGGCGTTGAAAGCGCTCACCCAATCCGGCAGGCGGTCCATGTAGTAGGTCGAAGTGATGAATTGTCCACTCGCCTGATCAATCCAAAAGGCCCCGTTGGCCGCCTGGCCTGAAGTCAATATGGCCGCGCGGTCTTTGAGCGATACGCCAAACACGCGTGCGCGCCCCTGCGTGGCCAGCCGCAACTCATCGCCGAGCGTGGTGGCGCGCAGATTCAGCGGTGAAGCGCCAATCACATAGCGCGGCGCGTCGGCAGGCGCTCCAGGCCGGTTTGCCGGAATCGACGATGCGGGCAAGCCCACAAGCTGATAGCGCTCATCCTCCACTGAGGTGACCTTGTGCGTAAACGAACGCGAGGCGTCCCACCACTCGTTCGACTCAATGCCATGCCCGTCCGTGTACGCGCCCGTGGCAATGGTCGAGTGTCCCGGCGCAGTCTTCGTGTTGGCATAGTCGTAGTAGCAGTCCGTGAACCACGCTCCGTGGTCCATGAACAGCTTGAAGCCGTTGCCCTTGAACTGTGTGTACTCGCGGTTCAGATAGTCGCCCCGGAACTGGTCAATGACCAGCAGGACGATGAGCTTGGGCTTGCCCACATAAGCCTGGGCCTGCGCCAGCATCGGCAGCAGCAGGACCGTCAGGAAGACCAAGGCACGAAGTGAAAAGGAGCGAGATAATTCTGGATGGGTTCGCATCTCCCCGATTATAGAAAATCGTTCTCATCTGCCGGCGTGACAGAGGGCATTGTTCGCGCGCTGGTCCCATCTTATAACGGAGCGTTCTCACTGCACCCACCGGGAGATGCCAGGGAACATGCGCCGACCCGGCACTCAGAATCCAGGGTGCTTGCATGCGCGTCCAAAGCAATTGGGCATCCCTGCTGGAGGGATGCCCAGGAAATTGGTCCGCTCTCGCGTTAGGCGCTTACTGTCTCTGTCGCGTTCACCTTCACCGGCGTGAGCCAGCCAAAGCGGTCGGGTTTCAGGCCATTGGCAATGGCGAAAAACTCGTCGGAGATCTTCTGCGTAATCTCGCCTTGCTTGCCGTCGCCAATGACGACGCGGTCAATGGAGCGGACGGGCGAAACCTCGGCTGCGGTGCCGGTAAAGAAGACCTCGTCGGCGATGTAGAGCATCTCGCGGGGAATCGGCTGCTCGGTCACGGGCAGGCCCAAGTGCCGGGCAAGGGTCAGCACGCTGTCGCGCGTGATGCCCGAAAGCGCCGAGTTGGCCAGCGGCGGCGTGAAGAGCACGCCATTGCGCACCACAAAAATGTTCTCCCCGGAGCCCTCGCTCACCAGCCCATTCACATCCAGCCCGATGCCTTCGGCGTAGCCATTGGTGTCTGCTTCCATCCGGATGAGCTGGGAGTTCATGTAGTTCGCGCCCGCCTTGGCCAGCGTCGGCATGGTGTTGGGAGCCAGCCGGTTCCAGCTAGAGACGCACACATCCGCGCCGCCGTGCCCGGCTACGTACTTGCCCCACGGGAAGTTCGCCATGTACACCTCGATGGGCGAGCCCTTGGGGTTCACGCCGATTTCGCCATACCCGCGCAGCACAATCGGGCGGATATAGCACGGTGCAACCCCATTGGCCTCAATCAGTTCCACCACCGCAGCGCACAGTTCGTCCAGCGTGTACGGCAGCTCCATCCGGTAGATCTTGGCTGAGTCTATAAGGCGCTGCATGTGCTCTGGCAGGCGAAAAACCGCCGAGCCCTGCGGCTGCGCGTAGCAGCGAATGCCCTCAAATACACTGGAGCCGTAGTGGACCACGTGGCTCATCACATGGATGGTGGCCTGCTCCCAGGGAATTAGATTGCCGTTGTGCCAGATTTTCGACGTGGTTTGGATAGGCATATCCGTGAAAGAACTCCTTCATCGCGCACAGTCCGCGTAGTCTCAAGCCTAGCGCGATTCGGTGGCGTCTGTCACTTGAACTGCCCTGCCACCCGGACGGTGGCGCCAACGTTGACAATGGGTATAAGACGGGCTGGCTCGATGCCGCCTTTGGACTACCGGCATCCGCGCCCCGATGCCCCAAAATATGTGACGCGCGTCACATTCCGCCATGCTTGGCGGGTGAAAGCATATCTGCGTACTGCATCAGCGGACCAACAACTATGAGCAATTCTCTTATTTCATCTGTTTGGAGAACCGAAGTGAAAATAGATTCGTCCGCGTTCGTTGCCGATCAGGAGCTGCTCCAGGCTCTTGAGAAACGATCCACGCCCATCCCCTGCGAGGAGGACCGCATTCTCTTCCGGCAGGGGGAATTACCCGAGGGCCTGTTCGTGCTCATCGAGGGCACAGCCACGCTCACCATGGAATCGCCTTTGGGCGAGGCCGTGATGCAGGGCATTGCCGCCGCCGGCTCCTTGCTCGGACTGCCCGGCCTCATCGGTAATGAAGCCTATTCGCTCACGGCCAAGGCGCTTAAAGGGGCGCGGATCAGCTTTATTCAGCGCGAAGACTTCTCCAATCTCATGCTGACTGAGCCGGCCATGTCGCTGCGTGTGCTGCGCATGCTGGCCGCGCAAGTACGTTCCGCTCGCTTCGCCCTCTCTGATCTCTAGCGGATTCTCCCCCGCCGCTTACGCCAGTCCTGCAAATGCGTTAGCATCCGGAGTGTGCCCAGGCTCGATGATCCAGTCAAGTTTGTGCGCGGTGTAGGGCCGCGCGTGGCGGAACTGATTGCCGCCAAAGGCATCCAGACCGCCGAAGACCTGCTCTACCATCTCCCCTTCCGCTACGAAGACCGCCAGAACCCGCGCAGCCTCGACGAACTGAAACCCGGCGAAATGGCCAGTGTCATTGCCGAGGTGCGCGGAGCCATGCTGCTGCGTACGCGCCGCATGCCAATTTTCGAGCTCACCGTGGGCCAGGGCCGCCACGCGCTCAAGTGCCTCTGGTTCAACGGCAGCTACCTGCAAGGCAAATTCCAGGCCGGGCAAACCGTAGCCCTCTTCGGCAAAGTGGAGCCCTCGCGCTCCACCAGCAACTTCAAAATGATCCAGCCGCAGTTTGAGCTGCTGCCCGATGCCAGCGACGACGCCGAAACCCGCCTGCTGGAAGTGGGCCGCATTACGCCGGTCTATGAATCGCTGGGCGGCAGTCGCCTGGCCTCGCGCTGGCAGCGCAAAGTCATCTTCAACCTGCTTGAGAACATGCGCGGCGCTGTGCCGGAATGCCTGCCGCAGGCCATGATGCAGCGACTTGGCCTGCCAGACCGGGAAACATCCCTCCGCGAAGTACACTTTCCGCCCGAAGGCACGCCGATGGCGCAACTTCAGGCTGCTGCCACTCCCGCGCATCGCCGCCTCATATTCGAGGAGCTGTTTTTCCTCGAACTGGGACTGGAACTCAAGCGCCGCCGCATGCGCGAGCGCGTGGGCATCAGCTTTGCCACTACGGACAAGCTGCGTGAAGCCATTCGAGAGGTCCTGCCGTTTCATCCCACTGCCGCGCAAAAGCGCACGCTGGCCGAAATCGTCGCCGACATGCGCCAGCCCAGCCCTATGCGCCGCCTGCTGCAGGGCGACGTCGGCTCCGGCAAGACCATCGTCGCTTTGCAGGCCATGATTGTCGCCATGGAGAACGGCTACCAGGCTGCTCTCATGGCACCCACTGAGATTCTTGCCACGCAGCATTACCTCGCCGCGCGCAAGCTGCTGGAGCGCTCCTCTCGACGCTATCGTATTGTGCTCCTCACCGGCTCGCTCGATGAGGACCGCAAGCGCGCTAATCGCGGCCTCATCAATCGCGGCGAAGCGCAGCTCGTCATCGGCACCCATGCGCTCATTGAAGAGAAAGTGGAATTCGACCGCCTCGGCCTCATCGTCGTGGATGAGCAGCATCGCTTCGGTGTCCTCCAGCGCTTCAAACTCATGAAGAAGCCCAACCATGCCGAGCCGGACATGCTCGTCATGACAGCCACGCCGATACCGCGCACCTTGGCTCTCTCGCTTTATGGCGATCTTGAAATCAGCGTTCTTGACGAATTGCCGCCCGGCCGCACGCCTATCGTCACGCGCCGCGTGCCCGGCGAGCGCGCTGAAGAAGTCTGGGAATTTGTTCGCAAACAGGTTGCGCAGGGCCGCCAGGCATACATCGTGTATCCCGTCATCGAGGGCAATCGCGACGATGCGCCGGAGCTCGACTTTGCGCAGGACACTGACGCCCCCGCGCCTGCGCCCGCCGCGCCTCTACGCAAAACCGTCCGCAAAGGCAAAACCGCTGATCTGTTCCCGGACGCGCAGCAGGAAACCAGTTCACCGGCAAAGTCCGGCCTCAGGTCCGCCGTAGAAATGCATGAAAAGCTGCGCACCGGCCCACTGGCCGGCCTGCGCGTGGGCCTCATCCACGGCCGCCTCGATGCCGACGACAAGGAAGTCATCATGCGCCGCTTCCAGCGCGGCGAAATCGATGTGCTCGTGGCCACCACGGTCATCGAGGTCGGCGTCGACGTGCCCAACGCCACCGTCATGGTCGTAGAGCACGCAGAGCGCTTTGGCCTTGCGCAGTTGCACCAGCTTCGTGGCCGCGTGGGCCGCGGAGCCGCGCGCAGCTACTGCATCCTGATCACCGGCCCGCGCATATCGCCGGTAGGGGAGGAACGCCTCAACGCTTTGGTCCGCACGCAGGACGGCTTTGAACTGGCTGAGCTGGATCTCGCCATCCGCGGCCCCGGCGAGTTCTTCGGCACGCGGCAGGCGGGTCTGCCGGACTTCCGCGTTGCCAATCTTGTTCGCGATCGCCAGCTGCTTGAACTGGCCAAGCTGGAGGCAGCCCGCTTTGCTCATCCCGCGGATGGCGAGGAAAGGGAAGCCGCAGGCACTGAGGCGGAACGCGCGCGCGTCTGGGCAAGGCTCAAGGAAGCCTGGCAGCGCCGCTATGGTCTGGTTGAAGCCGGTTGAGCGCATCAGACGCAAATACGATTTTGCGCAACCCTGAGAGGATCCGGGCATCTCAGGGTTGCGCTTCTTCACTGCGTCAGGGCCGATTGTATCTATCAGAATTTATCTATTTGTTTCTAAGGAATAATTCTGCTGAGTCCGCGCGTTCTGCTGTCAGAGCTGGCACCCGCCGCAACACCAGAGTCAAGGCCATCGTCATCAGCAACACTGCCGGTCCCGCAATCACAATCCAAGCTCCCAGGGCTTGACCTGCAACGCTTCCTGATGCCCACAGCAGCTTCACCGGAGACTGGTGGAACAGCGCGTTCGCCGTCAGCACCTGTGGGTGACTCCCGGCAAACAACCACCCGCCCAGCCGAATGAAGGGCAAAATCAATAACACTTGCAGCGGCATCGCCATGTAGTTCGCAGCTTGAATTGCGGGTACATTCAGCCTGAATGTAAAGGCCACCGCAAAGCACAGCGCCGTGGGAACGCCCACAATCGGAATACATCCGATTGCAAAGCCCAGCGCCAGTGTCAGCGCCAACTTGCGCGGTGAGGTGCCCTGCCGGAGCCATCCCTCAATCTGTTGCCACTGTTGTGCACGCCATCTGCGCATCATGTTCCTCACATTAATCGTACGAGACCGCACTGCAGATGGATTTCTCGTGAATCCTGAGCAGAGGAACTTTCTCTGCAAATACGAGGACAGCTTAGCTGCAGTTTCAGACTCTGGCTCTCCCACATTGGGCACATCCGGGTGTAACCAAAGGTGGGATCCGTCTTGTTGATTCCTTTGGCAACAATTTCCGGCGGTTCTTTCACTCAGGCTTGCATATGCAAGAGGCCGCGCCCGCGCAGGTTTGCCAGTACCTGCTCTACTTTCCAGTCCAGTGCCGCCGTCCCGTCCACGGTCAGGTCGGCATGCACGGCTGAAGGGCGCACATAGTGCAGGCTCGCCGACCGCACCGTGGCTGCATATTGCCTCTCAACGGACTCCGCCGTGCGACCGCGCTCCTGCATGTCCCGCCGTAGTCGTCGCTCAAAGCACACATCATCGGGTGCGTCCACGTACACGCGAAAATGGTAGAGCGGCAGCAACTCTGCATAGTGCAGGGCAAACAGTCCCTCCACCAGCAGAAAGGCGCCGGCACGCACCGACTCTGTGCGGTCAGGCACACGCGTGTGTGTGGAGAAGTCGTAGAGCGGCCTTTCAATCGTCTCGCCCCGCGCCAGTGCGGCAACGTGCTCCGCCAGCAGAGAGATTTCGATCAACGCAGGGTCGTCAAAGTTCTTCAAGGCCCGCTCAGCGGGATGCAGATGGCTCAAGTCCCGGTAGTAGTTGTCCAGCGGAAAGTTGAAGCCCCCCAACTCGCGCGCCAGTTCCGTGGCCAGGGTCGTCTTGCCTGACCCGGAGGCTCCGGCTATCCCCAGAACCACAGGCGGAAAAGGCAGCCGTTGCTCCAGCCGCTCGTCGCCGTCTGCGCTCACGGCTCCGCTTCCAGCAGCGTGGAGATGCCCGGTGCCAGTTGCTCCAGCAGCCTCGCCAGCCGCCATCGCACCTGCTTGCCCGTCTCGAACACTTCCGCATGGCTCAGCGGAGTGGTGCTCAGCCCCGCGGCCATGTTCGTGATGCAGGAAATGCCCAGCACCTGGATGCCCATGTGGCGTGCCACAATCGTCTCCGGCACGGTGGACATACCCACCAGAGTTGCTCCCAGAGCGCGAAAGGCGCGGATTTCAGCGGGCGTTTCAAAACTGGGCCCGCTGACCGCCAGGTAAACCCCCTCGGTCAAATCAAAGCCCTCGGCAAAAGCCGTGTCGCGCGCCAGTTGCTGCAACCAGCCGGCGTAGGCCTCAGACATATCAAAGAACCGCTGGCCTGCACCCTGCTTGCGCGCAAACCGCGGCTCATTGGGCCCCACCATCGGATTCCAGCCCATCATATTGATGTGGTCAGTGATGATCGCCAATTGCCCGATCTTGTAATTCTCGTCGATGCCGCCGGCGGCATTCGTCAGCACCACGGCTTCAATGCCCAGCAATCCCAGCACCCGCATGGGAAAGGTGACCTGCAGTGGCGTGTAGCCCTCATAGAAGTGCACGCGGCCCTGCAGCATGACCACTGGAGCGCCGCCCAGTCGCCCCGCGACCAGCCGTCCCTGGTGGCCCTCCACCGTGGACTCCGGAAAGTGCGGAATTGCTCCGTAAGGCACTACCACCGGATTCGCCACCGACTCGGCCACATCGCCTAAGCCGGAACCCAACACCATGCCGACGCGCGGCTTCAGATTGCCCAGCCGTGCCTTCACATACGACGCTGCTTCCGTTACCTGGTCAAAGTAGCTCATGGTTCTCAATTCCGCTGCCAGATTGTCGCAATTCTACAGGCTTGCAATCAGGTTGCGGAATCACCCATTGGGTTCGCGCGTCGCCATCAAGGCAGCTGTACTATTCTTTGCGGCCTGGCGCATTGCTCGTTGCGCATTGCTCTGCCTGCCGCCCCGCATCAGCAAAATCCAGCGCCAGCATGATTCCTGCTGACAGCGCCAGTAGCGCACCCACCGCGAAGAGCCCGCCTTCGTAACTGCTCCATCTGTCCTTGAGCCATCCAATCAGGAAGGGCCCAATAAATCCGCCGAGATTGCCGACTGAGTTGATCATGGCGATTCCGGCTGCGGCGCTGGCCCCGGTGAGAAACATGCTCGGCATGGACCACAACGGCGCCTTTGCTGCGCTGATGCCAGCATTCACCGCAGTCAGCGCCAACAGCAGGCTCAGCGCTGTATGCGTTGTTCCCGCCCTCACAAAGCCAAGGCACGCGGCAATACAGGGAATCACCACATGCCACGTGCGCTCCAGCGTGCGGTCGGAGTGATGCGCCCATCCAACCATGACCACGATGGCGACGACGCTGGGCACGGCATTCAGCCAGCCCGTCTGCAATGCAGTAAACCCGTACTGCCTGAGCAGCAACGGCGACCACAGCCCCAGCGCATACAGTCCAGCCGAGGTACCCAGATAAATCAGCGCCAGGGCCAGCACACGCGGATTTGCCAGCGTGGCCAGCGCGTCGCGCATGTTTTCTTTGTGTGGACTTCGGCCCTCATGCTCGCTGGCAAGCGTGGCCACCAGCCAAGCGCGCTCTTCTTGGGCAAGCCAGTTGGCATCTTCCGGGCGATCGGTCAGAACCTTCAGAACGAGAAGTCCAAGGGCAATGGCCGGTAGCCCTTCAAGGATGTAAAGCCACTGCCAGTTGCTCAGTCCAGCCATCACCGGCAGCTCCATGATTGCCCCCGAGATAGGCGAACCGATCGCTGTGGACAGCGGCGCTGCGGCCATGAAGGCAGCGGCCGCCGCCGCCCGATGGCGGGCAGGGAACCAGAGGCTCAAGTAGAGAATGATGCCGGGAAAGAATCCAGCCTCCGCCGCGCCAAGCAGAAAGCGCAGCACGTAGAAGCTGTGCGGCCCCGTCACAAACGCGGACGCGGCTGAGACCAGGCCCCAGCTCACCATCAGCCGCGCAATCCACAGCCGCGCGCCTACTCGATACAGGATCAGATTCGACGGCACCTCAAACAGAAAATAGCTCACGAAAAAGACGCCGCCGCCCAGTCCGAACATGGCTGATGTGAGGCCGATTGCCTTGTTCATGCCGAAGGCGGCAAAACCCACGTTCACGCGGTCAAGAAAGCTCACGAAGTAGAGCAGCATCACAAACGGCAAAATGCGCCGCCGCAGCTTCGCAACCACGCGAGATTCCATGTCTGGTGTCATGCTGGATCGTACTTCTTCGTCTGCTGTATCTTCACGCCTGCGCCAGACTGTTCCTGGTCGTTGCCGCAATCTCTGCGCACACGGCCTCGGTCACCTCGTTCGTGGTGGCGTTGCCGCCCAGGTCGCGCGTGTGCAGCCGCGGGTTTGCGGCCACATGCTCAATGGCCTGCATCACACGCCGTGCCGCAGCCATCTCGCCCAGATGCTCCAGCAGCAACACGACTGACCAGAATGTGCCAATTGGATTGGCCAGCCCCTTGCCCATGATGTCAAAAGCAGATCCGTGAATCGGCTCGAACATTGATGGATATACGCGCTCGGGGTTGATATTGGCCGTTGGCGCGATGCCCAGGCTTCCAGCCAGCGCAGCCGCGAGGTCGCTCAGAATGTCCGCGTGCAGATTCGTCGCCACAATCGTGTCCAGCGATGCCGGCCGGTTCACCATGCGCGCCGTTGCCGCATCCACCAACTCCTTGTCCCACGTCACGTCCGGGAACCCCGCTGCAATCTGTGCCGCGATCTCGTCCCACATCACCATCGCATGCCGTTGCGCGTTGCTCTTAGTAATCACCGTCAGCAGCTTGCGTGGACGTGATTGAGCAAGCCGAAACGCGTAGCGCAGAATGCGCTCCACGCCCGCCCGCGTCATCAACGAGAGATCCGTGGCCACCTCAATCGAGTGTCCCTGGTGCATGCGTCCGCCCACGCCGGAGTACTCGCCCTCGGTGTTTTCGCGCACAATCACCCAGTTCAGGTCTTCCGGCCTGCAGCGCTTCAGCGGGCCGTCAATGCCGGGCAGAATGCGCGTGGGCCGCACATTCGCGTACTGGTCCAGCCCCTGGCAGATCTTGAGCCGCAGGCCCCAAAGCGTGATGTGATCGGGAATATCGGGGTCGCCTGCCGAACCAAAGAGAATTGCGTCCTTGCCGCGCAGTGCATCGAGCCCGTTGGCCGGCATCATCAGGCCATGCTTGCGATAGTAGTCGCCGCCCCAGTCGAAAGCCTCAAACTCAAACTGAAAAGAATCGGTTGTGTGCGCCAGCGTCTCCAGCACTTTCCGGCCCGCGGGCACAACTTCCTTGCCGATTCCATCGCCCGGCACCAGCGCAATTTGATAGGTCTTCATCGTGCAACTCCTCGCGCGGCCGCATGGCTTGCCGCTTCTATCCCAGGAACATGCCCGCAATCGAGGCAGAAATCAGGTTGGCCATGGTGCCCGCGAGCATGGCGCGCACGCCCAGCTTGGCCAGATCATTGCGCCGCTCCGGCACCAGCGCGCCAATGCCGCCAATCTGCATACCGATGGAGCCAAGGTTCGCAAATCCGCACAGCGCAAACGTGGCAATGGTGAACGAACGTGGCGCCAGCGTTGCCTTCTGCGCGCCCAGCGCGATGTAGGCAATCACCTCGTTCAGTGCCATGCGTGTGCCCAGTAGGTTGCCAATCGTGCCGCAGTCATGCCACGGCACGCCAATCAGCCACGCCACCGGTGCAAACAGAAAGCCCAGAATCTGTCCCAGGCTCCCCGGAACCCAGTGCATGCCCGCATGCATGTGTACCCAGCCCAGCAGGCTATCCAGCAGCGCCACCAGCGCGAGAAAACTGATGAGCATGATAGCCACGTTCATCGCAAGCTTGCCGCCGTCGATGGTGCCCCGTGCAATCGCTCCAATCAGGTTTTCTTCCTTGTGTTCCTCCTGCTCAGGCATGATGACGCGCCCCTCGGTCGCGGGAACATCCGTCTCCGGCACCAGCATCTTCGACACCAGAATCGTGCCCGGCGAGGTCATAATCACCGCGGCCAGCAGGTGCTTGGCCGCTACGCCCTGCGCAATGTACATCGCCATGATGCCGCCGGAAACGTGCGCCATGCCGCTGGTCATAATCGTCATCAGCTCGCTGCGTGTGGCCTTTGACAAGAATGGCCGGATGGTCAGCGGCGCCTCCGTCTGCCCCATGAAAATGGATGCCGCCACGTTCATGCTCTCCGCGCCGGAGATGCGCATCGTCTTCAGCATCACCCACGCCAGCCCGCGAATAATGATCTGCATCAGACCGATGTGGTATAGCACCGCGAAAAATGCGGAGATGAAGATAATCGTCGGCAACACCTGAAACGCGAAGATCGAGCCCAGCGACGTATTCGGCGTACCCAGCGCGCCGAACAGAACACGGGTGCCCGCGGCCGTCGAGGCCAGCATGCTATTCACTACGTCGCCTGCCCAGGCCATTGCGCGCTGGCCGTAATCAAAGCGCAGAACAAAAAAGGCAAACACACCCTGCAGGCCCAGTCCCCAGGCCACTGTGCGCCAGCGGATGCGTCTGCGATCCGTTGAGCCCAGCCACGCCGCAATCAGCACGGCAAGTATCCCCAGCATCCCCGTGAAACGATCCAAGCGGTCACTCCTTGAACGCCCGTTGACAGCCCGCTGCCCTCAGCACTGGACCCTCAGCGCACGCAGCCCCTCTCCGTCTGTCGAACCATGAAAGCGAAAAGCCGGGAGCCGAAGACAGGAAGCTGCTTCCCCACTACCTTACAGCATCGCGCAGATATGCTTCCGCATCGGCCCGCTGGAAGATGCGGCTCACCAGCGGCACTGTGTCCGGCGCAGCCTCTGCAATGTGAATTGCGTGCCGCGTCAGCTCCAACGGCTCGGCCAGCTTTGCCGCAGTTGTCGCATACAGTGTCGCCAGCGGCTGCCCGCGCTCCACACGCGCCCCGCGCCGCGCGTGGAAGGCAATGCCCGCATGCGCATCCACGGGCTCACCGGCCCGCTCGCGCCCCGCTCCCAGCCGCTGCACAGCCCAGCCCAATGCGGTTGTGTCCATCTCCGTGATGTAGCCGCTCTCCCACGCTTCCACCACCAGAGTGGCCCCCGGGCTGTGGAATCCCTCAAAATCATCGAAGACGGATATGTCTCCGCCCTGTGCCGCAACCATTTCCAGAAACACGCGCAGCGCCGATCCATCCGCCAGCTTCGCCGCGGCCATCTCGTAGCCCTCATGCGGCACCGCCGCCTTGCCCCCCAGATGGATCATCCAGCCGGCGAGGCGAAGCGAGAGCTCGCGCAGGTCCTCGCTTCCCGCCGGATGCGCGCCCCGCAACAATTCCACACACTCCATCAGCTCGAGCCAGTTGCCCGCCATGTGCCCCAGTGGCTGGCCCATGTCGGTCAGCAGCGCCACCGTGCGTGTGCCTGCCCCCTCTGCCGTTGCCACCATCAGCGCAGCCAGGTACGCGACATCCTCGCGCTTGCGCAGAAACGCGCCCGAACCTGTCTTCACATCCAGCACCAGCGCATCCAGCCCTGCCGCGAGCTTCTTGCTTAGGATCGATGCGCAAATGAGCCCTGGGCTTTCCACGGTTGCCGTGCGGTCCCGCAAGGCATACAGCACACGGTCTGCCGGAACCAGCGTCGGCGTCTGGCTCACAATCGATGCGCCGCACCGCGCCAGCACGGCCTCAAATTCCTTCAGCGAGAGCGCCGTCCGAAAGCCGGGAATCGCCTCCAGCTTGTCCAGCGTGCCGCCTGTGTGCCCCAGCGCGCGACCGCTGATCATCGGCACCACCAGCCCGCATGCCGCTGCCAGCGGAGCCACCAGGAAACTCGTCTTGTCGCCCACGCCGCCCGTCGAGTGCTTGTCCACCGCCGTCCTGCCCAGCGCTCTTGCATCAAACCGCTCGCCAGAGTCGCGCATGGCCACCGTCAACGCCCGTGTCTCCTCCAGCGTCAGTCCGCGCAGCCACGCTGCCATCAGCCACGCTGCCAACTGCTCCGCAGGAATGGAGCCACTCGCTGCGCCTTGCACCAGAAACTCAAGCGCGCGCGCATTCAGCGCCTCGCCGTCGCGTTTGGCTCGGATCAGGTCCACCATGTGCAGGGGAGCAGCGTCTTCGGAGGTGCGCTGTGTGGGGTCTGTCATGCTCTGCCTCTACCCGCGCCGCTTCTCAAACATCTCGGGCAGCAACTCGCGGAAGGGCATCACGCGCACGCCGTCCGCCGTGGCAAAGGCCACCGGCGCATCCGGCTCAATAAACTCGGCCAGCACCTGCCGGCACGCGCCGCACGGCGGACTGGCGGCATGGTTCAGGTTGGTCACTGCCACCTCGGCAATGCGAATCTCCGGACCGAACTTCACCACGGCCTGCGCTACTGCCGTGCGTTCCGCGCACACGGTCAGCCCATAGCTCGCATTCTCCACATTGGTCCCGGTTACGATCGCACCGCTGGTCAGCCGCAGCGCCGCGCCCACCCTGAAGTTCGAATACGGCGCATAGGCGTGCCGCGCTGCTTCCCGCGCGCGTTGCAACAGCTCATCCAGCGCCGCCTGATCTCCGGCCTTTCCTTCCATGGAGTGCTCTCCGCGCACACTGCTCGCACTCTGAGGCTATACCATTCCGGCTGCCCATCGCAGTTTATGGCATGTGCGCTTCCGGATTACCGCAGGCCTGCTTCGAGCGTCGCAATTCGGGCTCGCCCCCGCCACTCCATTTCGCTACGATGGAAAGACCCGTTGCAGGACGAACGCAATGCGATTCAGCTTCTGCACACTTTCCGCGCTTCTGTGCCTACCCCTTGTTGCGCTGGGTCAATCTCGTGCGCACGCCCCCTATCAGATCTTCGGCGGCTTAAGTATGCTCTCGAATTCCTTCAACGGGCTGCCCGGCGCACGATCTCCACTGGCCGGCTGGGATGCAGCCGTGGCCTTTCCCGCATGACATGGCATGCACCTGAATTTGCTTGGAGATTTGGGGGGAAGAACATGTCTTGAAAATCTGGTGCCGGGAGGGGGGGTCGAACCCCCATGACCGCAAGGGTCGGCGGATTTTGAGTCCGCTGCGTCTGCCAGTTCCGCCATCCCGGCACTTGGGTGGGGCAAATTCAGTGTACTCGATTCAGCGGA
>JAKAFB010000108.1 GCA_021818105.1 Acidobacteriota bacterium
GCCGAGCCAAAGAACGTACTCAGCGCGCAACCTTCTCTGGATGTCCACACCTTTCTTGCCGGCGACCTGCCCACCAGCGGTTCCGTCATGCTTGAAGCCGAGCTGCGCGACGGCGATCAGGTCATCGCCAAGGGCTCTAAGCCAGTAACCGTATCTGCAGCGCCCTCGCCCGATCCCTCGGCCGGCATGGACCCCTACACTGCAGCCTCGCCCTACGCCAGCACGCAAACCAAAACCGATCCGGCGCGCCAGACCATCACACTCACTCAGCTCGGCAACATCAAGCTCTGGGATCTCGACTCGCCTCACCTCTACACCGTCCACGTCCGGCTCGTGCACGCGGGCAGCGTCGTAGACGAGGACTCGCGCCGCATCGGCTTCCGCGAAGCCACATTCACTGACCACGGCTTCTCTCTCAACGGCAAAATCATCAAGCTGCGCGGCCTTGACCGCCACCAGACCTTCCCCTTCGTCGGCCAAGCCATGCCCGCGCGCGTGCAGCGCCGCGATGCCGACATCCTGCGCAAGAACCTGCACTGCAACATCGTCCGCACCTCTCACTATCCGCAGTCGCGCCACTTCCTCGATCGCTGCGACGAGGTCGGCCTGCTCGTGCTCGAAGAGATTCCCGGCTGGCAGCACATCGGCGACGAGTCCTGGAAGCAGGTCGCCATCGACAACGTCGGCCGCATGATTCGCCGCGACTGGAATCACCCCTCCATCATCCTCTGGGGCGTCCGCATCAACGAATCCCTCGATGACCACAGCTTCTACACGCGCACCAACGCCCTCGCACACGCGCTCGACGACTCCCGCCAGACCGGCGGCATCCGCTACTTCCAGGAATCAGAATTCCTCGAAGACGTCTTCACCATGAACGACTTCGGTTTCCCCCTCAAACCGCCGAACCATCACCGCTATCTCAACACGGAGTTCGTCGGTCACACCTTCCCCACCAAGACCATTGACGACAACGAGCACCAGCGTGAGCACACACTGCGCCACGCGCGCATTCACAACCAGCTCGCCTCCAATCCGCAGTACGCTGGCGGCATCGGCTGGTGCGCCTTCGACTACAACACGCACTCCAACTTCGGCTCCGGCGATCGCATCTGCTATCACGGCGTTACAGACATCTTCCGCGAGCCCAAGCCCGCCGCGGGTTTCTACAAGTCGCAGTGCGACCCGTCGGAAGAAGTCGTTCTCGAGCCCGCCTTCCATTGGGCGCGCGGAGATGAGCCCGTTGGCATCAAGCAGTTGCTCTTCTGCTCCAACTGCGAACGCCTGCGCATCCTCGCCAAAGTCCCTGGTGCGCCTGAAAACGCATGGACGCAGCTTGCTGAAGTCGAACCCGACCGCACCGAGTTTGCCCACCTCAAATACCCGCCCTTCACGGTTGACGTCGAGAAGCTCGACCTGAAGAAGTTTGGCGCCACGTGGGGCGATCTCCGTGTCGAGGGCTACATCAACGGCAAAATGGTGATTTCCAAAACCATGTCGGGCCTCGGCGTTGACAGCAGGTTTTCGTTGATGCCCGATGACCACGAACTCACGGCCGACGGCGCAGACACTACGCGCGTTGTTCTGCGCGTCACCGATGAGTGCGGCGCCATTCGTCCCTATGCGAACGATGCGGTCGCCCTCACGCTCGAAGGCCCCGCCACTCTCATTGGCGACAACCCCTTCGCGCTGGTGGGTGGCACAGGTGCCGTGTGGATTCGCGCCACGGAAGCTCCCGGCACAATTCGCCTCACCGCCCGGCACCCGCGCCTCGGCACGCAAACCGTCGAGTTCACCTCCACGCCTGCCGCTCCAGAGCGCGCTTAGTGGCTCGACACCCATCTCCTCTCCCGGCGGCATGGCTCACCCCATGCCGCCGTTTCTTTCTCCCCTGACCGACGTCACTTCCGCTACATGCAGTGCAGCCTCTCCACTGCAAAAGATCACATCCCTCATCCTTTGGGCTGATACGCACATCATTCTGTGGCTGTTACTATCCCCTTTTCTGGAGGCCGCCTGCGCCCTCCCCAACGTGTGTTTAATGTCTGGACGCGCGTGGCTCAGGCGATTCTGCAACTCAACGCTCAAGGAGATTCAATGTTTAAATTGAACCGCGCCGCAGCCTTCCTCTCTGTGGCGCTCGTGATTGCTGCGCCGGCGCACAGCCCTGCACAAGCTGCTGCCACAGGCAACTCCCCCGTTGCGGTTTCTGTCTTTGACCGCACACGCATCGACACGTGGCAGTGGTTCGCCGCGCCGCCTCAATCAGAGACCTACGCCTACCTCGAATCCCTCCTGCGCATTGCCGTCTCGCAGAAGATTAGCCGCTGGGACTGGCAACTCGAGCTTGCGCAGCCAGCCATCCTCCACGCGCCCACTGACGCTGTCTCGCCCGTTGCCGCGCAGGGCCAGCTCGGCCTCGGCGCCACCTACTATGCATCGAACGGCAACAACGACTATCCCGCCGCAGCCTTCTTCAAGCAGGGCTACGTACGCTACCAATTCGGCTCGCCTCACAAAAGCCTGCGCCTCGGCCGCTTCGAGTTTTTTGAGGGCCAGGAGATTCCGCAGAAGGATCCAACGCTCGCCTGGCTGCAATCCAATCGCATTGCCCAGCGCCTCATCGGAAACTTCGGCTTCACCAACGCCCAACGCAGCGTGGACGGCATCGAAGGCCACTACGGCGCTCAGAATTGGGACCTCGCAGCCGCCGGTGCGCGCTCTGATCAGGGCGTCTTCAACATGAACGGAAACCCCGAGCTTAATGTTGATTTCCAATACCTCGCTCTCAGCCGCTCTGAAGCAAACCAGCGCGTGCTCTGGCGCGTGTTTGCCGCCGGCTATCACGACGGCCGCACCGGCCTTACCAAGACGGACAATCGTGCACTCACCGTCCGCCAGGCCGATCACAACAACATCCGCATTGGCACCTACGGCGGCGACCTCATCACTGCCATTCCCGCCGGTCCCGGCACATTTGACTTCCTCTTCTGGGGCGCCGTACAGAATGGCTCCTGGGGCACACAGAGTCACAGCGCCAACGCCGTGGCTCTTGAGGTTGGATACAAACTCGGCTCTGTTGCCACCGCGCCCTGGCTGCGCGGCGGATGGTTCC
Source organism: Acidobacteriota bacterium (assembly GCA_021818105.1). GTDB lineage: Bacteria > Acidobacteriota > Terriglobia > Terriglobales > Acidobacteriaceae > Telmatobacter. The sequence goes on from JAKAFB010000108.1 coordinate 3,116, forward strand.
GCTCCAGCGGCGACGACAACCCGACCGACAACAAGCACAACACCTTCTTTCAGCTGCTGCCCACGCCACGCGTCTATGCCCGCCTGCCCTTCTACAACCTCATGGACAACACTGACGGTTTCGTATCGCTCATGGATACACCCGTCAAGCGTGTGGCCTTGCGCTCGGATCTCCACTGGCTACAGCTCACATCATCCAGCGATTTCTGGTATCAGGGCGGTGGAGCCTTTGATAACAAGGTCTTCGGTTTTGTCGGCCGTCCCTCCAATGGCGCATCATCCCTCGCCTCTGTGGCCGACATCAGCGCCGACTGGAATGCCACCAAGACCCTCTCCGTCAACTTCTACTATGCCTACGCGCAGGGCAAGCGCGTCGTCGCCGCCATCTATCCCGTTGACCACAACATGCAATACGGCTTCGTGGAGTTCGTCTACCACTGGGGCATTGCCCAGCGCAGTGCACCCAGGCACTAGTACGATTCATCCCTCCTCCCGTAAAAACCGGCGCGCTCATCCAACCATGAACGCGCCGTTCCCTTTTTCATCCACCGCAGTTCCTCCGTTGCACAAACCAGTCAATTCGCCTAAGGTACCTATCAGGCTCGGATCCAATCTGATCCTGCTCGTGCGCGTCACCTATTTTGCAAGGAGGTATTGCTCGTGTCAGAACCCGTGATTGCAAAGAAAGGTCCCTTCCCCGTCCAGCTTGAAGCCGGCAAGTCCTACTCCTGGTGCGCCTGCGGCCGCAGCGCCAACCAACCCTTCTGCGATGGCAGCCACAGGGGTACAGAGTTCACACCTCTCAGGTTTGAAGCCACTGAAACCAAAACCGCCTATCTCTGCGGCTGCAAGCACAGCTCCAATAAACCCTTCTGCGACGGCACCCACGCACGGCTGTAGAAGTCACTCGCGTGCCTTGCCACGCTCATCGTCACACGCACAAAGGCCGTAGCCGGTCATGCTCCAAACCTCCCGGCCACGGCCCTTTCACTTCTCGTCGATGCCTTGTTCCTTCGCTTCAGTCCATTGCACTTCAATCGTTTTCTGCTCGCCGGGTTCGTTCATCGTCATTTCTTCAGCAGCACTCGGCTGAACCACCATCACGTTGCGCACGCTCGAACCTTGCATGCGGACCTCGGCCAGCATCTATCTGTTGCCCCTCACATGGAACAGCAGGCTGCCCCGCGTGACAATCCTGTCCGTCTGATCGGGATGCACGAGCAGAAACGCAATGTGCTGCCGTGTCGGCACGTCATACAGAGCAAGCCGCCGGCTCGACACCCGCTGGATCTCAGAGTGACCGGCCCCACCTCCGCTCCGACCCCCGCTTCCAGGCCCTGCTTCTCCGCATGAACTATCCCCAGTGAACTCCGCTCTCTTCGCATCCGCTCTGGAATCAGGCTCCCCATCCGGTCTACAATAAGGACTGTCAGGCAATGGCACTCCATCAGCCCATCCCGGCTCTCCTCTAGCGGCGCCCGCCGCCCATCCAAACGTTTGTCTCTTTCCTTCTTCGTTTCCAAATTCACCTCCCCGCCTCCGCAGGAGTATGCCGTGATTGATCGTTTGCTACAAATGGAAGAGCGCTACCACGAGTTGCAGGCGCAGCTTGCTTTGCCTGACGTCCTCAACGACCACGAGCGCTACCACAAGACCGCCAAGGCCGCGCGGGAACTCGAGCCCGCCGTCGAAAAGTACCGCGAGCTCAAGCAAATCCAGCAGGGCCTTGCTGATGCCCGATCCATGCTTGCCGAAAGCGATCCCGACCTTCGCGCCATGGCCGCCGATGAAATCGCCGCGCTCGAGCCGCGCGAAGCCGCCGTGCAGGAAGAGCTCAAGATCCTCCTTCTGCCCAGGGATCCCAACGACGAGAAGAACGTCGTCCTCGAAATTCGCGCAGGCACCGGCGGGGATGAAGCATCCCTCTTTGCTGCCGAAGTCTTTCGCATGTACACCCGATTTGCAGAGCAGCATCGCTGGAAGGTCGAAGTCCTCTCGCTCTCCGAGTCCGGCGTCGGCGGCTACAAGGAAGTCATCGCCATCATCGAGGGCGAACGCGTCTACTCCCAGCTCAAGTGGGAAAGCGGCGTCCACCGCGTACAGCGCGTCCCCGCCACTGAGACGCAGGGCCGCGTCCACACCTCCGCCGTCACCGTCGCCGTCCTGCCAGAGGCCGAAGAAGTTGACATCAAAATCGAACCGAAGGACATCCGCGTCGACACCTTCTGCTCCTCCGGTCCCGGCGGTCAGTCCGTGAATACAACCTACTCCGCCGTCCGCATCACGCACCTGCCCACCAACACCGTTGTCAGTTGCCAGGACGAGAAGTCGCAAATCAAGAACCGCGAAAAGGCCATGCGCGTTCTCCGCTCCCGCCTCTATGAGGTGGAACAGGAGCGCCAGAACGCCGAGCTTGCCGCTGCCCGCAAATCTCAGGTCGGCACAGGCGACCGCAGTGAGAAGATCCGCACCTACAACTTCCCGCAGAACCGCCTCACCGACCACCGCATCGGCCTCACCCTCCACCAGCTCGACCTCGTCATGGAGGGCAAGCTCCAGCCCATCGTCGATGCCCTCATCGCCCACTACCAGGCCGAGCAATTGAAAGCGGAATCCAGCCAGGCCGTCGGATGACTCTCAAGGAGTTCCTCACCCAGGGCGAAGCAAAACTCAGCGCGGGCCCGCATCCTCAGTGTGCCCGCCGCGACGCCGAAACCCTGCTCCTCCATCTCCTCGGTAAAAATCGCGCTTGGCTCCTCGCTCACCTCAATGACCCCTTCGGCGGTTGCACAGCCATCCAGTTCGCCACTCTGCTTGATCGCCGCCTCACCGGCGAGCCCATCCAGTACATCACCGGCGAGTGTGAGTTCTACGGCCTACCCTTCCGCGTCACGCCCGCCGTCCTCATCCCCCGCCCTGAAACTGAACACCTCGTCGAAACCGCAATGAAGATCGCGGGTGCCCCATCCATGGAGTCCGCTACAAGCGGACGACGTGGGTGGGAAACCACATCTTCCAGCACGCCGGGTGCCCCAGGTCTCGCTTCTGAGACCTGGGAAAGCAACGAACCCTCGAGTGCCCCATCCATGGAGTCCGCTACAAGCGGACGACATGGGTGGGAAAGCAATGAACCCCGACCCGCCCCTCCAACCTCCGCAGTTCCCGCCGCTTTTGTTCGCATCCTCGACGTCGGCACCGGCTCTGGAGCCATTGCCATCGCGCTCGCGCATCATCTCCCCCACGCCCGCGTCACCGCCATCGACCTCTCCGCAGACGCCCTCCGCATCGCCGAAGAAAACGCAAAACGCAACTCCGTCGCCGTCCGCTTTCTGCAGGGCGATCTCCTCGCCCCCGTTGCCGGCCAGCAATTCGACATCATCGTTTCCAACCCGCCCTACGTCCCCGCCACTGACCGCGACACCCTCTCCGTCGAAGTCCGCGAGCACGAGCCCCATCTCGCTCTCTTCGCAGACGCCGACGGCCTCTCCGTCTACCGCCGCCTCATCCCCGCCGCCTTCGCTGCCCTCGTTCCCGGCGGCTTTCTTCTCCTTGAAATCGGCTACGGCCAATCCGCCGCCGTGCAGTCCCTTCTCGCCTCCGCCGGCTTCCAACACATCCACGTCACGCCCGACCTCCAGGGCATTCCCCGAGTCGTAGCTGCACTGCATCCCTGACCCCGCCCGATTCATGTTTCATCCACAAAAAATCGCCCATTCGAGCGCGCTCCAAGCGAGAACCCTTACCCTCCACCGCGATAAACTTTCTCTTGAAAGGAAGTCCTTCCATGCCCGCATCCAAAGGTTACGCAGCACAAAGCGCACAATCCCCGCTCGCCCCGTTCGCATTCTCCCGCCGCGAGCCCGGCCCCACTGAAATCACCGTCGAGATCCTTTACTGCGGCGTCTGCCACTCCGATCTCCACATGGCCCGCAACGAATGGGGCAACGCCATCTACCCCATGGTCCCCGGCCACGAAATCGTCGGCCGCGTTACAGCGCTAGGCAGCGCCGTGAAGAAATTCAAGCTGGGCGATACAGCCGCCATCGGCGTCATCGTTGACTCCTGCCGCCACTGCGATCCATGCAATCGCGGCGAGGAACACTTCTGCCACGAAGGCGCCACGCTCACCTACGCCGCCAAAGACCGCGTCGATGGCTCCATCACCATGGGCGGCTACTCCAACAACTACGTCGTGGACGAGCGCTTCGCCCACACCGTCCCCT